>NZ_JBXWLY010000004.1:0-357378 GCF_059609525.1 Ruegeria sp. YTSC325
CACCCGAAACAACTGGGGCATAAACGGGGGCATTTCTGGGGTATCGGTGACCCAAGCGCCTGCTGTCATTCCATGTTGCAAATTGAGCATAAGCGTGCACGAATCAGCACTTTCTCGCATAGGTTGTTCAAAAAGGCCTCTTAAAAACAACAGCTTAAAGAGCGGCAAATTTGATGAAACACCATAACTGTGCAACGCGTAAAGCATAAGCGTGCAAGACCAAAATCAGGAGGCATAAGAGTGCAAAAGTAGAACAAAGACCAAGACCACTAGAAGTGCCGGCCCATGCCGCAAATATTGAAACAACACTCGTCCATCGCAGATTTGATGGGCTTCGGCGAGCATCGCACCTCGAAGACTTTTTCGAGAGCTACCCACTACACCGAAATCGGATGTTGAGATGGCTCGGGTCAACTTCCGCTTTATCGGGCAAAGCTTCGCTTCTCTGCCGCGCAGCATCCCGACTGTACTACGTCAGCGATGCGCAGAATGCTGACTTTGCAAATTTACGAGAACGGCTCAAATGAAATTGCCTTTAACCAAGCAGCAACAAGTTGGGGGTGTCGTCTGGCAAACTTACCGTTCGCAATATCCCAATAGAATCTCTGAGCGGAACCCGAAATTGCTTTAAGGTTGCGTAAACAACGTTGGTTCCTCACTTTGAGAAAACGTAATCCATAGCAAGATTGAAAGAGAATTAAATGAAACGCCTGTTTCCATCTCTGCCGGAGAACGCGAAACTTGGAAGTGTCTATCAAGCCTTTCCAGACAAGCTTTCTCCGCTGTGCGCGTACGAAAGTCTTGTGATGAGGGGCGAGAGCGATCTCTCGGTTGCTGAACGTGAACTAATCGCAGCTTATGTCTCTGGCTTGAATGCTTGTGCGTATTGCCATGGGGCGCACATCGTTTTCGCCAAAGCCTACGGTATTGAAGTCGAGACAATCGAGGCACTGATGGAAAACCGCGATACGGCTCCCGTCGAGGATCGTCTCAAACCGTTGCTGGCATACATCGAAAAGCTTACTGTCTCTCCATCCCGAATGACGGAAGCAGACGCCCAAGCGGTCTATGCGGCAGGCTGGTCGGAGAGTGCGTTGTTCGATGCTATCCAGGTCTGTGGTGTCTTTAATCTCGTGAACCGTTTCATAGAAGGAACCGGTGTTCAAAGCCCTGGCAACGACCCAAGACAAGCAGACGAAGCCACTTTGGATCGATACCGCAGCGACACTTTCTATACCGATTTTGGACGAGAGAACGGCCTCGACATCCCCTGAATTGATGTTGTTCTTACGTTCGAACGACGACAAAAAGCTGGTCCGATAAAACGGCAGATGCGTCCTTCGCTCTCGAGGTTATATCATTCGTCGGATCAAGTCGGCGCATTCATTTGATGTTGGTGGATCCATGCTCAAGACTCAACGATCCATCCTGCTTTTCGTAGATAACCCATTTTCTGATAAGGTTTGGAGACCTGTGGGCTTTGTAAGGGTGGAGAGTTGCTTAAGTTTGACGCTGAAACAACGAGATTACTAGAAACCGCCTATCAGGGAGCTGAATTGACGCGGCGACGACAAGCGTCATTTGATGCGCTGCGCCCTGCTCCCGGTGAAACTATTTTGGACATCGGTTGTGGCAACGGGATGTTAACAGCGGAGTTGGCCCGCGCAGTTGGCTCGGATGGCTATGTCATCGGGATCGATCCAAGCGAGGATATGACAGCAGCCGCAAGAGAACGATGCCGTGACTATGCAAACGTGGAGTTTCATGCTGGTGCCGCGAATAGCTTGCCCATTGAGGATGAGAGTGTTGACAAGGCCGTCTCGGTACAGGTCTTTGAGTACATCGAAGACGTAGACGGTGCGTTGGCTGACACACTGCGGTGCGTCAAACCCGGCGGGCGGCTTGTAATCAGCGATCTGCACTTTGGCAGCTTGATTTGGTTCAGCGATGAGCCTAGCAGAGTGCAAAAGATGCTGACGTCCTGGAACCAGCATTTTGTGAGTGGTTCCGTCCCGGAAAGACTGCCCGCGCTGATAAAGGCTCGCGGCAACCATGTGGAAGATGTCTTGTCGTTCACAATGACAGATCACCAGTTGAAGCCTGATGGCCTCGCAATCATGATGATGCACCTCATGAAGCAATACGCTGTCGCAAATGACCATGTTGATCCCGCAGTTGCGCAATCGTGGTTTGATGAGCAGCTCAGCCTTGCAAGGACTGGACGCTTCTTCTTTTCGATGACCCAATTTATCGTCGTGGTGCGCAAAAAGGGGTGATTGAGCGAAGTAAATCGGCCTAGGTTCTCTCGCGGGCTTCATGAAAGTCGCTATTCAAGAGACCCCCATTGGTGTCACAGTCGCCCCAACAAGTGCTGCGAGTCTTTTGTCCATACTTAATTGTCGTCAGAACCTGCCTGGATACAGATTCATCATGTTCTGTACGTCAAGCTCACTCGAAAACGCATCGGGATTACTCCAGATCACGTCATTAATATAGTCGCGTTCCGCGTGAAGATCGTTGGCTGTAGGCCTCGGCTTCCGGGTTTCGGGAAAGGCTCTTTCGGTCCAACTGAATAGTCCACCAAATACGGTCCAGATGCTGGGTGACATTGTATGAGAAGCCATCTCGTGGTCCTTTCCGAGTTACTTGCGCTGTCGCAACAACGGTAACTGTTCACTCGTTTTTCTGGTATCCGGCACAAAATTGTGCTGTTCTACAAAAATGAAGAGCGGGTTCCGAAATTGGTCGGATATTCGTGTGTTCCTCTCTGTCTTCAGAGAAGGGTCGACGCTTGCGGCCTCCAGAAAGCTAAAGGTCTCCCAACCGACGGTTGCACGACGCATTGATGTTCTCGAAAGAGAAACAGGCTTGACGCTTTTTGAGCGCGGTACGCACGGGTTCAAACCGACCCCAGAAGCCCTTCGCCTCGTTCCCCTCGCCGAAGCAATCGAGACTTCAGTCCTTGAATTTGCCGATTACGCGAAAGAAATGACGTCGACACAACCCATCCGTATCACCGCTTATTCAGCAAACTTCTCTGCACGCATGATTGAAATCGTAAACGAGTTTTCGGCCGACAATCAGGATGTCGCATTCGAGTTTTTGTCCAGCGTTCGGGCGCTGGACCTGATGGCGGGCGAGGCCGACATTGCTTTGCGCCTTGCAAGAACCCATCCCGATCCTGACCTGATCTGTCGTAAGATCAGCACGGCCCGCTGGTCTTTGTTCGGCAGCAGAAATTACGCGGACAAATTTGGCTTACCGGGGTCAACTAATGATCTGGCCGGGCATCAGTTTGTTACCTTTCAGCGGGACGATGTACCAAATGTATTCCACGAATGGTTGACCAATCACGTGGAGCCGGACCAGATCGTCATGTCTTTCACTGAACTGGAGCTAATGCATGCGGCGATCAGGTCAGGGCAAGGTCTTGGGATCAGCAATGTCAAGCTGGTTGAAACAGACATGTCTTTTATCCGATGTTTCGACGAAATCCCTGAACTTGCGGTGCCGCACCTAATGCTCATTTCGCCGGAAGCCTATCGTCGGCCAGAGGTTAGAGCCTTCGTTAAGTTCTTCGCACCTCGCTATGCGGCAATCTACAAGTAGTTATTTAGGCAATAAGGATTGAGAACACGCGAACAAGCTTTTTTGCATGTGCGCCAAGACCGCAATTGCGAATAGAAGCCTTATGCGACGAGCCCCAGGATACTCTTGGAGAAGACAATGGGAGGTCAAATTGATCGGCGCGCCCAAGTCGCTGCAAACTGCCTTAACTCCGATATGCCATCACGTGGTGCATGATCAGATTAAGAACTTCAACATCGTTCTGGTTAAATGTCTGGTATCGGAATTTGACCGTTCCCCGGTCGGGCTTCGAACGTGATGGTGTAATTGCCTCAACCGTGACGCGCACGCTGATCGTGTCACCGGAATACACAGGTGCCAGCCACCGCACCTCGTCCATACCATGTCCACCCAGATTGGTGCCGGTAAGTACACCAGTGTCGCGGAACAACCTGAAAGTAAGCGCTATTGTCTGAAATCCACTGGCTATGAGACCGCCGAAAATCGACTCTGCGGCAGCCACTTTGTTAACGTGGAAGGGCTGCGGGTCATGAACCAGTGCGAAGTCAATAATCGCTCCCTCGGTCAGCGTAACGCCTCCGGTTTCGAAGGTTTCGCCAACCGACAAATCGTCGATGTATTTTCCACTAGCCATGGCAAAAGTATAGTTTGATGCAGACTCAACCGTCAACGCCGAGCCAGGCTCGGCCGCCACTAATGCCGCATTGTCTTTCGACCATGGCAAAGATCGTAATGGAGAACTAAGTCAGTGGTCGTTGACCTATGCCGCGGCGACAAATAGGTGCGCTTCTTGCGGTACGTGCAATACGCCTTCTTTGTCATATCTAGACAAGGCGTCTGCAACCTCTTCCACGACCTTGTTGGTGACGTCAGCACCTGCATCCCTAAGATCGGTTTCGATTGGCAGCGCCATGATTTGCGCGCGAAGATCAATAAATCTTCGCTCAAGTACCAATGGCTCGTGACGAGCTATCTTGAAGCCTGCATCGACCAACAAGTTCGAAATGAGGTCCCCATCTCGAAACGAAAAAGGCGCTCTGGCTTTTACTGCGGCATCTGTTCCAACATGCCGTTCGAGAGCTTTTGCAAGCGCTCCATTGAAGGGCGACACTGCGCGCCAACATGTCAAAAATAGCTGACCGTCATTGCGTAAGATCCTATGAACTTCCTGCAAAGCGGTGGATTTGTCGGGGAAGAACTGAAGCCCCTGTTGTATGAAGGCATAGTCAAACGTAGCATTTTCGAAAGGTAACTCGGTTACATCTGCTGCATACCACTCGAGCACATGACGACAATCCGGCTGATTGGACTGCGCGACCTCAATCATGGTTTCGTTCAGATCTACGCCAACCACCCGCCCTTCGCCCGTCAGTTTCCTTGCAATCTCTCGCGTCAAAGCCCCGGTGCCGCATGCAATGTCGATGACACAAGTCCCGCTTCGAAGCTGAACCTTCTCCATGGTTGCTTCAGCCAATGGGCCGAACATCGCAGGCACACTATGGTTGTTGTACTTCTGCGCAGCTTCTTTGGTCAGCCGAAAATTGTCCGCCATCAAAAAATCCTCCTAGCAACGCGTCAAAAACGGACCACCCTCAGTGACCCAAAATCGTAGTCTCACGATGTTTCAACCGGCAGGCTCTCATCGGCGCTCCACTCAGCCCATGAACCATCATACAGGCGGGACTTTTCAAACCCCATTTGGCGCAGCGCAAGGAGCCCACAAGAAGCAGCTATGCCACGGCCGCAATAGGCGATGACCTCATCGTCAGTTTGAATTCCCTTGTCCTGATAGTGCTTGAGGAGCTTGGAATGATCCGCCAACTTGAATGACCCACGTTCCTTTAGTTTAGCTGCACGTTCGGATATGGGTGTGTGTGCCAAGTCCGGATCGATGTTCGATATCGCCGGTATGTTGACCGCACTGGGGATATGTCCCGAGCGACCTCCCCATGTGTGAACTCCGTCGCCTCGGAAGAGGTCGTTTGGTAGAAAGTCCACAATTCTGACCTCGGGCTTACCCATCGCATCCAAGACATCAGCTTTGCGGGCAATCCAATTGCTCTGCACTGTTGGTTTAAAGTCACCATGCTCAACGGTTGGATCGCCAGTTTCAGTGGGTCGACCTTCGAGTTTCCATTGCTGCAAGCCGCCGTCCAAGACCTGCACGTTTTTATGGCCATAATGCGAAAGTGCCCACCAAAGACGCGCAGACGCCAACGGAAGCCCGGAGTCATCGTAGACCAAGACATGACTGTCGTTGGAAACACCCAACTCGCGCATCCTTTTCCCAAAATCCTCTGGCCCGAGCATCATGTCGGGAATGTTCTGAGTGCTGTCTGCAAGCTCTGTCGACATGCCAACATACACGGCGCCAGGAATGTGCTCGGCTTGGAACTCGCTCCTATCGTCATAGGCCACGCCCTTGCCGTTTTCCTCCCTAAACTTCCAGCGAACATCAATGATGCGTAGTTTCGGGTTAGTCAGGTTATCTGCCAACCAAGCCGTATCAATGAGCGGGCGAGTTTGGGTTGTCATACCTACGTTCTCCTCTAACCGGACGCGGGTCGAGCCGTATGGAATAATCCCCAAAATTGCTTTCGGAGTCCAATTTTGGAAAATCGGGATTTGATATAGCAAATATGGTTTAAACGGCATGTTGATGATTTAATGAGACTTCTGAAAGAAACGGATGCTGAAATCATGGCGCCTCGGAACGTCGATTTCCTTTGACTCGTTTATGGGTAGGCATGCTCATATAGCTCACTGACGGACAGGTTTGGTACAGATAGTGGAAGGTTTGGATGCTTGAAGATCGGTACGGAAGCCCGCTAACGACCACATCACAAACTGCGCGAGACGCCTACGTTGAAGGCATCGACCGATTTCTGGGTGCTTTTGATGATGTTGAAGAAGCTTACCGTTCTGCAATGCAGGCAGATGATAGCTTTGCCATGCCCCATGTTGGGCTTGCGCGCTACCTTGTTACTGTCGGGCGTGGACAAGATGCAAAGCGTGAAATAGCCGTCGCAAAGGAACTGTCGCATGGCGTCAGCCCGCGCGAAGCCGCCCAGATCGACATTATCAGCGATCTCATTGAGGGGCGTGCACCGCAGGCCTACAGGCGCATCCGAGATCACGTCACAGACCATCCGCGAGATATTTTGCTTGCTCAGACATGTACCAGCGTATTTGGCTTAATAGGGTTTTCAGGTCAGGCTGGACGCGAGGCGGAGCAGCTTGCGTACACAACCCTGTTGAAGCCACACTATGGCGACGACTGGTGGTTTCTCTGCCAGCATGCATTTGCCCAGATGGAGGCCGGACAGATCGGCCCGGCCGCGGAAAACATCGAGCGCGCGCTTGAGTTGAAGCCAGACAGCGCACACAGTGCACATGTCAGGGCCCATCTCTACTATGAGAACGGGGAGACGGACGCTGGCTACGCTTATCTGCGCGAATTCTGGCAAGACTATCCCTTCACAGCGTATCTGCACTGCCATCTCAGCTGGCACGTCGCTCTGTGGGCGCTTGAGAGCGGCGATGTGGCAGGTATGTGGAAGCTGTTCGATGATTATGTTTCCCCCGACCGACCTCCTGCGCCACCACTGAACGTTCTGACTGATAGTGTGGCAATTGTTCACCGCGCCTTTTTGACTGGCGAGCAAATTCCTCAGGAGCGTTGGCAACAACTCAGCGACTATGCTGTTCAGTTCTTTCCTTCACCTGGCTTGGCTTTTGCGGATGTTCACGCTGCTCTTGCGCATGCGATGGCTGGAAACAGAGAGCGTCTGGAAACAACCATTGACGGCGCAAAGGGACCCGCAGGCCCCACCGTTGCTTCGGTCGCAGGCGCATTCCGTGCGTTGGCGGATGGAAATGCGGATGAAGCGATTGAGAAATTCGTCAGGGTCATGTCTGAGCACGAACGCCTTGGTGGTAGCCGGGCGCAACGCGACATTATTGAGTTTTCATTGGCGCATGCTCTGGCAATTTCAGGACAATCGAATGAAGCTCGACGCATTCTCAACATGCATCGACCGCATACCTCTCACGACCATGCAGTTGCCACGCTAGAAGGATAGGGTGCCCGCATTTTTGACGCCCGCAATGAGCGCAAATTACACGTTTTCAACGCCACTTAGAACGGAGGCTGTCGCACGACGTTACCAAGCCCCAAAAGTGATAGTTGGCGGAAAAGACCAATCTGACTGCTAACATCAGCTTTCTCAAAAGCCCGTCTTAGGATTGTGCGAGCGGTGTTTGTGGTCTTGTCGGTGGGCTACTGTGGAGGGATTGGACGGCGCGTCACTCACGCGGCCAACAAGCTGATCAGTCGCCCAGAAGAGTGCTTCGATCTAATGGAACTCAAATAAGACGGGTCTATGCCTTGGATCGGCTTTGATGTCGCTAGTATCGAGAAACAACCCATTGTGGTAATCTACTACCTTTAATTTGGGGGTTATTGTGATGGAATACTATGATCTCGGTAGCTACAGCCGAAAGATCACAACCTCGTCGGACGAAGCCCAGCTTTGGTTTGATCGTGGTTTGGCTTGGACTTACGCGTACAACCACGAAGAAGCGATTGTTTGCTTTCAGAATGCCGTGGCTGCGGATCCAAATTGCGCAATGGCGCACTGGGGCATCGCGTATTGTATTGGGCCGAACTACAACAAGCCCTGGGAAACATTCGAAGAAGACGAGAAGCCTGACTGTATCGCCTTGGCGAAAGCGTCAATCCAGGCTGCTGCGTCGTTAAAGGACCGGCTGACGCCTGTTGAACGCGCGCTAATCGATGCCATTCCAGCGCGTTATCCATCCTCATCGGATATTGAGGATTTCAGCCCGTGGAATGATGCCTTCGCTGATGCGATGCGAAAGGTTCACTCCGAATTCGATCAGGACCTGGACGTGTCTGCGATTCTGGCCGAGTCGCTCATGAACCGGACACCTTGGCAGCTTTGGGATTTGCCGACCGGAAAGCCCGCCGAAGGGGCCGATACGCTCGAGGCAATATCCGTGCTCGAAAATGCGTTCGATACACTTTACGGAGCATGGGAGCACGCAGGACTATTGCACATGTACATTCACCTGATGGAAATGTCGCCCCTCCCCGAACGGGCACTGCGTCACGGCGATGTGCTCAGCACGCTGGTGCCCGAGGCCGGGCATTTGTTGCACATGCCGACCCATATCGACGTGTTGTGCGGAGACTACATGAACGTGGTACTGCGCAATCACAAAGCCATATTGGCAGATCGCAAGTTTCTGAAGCGCGAAGGCCCTGACAATTTCTATTCCGTCTATCGGTGCCACAACTATCACTTTAAAATATACGGTGCGATGTTCTTGGGGCAACCATCGGCAGCAATCGAAGCCGCCGATGAGCTGATCGACACCTTGCCGTCAGACACTCTTCGGCCGATGGCGGACTGGTTTGAAGGCTTCATACCAATGAAGCAACATGTGCTGATCAGGTTTGGTCGCTGGCAGGATATTCTCAATCAGGATCTGCCAGAGGATGAAGAGCTTTACAGCGTGACAATTGCCATGATGCGGTACGCAAGGACGGTTGCCTTGGCCAACCTACACAGGGTCGCCGAAGCCGAGAGTGAAAAAGCCATGTTCTATGATGCTCTGGCCAGAGTTCCTGAGACCCGAATGCTGTTCAACAACACATGCCAGGACATTCTGAAGGTCGCTGAGCAAATGATGCTGGGTGAGCTGGCCTATCACGCAGGAGAGTATGAGACGGCCTTTGACCATCTGCGAAAGTCAGTCGAGATCGACGACAACTTGCCATACGACGAGCCCTGGGGCTGGATGCAACCCACCCGTCATGCGCTGGGTGCTCTTCTTCTTGAACAGGGCCAGATGGAGGAAGCCGAAGCTGTTTACCGTGCAGACCTTGGCCTGGATGCAACGCTTAGTCGGGCCTGTCAGCATCCGGGTAACGTCTGGAGCCTGCATGGCCTGCACGAATGTCTCACCAGGCGCGGTGAAACGGTCGAAGCCGCCCACATCAAGCTACAACTGGACAAGGCCACTGCCCGCGCCGAGGTGCCGATCAAGGCATCGTGTTATTGCAGGCAGAAGGCTTTGGCCGCCGAGTAATCACTGATCAACAGCAATGGCCGGGCTATTTGCGAGGCCCGCTTCTGCCCTAGACCGGGACTCGTTTAACTTCGTTGATGGCAACCGTCTTGGCGACCACAAGACTGCCAAGCATCGCTTGGATGCCGTTTTGCGGTAAATCAACCGCATGGTAGCAGTTCATGAGAAAGCTGACGCGCTGAAGGATGGGTGATGAAACAGGTTGTCGACTGGAATGACATCCGCACAAGCGTGCTGAGGGAGCTTGGAGAGCCTCGCCAGGGATGGGCTGACCATCTCGCACTGGTGCTTGAGGATGTAAAACGCAGTGTTGCACAACACCCTGATATCTTTGGGGATGAGTTGCCGGTGGTCGTGCAGATCAAGCAAAAACTCGGCGGATTGCGCATCTACACACGAGAATGCAATCGAAATATCCTCGATGAGCTGGAGACGCGTGTCGAAGAGATCGAGAGGAGGTGTGAGAGATGCGGAAATTCTGCCGAAATCCAAAACATAAGGGGATACTTACTCACCCTTTGTTGCTGGTGTTACAACCGCTACCTCGAAGATCGGTTTGAAGGCGCTGAGATGATGTGGCCAACAGATCTTGAGCTCAACGTAGCAAATCGCTTTCCAGACCTGGTGAGCGCTGATACGGCATCATTATGGCCAAGCATTGGTCCGGGCAGGCTGGTCTTGCTTGGCCGGTTCCTGGCAGAGGCGGAGCATCTGGTTCGAGAGACCTCTGAGACACCGATTCAAGTGCAGATCTCGGATGTGACGACGGGCTCAGACGGTTCAATCCAGATCATCTTCCGTCGGTACGATCAATGCCTGGATCTCCCGCTCGAACGTCTTGTACTGGACAGCAAGCGCACATGTGCAAGATGTGGTCATGTCGGGGGTATCGTACGGAAGAAGAACAAGGCAACTTCCCTGTGCGCGCACTGTCAGGAGCAAGGCGATTGGAACCCCTTCGATGAGTGATGAAAAGAACGAAGTGGAGATCACCAATGGCTCTGGCAGCGTCAACAAGGATCTTGGCTTGCCAGAACCCATTATCAGCCTGGCGTTCTGCGATCTGAGGATCGTCGCCCTCAGAGGACAATTCTACCCAGTTGAAATCGCGGTTTTGAGGGTGGTGGATGACGAAGCCCGAATTTGGTCGTCTCGCATCTACCCTGCACTGTCGTGGTCCACGCAGGTCTTGGACGCATCTCCTATTAACCTTTCGACGGCTCCAGCCGCCGTAGATGTAGCCAATCAAACACTGGATCTTATTGAGAGCTGTGCATCTGGTTGGATCTACTCGGATTCTTCGGCAACAGGAGCCCTAATCGAACGCCTACTTGCGGAGGCAGACGCCGGCTATCTGCAAAAAGTGGACATTCTCCCTGCCAATCAGCTGTCTGATGAGATGCGTGATCAGCTGGAAGCGAACGAGCGGGTCTCAGATGATCCAAGTGATGAGGTAGAGCGGTTGTGGAACTGCTTCCAAGCAGCGAAGGAGATGAGTGATGAGCTGTCTTAAGAAGAGGTGCTCCGTCGTCCGTTGGAATCCGTTTCCACAGATGACTTGTTTGCCGAGATTCGAGCACGGTTGAAAACGGAGGAAGAGTTCTGACCGGCATTGTTAGCTGTTGTTCAAGCGCACGTAGTGAAGGTCGTTCCAAGGCCCAACGAGGTGGCAGAGTGGACGGATGAATGGATTAAAGAGAACAAGTGGCCAAAGGATTGGCAAAAAATCACGAAAGGGTCTCCTTCGCGAATATCAGAACAGCGGTGGACTTAGTAGAGGAGCTTGATCATACAGGCGGAACTGATCCAAGCCGCAGTAAACGATTGCACATTGTGTCCAAGCCTCTTCCCCTTCGCGTCGAACCAAAATTCAGAGAAACGATCCCATCGTTTCTGTCACGTATGGCAGCAGTAAATGGTGTGAGCGCATCTAACTTCGCCTTGGACATGGGTTTTTCACTCAAGAAGATAGTTCAACTGGATGAAGTTGCTTTGGACTACTTGACCACTTGCAGCGGGTTGACGGGAACTGAGGTCGAAGAACTCGTTTCATGGACTGGAAAAGTCGCCGGGGACGTTAGGATGGTTTTTCGGGATGAAGTCCTCGGGTCTCGTTCACTTAGAAATCCGGTAATCCGAGGCTGCCCGCATTGTTTACGTGAAGACGCTGAGATTGAACAAATTAAACCTCATGCTCATATGACGATGCGTGGGGATTGGCAGTTTCGGAAAGTTGATCTTTGCATTAAGCACTCACACCCGTTGGTAGAGCTTTGGGAACGGAATTCCCTAACAGAAAGATATGACTTTTCGTCTCGTTTATCGGCGATTTTGGATGATATCCAAGAACGCCGGTTGGAGCTGCCTCAAGTCGAGATATCGCCCTACGATCATTGGCTCGATTCACGACTGCGAACCGGAGCCGACGACACGTGGCTGTCCGGCCATACTCTTTATGCCGCAACAACATTCTGCACGCTTCTTGGGACAGAGCTCTTACGGTTGGAAGCCTCATCTGACTTGGACCAGTTTGCGCAGCTGCGGAGGGCCCGCGCTCTTGGGTTTCAGGCAGCAAGCCAAGGAGAGGCCAAGATCAATGGCGCTTTAGATCAGCTTGCCAAGCTTGCAGAGGCTGCCAAAGCCGGGCCACAGAAGGCCTTTGGCCGTATGTTTGTTGATTTTGGTCAAGCGCACTTGGAAAAAGTTGACTTCGCCCCGTTCCGAAAAATACTGCGGGACTGCATCATCCGCCACTGGCCAGTTGCTGCCGGAGAAACCGTATTGGGGATAGTGCAACCGGAACGGAAACTGCATTCAATCATTACGGCTTCTCAAGAAACAGGCATCGGGCAATCGCTAATTGAGCAGTTTCTGGTTCACGCTGGCGCAATTGGTTCTGACGACGACAGGCCTGCGGCACGCAAGACTTTTGAAGCCGTAAAATATGCTGAATTGTTGGCTGAAATACCGACGCTGGTCGGCCCAATCGCCATGCAACAAGCGATAGGCGCAACAAAAGGAGAGTTTGCATCGCTGGCTCAAAGTGAAATCCTAGTACGACGGATTCCCAACGCAAAAGTAAAGTCACCTTGGCGCATTTCAGATGGTGTCGCACTGGTTGATGAACTCCACGAGCTCGCGATATCACTCGAAGCAATTGACGAGAGCTGGGAGCGGATTCAAGACGCTAAAAACCGCACTAATCTGAGTTTAGCCGCTATCATCAAGCAGGTGCGAGTCCAGAAACTCCAACTAGGACGGCGGGTGGACCTTGAAGGCTACACCGCTTTTTGCGTTCTGAAAGAAGAAATCGACGCGATGAAGAACGAAGAGGTAGAGTCCACAGGTGGTCCAATGATCACTGCGGCTGCGTTTGGTCGTTCGGTTGGAATACGTACTCAGGGATGGTTTGAAAGGCTTTCTTCTGCCGGCCACACACCCGCAACTCATAGGCCGCATCCAAAATACGGTGGTGACTGGATCTATGCCTCAATCGGAGACATTGAGGAGTTTCACAAACGCTTCGTGACTTCGAAGACAATAAGAGACGACTTTGGTCACTATAGGAGGTTTTTGCTAAAGAAATTGAATAGGTTTGCGCCAAACGGCGAGGACTATGGACCGCTCTTTCTGCGCGAGGATGTCGAAGCTTTACTGCATAAAGATGGTTGGCTGGAGCCAAATCGTCGACGAAATGAGTAAAAATCCGGCGTTCAGTGAGTTTACTTGTTAGAGCGTAGTGCGCAGAAAGCGGTCTTTGCAAAGTCTTGCGGACGGCCCTTTGCTGCCGTTGCCGTTCGGTCTAGATTGCTGCGACGCGGCCCGTCAGAGCTGACTTTCGCTGCGAGCTCGAATTTCGTACTTCGTCTACTCAAAGGATAAATTTCAACGATACGACCGCCGTATGGTTCGCCAGCAGATGACCGAGCGAGAGAGCAAAATGAAGCACGTAAGCAGATTGCTAAGGCAGCCTCGAAAGGTTGGTACGAAACAGCCACCGGCTGGTTCGCTCTAGTTGCAGCAATCACTGGATTGGTTGCAGCTTGTGCTAGCCTTTGATCAGCATTCAACTAAGCGGAATTTCCAATTGCATGATACTTTTCGAACTTGAACCATCTGATATTTCCAACCTCAACGACGCTGATTTGCGCGAACTGGTTGGTAGATTATGTGAGGCAGAAGCTGTCACACAGGGACTGCCCACTTCAAAAGTGAACTGGGGTGGCGCTCAAGAAGCACCAGACGGTGGGCTTGACGTGTCCGTATTCGACCTCGGTGAACTATCTTCCCCAAATTTCTTGCCACATCCGGACACAGGCTTTCAGGTCAAAAAACACTCGATGAGCCGTGCCAACTGCAAGAAGGAAATGCTTGAGAAAGGTAACGTACGTCCAATCATCAGGGAACTCGCAAAGCGAGGCGGAAGCTATATCATCGTCAGCGGCAAAGATGATTGCTCAAAAGACATGCTTGACCGCCGCATCGCTGGGATGAACGAAGCCGTTGCATCCTTAAAGCACCGCAAAAAACTTTATCTCGATTTCTACGGCAGAGACCGTCTTGCGGCATGGTTACGGCGTCACCCTGGCGTTTCTCTTTGGGCGCGGAATAAGCTTGGAAAACCCCTCTCAGGTTGGACTACTTTTGGTAGATGGGCTGCCACGCCGGAAGCTTTGGAAGATGACTATCTGGCTGATGACCATCCATGTGTTCAATTTTCATCTGGGTCAAATCGCGACCCACTACCCCTAATTGAGGCCATCAATGAGACGAGACAACGGGTCCAGCCATTTGGTAGCGCCACAAGAGTTACGGGCCTCTCAGGTGTCGGCAAAACTCGATTTGTTCAAGCGCTTTTTGAGGAGACCGTCGGCGAAGATGCTCTTCCTTCTACTGCGACTATCTACGCAGACTTAGGGGAAGAGCTAGAACCAACCGCCACAGGACTTGTCAGCTCATTGATTGCCAATGATGTCGCGGCCATCCTTATCCTCGACAACTGCCCTCCAGACGTTCATCGGCAGTTGCAGAAAAAGGTTACAAATTCTGGGACCAAACTGCGGCTGATTACCGTTGAATACGACATCTCTGACGACAAACCGGAAGAGACAGAAGTAGTCCACATCGAACCTTCAAGCGAAGAAACAGTATCCAAACTAGTCCGCCGCCGTTTCCCCGACCTCAATCGGGTCAACGCCGACAAGATTTCTGAATTTGCAGGTGGAAATGCGCGGGTAGCCCTCGCACTTGCGGCTCGTGTCGAGCCCGAAGAAACGCTGAGCAGCTTCTCGGACGAAGTATTGTTCAAGCGTCTTTTCAATCAGCGAAATGATGCGAACACAGACTTGTTGGAAAGCGCAGAACTGCTTTCTTTGGTCTATTCATTCAATGTCTCCGCTACTGAGTACAACGACGAACTTGCAACGCTGGCTCGTATTGGTGCGACCAACAAAAGAGATTTGAAGCAGGCGCAAGCCGAACTGCTACGCAGGCAACTCGCGCAAAAGCGCGGCAACTGGAGAGCTGTGCTGCCACATGCACTTGCGAACAAACTTGCCCGCAGAGTACTGGACGTACTTGAACCAGATGAAATCAACGAAGAGCTGTTCAAACCCGAGAATATCAGATTGTTTAAGTCTTGCGCCCACCGCGTGGGGTATCTGCACGACTGTGAACCTGCACAGGAGCTTGCAAAAAGCTGGATTGCGGACGGAGCGCCCCTTCATGACTTGGCAAAATGCGATGAACAACAGCTGGCCTGCTTGGACTACATCGCACCAGTCTTTCCAGAAATAATTCTGTCTTCTTTGGAAGTTGCGTGTCGAGATGCGACCTTCGCCAGCCGAAGCAACCCGAGGTTCAGCACCTTTGTCCATCTACTCAGGCATCTCGCATATGATAGCGAGCTGTTTGACCGCGCAATGGAGCTCATGCTCAAGTTTGCGATGAGTGAAAAACAGGGCGAAAACCATTACAGCGTTGTTTCTCAAATCAAGCAGCTCTTTTCATTGTTGTTGTCAGGCACTCTTGCTTCGGCGAAACAGCGACAGCAAATTGTACGCCGGCTCTTCTTTTCCGCAAACCAGCGTGAGCGAGAAATCTCAGTTGAACTTTTTCATATGGCTCTCAACGCAAACCATTGGACTTCAATTGGCCCCTTCGACTTCGGTGCGCGAAAAAGAGGGTTCGGTTGGCGGCCGTCAAACAAGGAAGAAGCGCTCGAGTGGTACGAGGGTTTCATCGCCATCTTGGAGCAAGGTCTCGCTTCAAATGATGACAACATAGTCGGCACCTCCAAATCTTTGTTGGCGGACCATTTCCGTGGCTTGTGGACTTGGGCTGGCTGCTTCGAGTCCTTGGAAAATCTGATACGACAGTATGGTTCCGGTGGAAGTTGGCCTGCGGTTTGGATGGCAATAAAGAGTGCGCAATACTACGATAAGGAACGTCTCAATGATGAGTATCTCGAAAAGTTAGCGGAACTGGAGGCGTATACCGCTCCGAGCGACCCCTACTCAGAAATTGAAGCCTACGCCCTTACCAACACGTGGGACCATATGGAGTTTCGGGAAGGCAAGCATTCTGAAAACGAGGAACAAATTCGAGACAAGGTTGCTGGCTTAGGCCGCTTGGCAGCGGTTGAACGAAGCTACATTGACCAGCTTGGCGACCGCCTTTGGGAAGACCACATTGACGCTCTGGTTTACTTCGGCATGGGCATCGCAGAAGGGAGTGAGAATAAGAAGGATACCTTTGAATTCTTGGTTTCAAATCTGCGTTCGTCGAGTGCTGAGAAGCATCGCACGACCTTGTTGTTTGGCTACTTGAGACAAGTGCACAACGAAGACCCATCATTGTTCCGTAGCCTTTTGGAATCGACGCTAGGGGAAGAGAAGCTCATCAACCATTTTGTCTACCTTCTGAGCGCTGCTGACATTGCGCCTTGGGGCACGGAAAAACTCATCGAGCTTGCTAAGCAAAAGGCCCTAATGCCGTGGAGCTTTTCGCAAATCAGTGTTGGCCGTATCCACGAACCCATACCTGACGAGAAACTAGCGGAACTCCTGACTGCAATTCTGGAGATGGACGACGGGGTCTTTGTTGTGTTCGACATCTTGAATATGCGCTTTCATTTGGACAAAGACAGCGATTACTACCCAAGTGAAGTCGTGCTGGCGGTTGGCCGCGATGCCATCGAACGCTTTTGCGCAATGCATCGTGAAAGCATAGGAAACCGTCATCAGCACAACCTTGATACAGTAGCAGAGTTTTGCTTAACGGCTGATGCTCCACAAGAACAGGTTGGTGAAATTGTACGCTTACTCTGTGACGGTGTTGAAACCTTCAGACTGTATAGTTTTGAGTTGGGGGAGCTAATTGCACCCTTGATATCGAATTTTTCGAGACTGCTTTTGGAGCGCGTTTATGACGGCAGCGAAAAGGAAGACAGGCTCGCGCACATGATATTCCGCGAACGTATATCCGGTCGTGGCGAGCCCGCACTAAATCGGGCTCCCGTAAGTGAGTTGATTGATTGGGCCAACTCAGAACAGGAAAAACTCGAGAAGCTATCCAAGGCTATAAGGACGTTTTCGACAGTTGAAGCGGGTAATAGCCCACTCGATCATCCTAAGATAGTCGCGGTGAGTGAACACGCAAAAGCCCTTCTTGATGTGGCGAGCGATAAAGAACCTGTGTTACAGATGATTTTCGAAGGAGCTTGGCCTAGTGGATGGTCTGGCTCTCTTGCCGATATTTTGGAGGCCCGTGCAACGGCCTTTGAAGAACTACTGTCGCATCCTTCAGATGTGGTCCGGGCTTCTGTGTCCGAAAAGCTTGAGGTGCTGAGGCAGGCGGTTCGTAGCAATCGAGAAAAGGAATCTGACGAGCACAATAAGCGCGAACAACGGTTCGAGTAAGCGATCCTCTCGCATATCCGCTGAAGTGACATTCGTATCCTCAACGATTGAACCAAGCCGTCGTGTTGTAGAGCTATTTGTCCACAAAAACTTGATCAACCACTTGAAGCTTGACTTAACAGCGCATCGCGCCATCCGTTAAGTGATGCTACGAAACTTGCTCCTGGCAATTGTCGCAATTGCCTCACTCTCGGCAACTCCTGTCGCGTCTGAGAAAATTGAAGTCGATCTGGAACTGGCCCTTCTTGTCGACGTTTCAAGGTCGATGACTGAGCGAGAACTCGAGATTCAGCGGCTGGGTTACGCCGCAGCCTTGATGTCGGATGAAGTCTTCGCCGCTGTTCAGTCGGGCCCTTTGCAACGGGTGGCTTTGACATACGTCGAGTGGGCGGGAACACAAGACGTTATTGTTGACTGGATGCTGTTAGAAACGCGCGCTGATCTGAATGAGTTTGCGGGTGTTCTGACCACGCGTTTCGATCCCGCCTTGCGCCGCACTTCAATCTCTGAGGCCCTGATCTTCGGGGCAAGGATGATCGAAGGGAACAAATTCGAAGGTCTGCGTAAAGTTATCGACGTATCTGGCGACGGGCCCAACAATCAGGGTCGCCCGGTTTTGCAAGCCCGTGAGGCAGTATTGTCGAAGTCGATCACCATAAATGGGTTACCGCTGATGACCCGTGAAGGTATGGGGAGTCAGTGGCACCTCGACGATCTTGATGTCTACTATCAGAACTGTGTGACGGGCGGACCTGGTTCATTCGTAATCCCGGTGCTTGACTGGCAAGGTTTTGCGGAGGCCGTACGACGAAAATTGGTTCTGGAAATTGGGTCAGCGCCAGCAATAGGAGAGGCTATGAAGGCCCAATACATCGCACCCTCAGACTATGACTGCCTGATTGGCGAGAAGATCTGGGAACGGAACCAACAAATCTGGAGCGAACCCTAGACGCGGCCTTTGCATCAACCACCCGAGGTTCGATACAAAAAGTCAGCAGCAATTTTCTGAGGAAAACTAGTGTTCTGCGCTTTCAGTAGAAATGCACAGATGGTGATAAATCTTCGACACAGTGTGAGTAGACAAACTTATTGACATCGATTTGCACGAACCGAGTGAAATTTGCACGCTTATGGGTAATTCGCACATGTTCCGATGAACTGGCTGGGGTGGTAGGATTCGAACCTACGATACACGGTACCAAAAACCGCTGCCTTACCACTTGGCTACACCCCAACGGTGAGGCGCTATCTACGATTGTTGTCTGGGGGGTTCAAGTCCTTTCAGGCAAAAAATCAGCTCAGGTTAAAATATTTTTTCAAACCTGAGCAGCCGCCATACTGGGGTCTTCAGGACAGCATTAAAGGGATCGCTTTTTCAAGGCTCGTAGCCCTCAAGCTCTAGAAGATCGCCGCAAAAACGGTGTGCTCGGAAACCGCTGCTAGGCATTGTGATGTGACAGGCAACCTAAGTGCGTGCCATTCATTTAAATAGCCCATCATAAAAAGTAGGTGAAAGATGAAATATCTGCGCACACCAGACGAACGTTTCCAAGAGTTGTCGGACTACGATTTCACTCCGCATTACACACAGATCGACGACACTGAAGGCGGGTTTATGCGAATCCACCATGTCGACCAAGGACCGCAAGAGGCCGCGCCTGTCTTGATGATGCATGGTGAGCCAAGTTGGTCATACCTGTACCGACATATGATTAAGGGATTCGTTGCGCAGGGTCATCGGGCGATTGCACCGGATTTGATTGGCTTTGGGCGGTCGGACAAACCGACCGAGCGCGACGATTACACCTATGCGCGCCATGTGGCCTGGATGGGAGAATGGCTTCGCAAAACGGATCTACATAACATTACGTTGTTCTGTCAGGACTGGGGCGGTTTGATCGGCCTGAGACTATGGGCAGAAATGCCGGACAGATTCGCACGTATTGTGGTTTCGAATACGGCTTTACCCACTGGTGATCAGCCAATGGGTGAGGCGTTCGAAAATTGGCGGACATTCAGTCAGACTGTCCCGGTTTTTCCGGCAGGTGGCATCCTTCAAGGCGGAACCGAGACGAGCTTGTCCGACGAGACATTGGCAGCCTATGACGCGCCGTTTCCCGATGAAAGCTACAAAGCCGGAGCGCGCCAGTTCCCCATGCTTGTTCCCGCGTCACCGGACGATCCGGCCGCTGGACCTAACAGGCAGGCTTGGGAGGTGATACAGGGACTTAAAACTCCGGTTCTTACGGCCTTTGGCGCAGATGACAAAGTCATGGCAGGGATCGATCAGATATTCCAAAAACTGTGCCCCGGCGCTGCGGGACAACCGCATGTCGTGCTGCCCAAGGCAGGCCACTTTCTGCAAGAGGATGTTGGCACCGAACTGGTAAAGCTGACCTGCGATTTTATTGAACGGACGTCCTAGTTACCGGAGCAAGCCGATCATTCGCGAACTTCACCGGGGTCTACACCCCAAAGATTCGACTTGAGTGTCCAACCTTTGTAACCACCGGCTGAGATCCGACACCAGTCAATGGTGCAACTGCCCAGCCGGGCAACAACTCCGGCCTCGAACTGGGCGCTGACCGGTGAGTTCGGATCGGGGTTGGTGTATACGGGCAGCATTTCGGATTCGATCAAAACCGTCCGTACGCCGGACAACAAAGCATAGTGTACCCAGCCACCGGCTCCGTCGCGATCCTGAACCTTCCGCCAGTTTCCGAATTCGGCCGTCACCTGCAAGGGCATCCCACGCCGTTTGAAGACCCAGTCGATTCGATGTGTCAAAGACGGGCCGCGCCGTACATTTCCCTCGGCCGCCTTCATCGAGACGAAACGCGGCAGCGGCAGGTTTGTGACTTGGCCGCGTTTATCCTGTGCAGCTGCGCTTGACGCGCAAATTCCTATCAGGATCACGCTTATCAGCGCCGCTATTCGGCGTTTTGCGGGTAGAATACCACTCACTGACGGTCTGCTCTTGTGCCTGTTGATCTTGTTTCGAAAAAAGGTGGTTTCAATGCCCTTGGGGTTCTTGTGCCCCGCCTTTTCCTGCGCCACGATGCCATGGCGCGCGAAGTTTTGCAAAGCAGTGGGAGTGCACAGGTGCCAAGAGAACGTCTGAGTGTTGTCGTTACGCGACGGTTGCCCGAGGCGGTGGAAACGCGATTGAGCGAACTGTTCGATGTTCAGCTGCGTACAGACGATGCCCCCATGACCCGAGATGAGCTTGTCGCCGCGGTCAAAGAGGCAGATGTGCTGGTTCCCACCATCACCGATACAATCGACGGCGGGCTGCTGGGGCAGGCGGGTGAGAACCTGCGTCTGATCGCCAACTATGGTGCAGGGGTCGACAATATTGATGTGGCAACCGCCCGCCAGCGGGGCATTCTGGTGTCCAACACTCCGGGTGTGCTGACCGATGATACCGCTGATATGACCATGGCTCTGATTCTTGCCGTGACGCGTCGTATTCCCGAGGGGCTCTCGGTGATGCAAAAATCCGAATGGGATGGCTGGGCTCCTAATGCGTTGTTGGGCGGCAGAATCGGCGGGCGCCGTCTGGGCATCCTTGGTATGGGCCGGATCGGTCAGGCCGTAGCGCGGCGGGCCAGCGCCTTTGGGATGCAGGTGCACTACCATAACCGCCGCCGGCTACGGCCTGAAACGGAACACGAGCTTGAGGCAACCTATTGGGAAAGCCTTGACCAGATGGTTGCTAGGATGGATGTGATTTCTATCAACTGCCCGTCGACACCGTCCACTTTTCACCTGATGAACGCGCGGCGGCTGAAGCTGATGAAACCCTCGGCGGTGATCGTGAACACTTCGCGCGGCGAGGTGATCGATGAAAACGCTTTGACCCGGTTGATCCGCTCGGGCGAGATCGCCGGGGCCGGTCTGGATGTGTATGAGCACGGCACCGATGTGAACCCACGCCTGCGGCAATTGTCCAATGTCGTGTTGCTGCCTCATATGGGGTCCGCGACATTGGAAGGCCGGATTGAGATGGGCGAAAAGGTCATTATCAATATCAAAACATTCGAAGACGGCCACCGCCCACCGGATCAGGTGGTTCCTGCCATGCTCTGACACATCACGCAGGCTGGTTGCTTTTATTTTTTAGGAGGACACTATGAAACGAAGTCTGATTTCAGGATTGTTATTGTCCGTCATGGCCTTTGCTGGCCCGGCCATAGCGCAAGAAGCAGCCGACACCGTCGCACCCGAAGGTGGTTCGACCGGGCAGGTTCAGGGCCTGACCGAAGAGGTCATCGCCGCACTTGAAGCCAAGCTTGCGGGCGAGCCGGTCACTTCGGAAAACTGGATGGTCGCAGCAGCGAACCCGCTGGCAGTTGAAGCTGGGGCCAAGGTTCTGCGGGCCGGAGGATCAGCTGCCGATGCGATGGTTGCCGTTCAGGTTGTACTGGGTCTGGTTGAACCTCAGTCGTCGGGCCTTGGGGGCGGTGCGTTCCTGGTCTGGTATGATGCCGCAACCGGTAAGATGACCACGTTGGATGGCCGTGAAACGGCTCCGTTAGAGGCAAACCATCGTCTGTTTCAGGATGAAAATGGCGAGCCGCTCAAGTTCTTCGATGCTGTTGTCGGCGGCTTGTCTGTCGGAACACCAGGCACCCCGGCACTGTTGGAAGAAGCGCATCGCCGCTGGGGCCGCAGCCCATGGCCCAGCCTTTTTGCAGACGGGATCACACTGGCTGACGACGGATTCCTGGTTTCGCCCCGGTTGGCAAGCCTTGTTGAAAAGGACGCCGAGCGACTGTCACGTTTTCCGGTAACGGCCTCGTATTTCCTGCCGGATGGCAAGCCGCTTGAGCAGGGGCAGCGTCTGGTGAATCCGGACTATGCTGACACGCTGCGGGCGCTTGCCAGCGAAGGCTCGGCTGGCTTCTATGGCGGAGAGATCGCCGCCGGGATCGTTAGCACCGTTCGCGGGGCCGAAGGCAATCCCGGTGTATTGTCGGGTATCGATCTGGCGCTTTATCAGGTGATCGAACGCGAACCGGTCTGCGCGACCTATCGCGCCTACGAGGTCTGCGGCATGGGGCCGCCATCTTCCGGCGCGCTGACAGTTGGGCAGATCCTGGGCATGTTGGACGGGTATGATCTGGCCGAGTACGGACCAGAAGATATCAATACCTGGCGTCTGATCGGAGATGCCTCGCGGCTGGCTTTCGCTGATCGCGGCCGCTACATGGCCGATCACGACTTTGTCCCGATGCCGACACAGGGGCTGGTCGACCCCGGCTATTTGTCCGAACGCGGAGAGCTTTTGAACACAGATGGTGCTTTGATCGACGCGAAACCGGGTAACCCGGCCTTCGATCACGCATCAAACTGGGCAGATGACGTGTCGATTGAGCTGCCATCGACATCGCATATTTCGATCGTGGATCAATACGGCAATGTCCTTTCGATGACCACGACCATTGAGAATGGGTTTGGATCCCGTCTCATGACCAACGGGTTCTTGTTAAACAACGAATTGACGGACTTCTCGTTCAAGACCCACAAGGATGGTGTGCCAATTGCCAATCGGCTTGAACCCGGCAAGCGACCCCGGTCTTCGATGAGCCCGACAATCGTAACGCAGGACGGTAAACCGGTTCTGGCCATCGGCTCGCCCGGAGGCAGCCGGATCATTGGCTATGTCGCCAAGTCGATCATCGCGTGGGCAGACTGGGATATGGATGTCCAGCAGGCCCTGTCCTTGCCGCATCTGGTCAACCGGTTCGGCACCTATGACGTGGAACAAGGCACTGCAGCCGAAGGGTTCACGGATGGTCTGACCGCGCTGGGATACGAGGTTAATCCACGCGACCTGACCTCGGGGTTGCACGCGATCGAGATCGGCGACGTTCTGATTGGTGGCGCGGATCCAAGACGTGAAGGCATTGCGCTGGGCGAATAACCCAGCGCCTCAACAAGGAGCAGCATGGTGCAGGCAGTTGCGTTGCCCCGGAATGAAAACGGGATACAAACGGTTGTCGGAATTCTGAAACAGAAATTCGGCGACCGGTTGCAAACCGGTAAGGCCATTCGAGAACAGCATGGCCACACGACGACCTGGATTGAAAACCAAAGCCCCGACGCCGTTGTTTTTCCGCATTCTACCGACGAAGTGGCCGAGATTGTCAAAGCCTGCGCCACTCACAAGGTTCCGGTGATCGCGTTTGGCACCGGAACCTCGCTTGAGGGGCATGTGAATGCGCCTGCCGGAGGAATTTCGGTTGATCTGACACAGATGAACGAGGTGCTGGCCGTGAATGCCAGCGATCTGGACTGTGTCGTGCAACCCGGTGTCACGCGCGAAGATCTGAATACCCATCTGCGCGATCAGGGCCTGTTCTTTCCAATCGATCCCGGCGCGAATGCGTCGCTGGGTGGAATGGCGGCCACGCGCGCCTCGGGTACGAACGCGGTGCGCTACGGTACGATGAAGGATAATATCCTCAGCCTTGAGACCGTGATGCCCGATGGGCAGATCATACGTACCGGCCACCGGGCTAAAAAATCCTCGGCCGGGTATGATTTGACCCGTTTGCTGATCGGCGCCGAAGGCACGCTGGGCATCATTACCGAGATCACCTTGCGACTGCAGGGCATCCCCGAGGCAATCTCCTCGGCGCGTTGTTCTTTTCCAACCGTCGATGCGGCCTGTCAGGCTGTGATGATGACCATTCAATACGGTGTGCCTGTTGCCCGCATAGAACTTCTGGACGAGATGTCGGTGCGCGCCGCCAATGCCTATTCCAATCTGGCCTTGCCGGAAACGCCGCTGCTGTTGCTTGAGTTTCACGGCTCGGAACACGGTGCCGTCGAACAAGCCGAGACCTTCGGTCAAATCGCTGAAGAATTTCAGGGTACGGATTTTACTGCGACCACGACCACCGAAGAGCGGAACAAGCTGTGGCAGGCCCGGCACGATATGTATTGGGCAAGCCTGCAGCTTCGGCCGGGCGCGCGCGGAATCTCTACCGATGTCTGCGTTCCGATCTCGCGACTGGCCGAGTGCGTCACGGCCACGCAAGATAAGGCGCAAGAACTGGGCCTGATGGCCCCCATGGTTGGGCATGTCGGAGACGGCAACTTTCATACCTTGTTGCTGATCGACATGGACAATGCCGATGAGGTCGCAAAAGCAGATGGTTTTGTGGGTTGGCTGAACGATCTTGCGATCTCGATGGAGGGTACCTGCACCGGAGAACATGGAATCGGTCAGGGCAAGCGTCCGTATCTGGTCAAAGAACTGGGTGAAGCCACTCGTTATATGGCAGCCATTAAGGCGGCGCTGGATCCCGACAACATCATGAACCCCGGCAAAATTCTGTAGCTGCTTCACTTCCATTTGAGTGAATGCGCCACCAAAGGTCGGTTTTGCCCTTTTTTGCGTCGGCTGGACTTCGCGCTTAGACGCAGGCTTGGGCATAAACCTTGCCAAACAGACTCAATCCGGAGAGCGGGCGAATGAAAACCCAAGTCAAAGCACTGGTTGTCGGCGGCGGTGCCGTCGGGACCTCGATTGCATACCACCTTGCCAAGGCAGGCTGGGACGATGTGATGCTGATCGAACGGGACGAGCTGACATCTGGTTCTACGTGGCACGCAGCGGGCTTGTTGCCACTGTTCAACATGTCCTATGCGACCACCCACATCCACAAATACTCGGTCGATTTCTACAAGACGCTTGAGGAAGAGACCGGCCTGAACGCGGGCTTTGCCGTGGTCGGCAACCTTCGCATGGCGCAGACTCAAGAGCGTATGGACGAATACATGCTCTATGCCTCGACCGCCGAGACCTGTGACGTGGCTTATGAATGGCTGACACCCGAGCAGATCAAGGAACGCTGGCCGCTGATCGAAACCTCGGACCTGAAGGGCGCGATCTATCACACCGAAGATGGCTATATTAACCCCGCAGACGTAACGCAGGCGATGGCCAAGGGTGCCCGTCAGCGCGGAGTTGATATCGTCCGAAAACTGCAGGCCGATGCTTTCCACTGGAACGGCACCCACTGGGAAGTCACCTGCACCAAGATGGTCGAAAAGGGCGGCAACCTTGTCGAAAGCGACGAGCAGGTGGTTATCACGGCCGAACATGTCGTGACCGCATCGGGTAACCACGCACAGCGCACCGCCAAGATGCTGGGCATCAAGATGCCTGCGATCCCGGTCGAGCACACGTTTATCGTCATGGACAAAGACCCCGAGCTGGTCAAATGGCGTGAAGCCGGTAACCCCGAACACCCTGTTGTTCGTGACGCTGACAACGAGTCCTATGCGCGAGAGGAACGTGGCGGCTGGATTTTGGGTATCTACGAACACGGTGCTCCCGCGCGCTTTGAACATGGCGTGCCCGACAGCTTCCGTGCTGACCTTTTCCCGCTGGATCTGGACCGGATCGCGGATCAGTACATGGCGATGGCTGAGCGTGTGCCGTCCTGCGCCGAATCCGGCCTGAAAGACGATTTTAACGGCCCGATCTGCTATACCCCCGACGGCAACCCGCTGGTTGGTCCGGCTCCGGGCCTGCGCAATATGTGGCTGGCCGAGGGCTTCTCGTTCGGGATCACTGCTGCAGGCGGCACTGGCTATTACCTGGCGCAGATGATGGTTGACGGCGAAGCCGAGATCGACATGGCCTCGCTGGACCCCAAACGGTATTCGTCGAACTGGATGACCACCGAATTCGCGGCGCGCAAGAACGAAGAATGCTATGAGCACGTCTACATCCTGCACCACCCCGACGAAGAGCGTGAAGCCTGCCGTCCGCTGCGTACTGTTCCGGCCTATGACCGCCAGAAAGCGCGCGGTGCTCAGTTTGGCTGGGTCAACGGCTGGGAACGTCCGAACTATTTTGGCCCCGTCGATGCGCCTGATAACTTCGACAAAGAAAGCCGCAGCTTCCGTCGCGGTGGCTGGTGGAAACACGCCGTGGAAGAAGCCAAGGCGATCCGCGAAGGCGTGGGCCTGATCGACGCGTCGGCCTTCACCAAGCACGTCGTCAAAGGCCCCGGTGCGACTCAGTTCCTGGATTGGTTCACCTGCAACAAGCTGCCCAAGGTCGGTCGCATCAACCTGACCTACGCGCTGACCTCGCATGGGACCACCCGCACCGAATACACCATCGTTCGCAATGGCGAGAACAACTACTACATCGTCTCTGCCGGTGCCTGGACCGAGTATGACGCGGATTATCTGCGCAAGGCGGCCGAGGACAAGATGGAGGAGTTCGGTTACATCGAGATCCAGGACGTGACCACCCAGTGGGGCGTCTTCGCCATCGCCGGACCCAAGTCGCGTGACGTTCTGAAAGAGGTCATCAAAGACGCCGATCCGGAAACCGCATTGTCCAACAAACGCTTCCCGTGGCTGTCGGCCCGTCAGATCGAGCTGGGCATGTGCCCGGTCAACGCGATCCGCGTGGCCTATACCGGCGAACTGGGTTGGGAACTGCACCACCCGATCGAGATGCAGAACTATCTGTTCGACCTGCTGGAAAAAGCCGGTGAGAAACACGGTATGAAGCTGGTCGGCGCCCGCGCCCAGAACTGGCTGCGTCAGGAGAAATCCTATCGCGCCTTCGGCACCGAGCTGGGTCGCGATGCAACCCCGCTGGAAGCCGATCTGCCGCGCTTTGTCGACCTGTCGAAAGACTTCTACGGCAAGGCCAAGCTGGAAGAGACCGGTGTGCGCGTGAAGTGCTGCACTCTGCTGATTGACGGGCCGGACGATGCGGACCCGTGGGGCCGCGAGGCGCTGTATACGCCGGAAGGTGAACGCGTGGGCCGTCTGACCTCGGGCGGTTATTCGGTCGCGTTCGAGAAATCTATCGGCATGGGCTATGTGAAGCCTGAGCTGGCGGTCGAAGGCACCAAGCTGCAAGTTAAAATACAGGACAAGCTGTGGGATGCGGTTGTGACCTGCGACAGCCCATATGATCCAAAGAACGAAACCATCCGAAAGGACGGTTAATACAGAGTATCAACTCGGGCGGCGCAAAAAATGCGCCGCCTGAAAAATCCGATTTGGCAGGTCAGGCGTTTTCGGTCAGAGAAAGCCGTGAATTACTGCAGAAGCTGTAGGCTCGTGTGATAGGATAACCCAGCCTAACGGGGTAGCAGACACACCGGCAACAGGTTTGGGTTTCGATCAGAGGCCAGGCTTTTCCACTACAAACGCCAAATTGTTTGCAGGCATCTCAATGGTTTTCACAAGGGTGAGGCCCTGTTCCAGCATACACCCGATAATGTCTTGATCGTTCTTGTACCCGATTTCCGTATCTTGTTGCACCAACGCGTCATGGAACCGTTGGTCACCATCACTGGTCAGTTGCCCTGATCGCATGAAAGGCCCGTAAAGGATAAAGCGTCCGCGTGGATTCAGGGCCTTTGCAGCCTCAGTCAGAATGGTTTGAGTTTCCTGCCAGCTGATCAGATGCGTCAAGTTGATCAGGACAATCAGGTCGCGTTCACCATACTCTTCATGCCACCCCGCTGCCGTTGCATCCAATTCCACAGAGTTGGCAATATTGGCATGCTCGGCAGCATACGTGTCGATGCTAGAGCGCCGCTCTGGCTCAATTTCAGTCGGTTGCCACACCAAACCGGGCAGTTTTCGGGCGAATGCGCTGACGTGCTGCCCTGTGCCACTGGCAAGCTCCAGCGCTTGGCCAGCGGTCGGAGCCCATTCCGCAAGTAGGTCTGATAAGGCTTCGGTGTTGCGGGTGGCCGCCGGGGCGATCATTCGGGCGCCCTCGGCCTGCGTTGCAACACTGGCGTTTGCGGGAAGGGTGCGTTTGCTCATTATCGGAACCTGCAGGGCTTTAGGGCGTTTACACTGTCTGCGTCTAAGTCAGAGGTCGCGCCAGTTACCAAATCTGCAACCAGCTTAGACGCGGCGGGCGATGTCTGGAACCCATACCCGCCCTGACCGGCAGACCAGATAAATGTCGGCTCGGACGGTTCCGGCCCCAGAACCAATGTGCCGTCCGGGGCAAAGCTGCGTAGCCCAGCCCAGTTGGCCTCAAGCCGGGTAACGGGTTCAGTCATCATTTCTTCGTACCGGGCCAGCCCTTCGGCAAGGATCATGTCGTCCGCATAGGCGTCATGTGGCGGCACAGGGGTCGCCTCGGACGGAGAGACGATCAGACTGCCTGCGTCTGGTTTGGCATACCACCCTTCGCCTGCACCCAGCATCATGGGCCAATCTCGAACATCGTAGCCACCCGGAGCTGGAATGCGTGCCATCGATCGTCGCTTAGGAGTGATACCAACCGGCGCAATCCCAGCCAAAGCAGCGACCTCGTCGACCCAGGGTCCGGCGGCATTGATGACAAGGCGCGCTTCGTAACGATGTTGACCGTCAACCACCCAGTTCTTGTTTTTTTTCAGGGACGTGACACGGTTTTTTGTCAGAACCTCTCCGTCATTGCGGCGAATGGTTCGGGCAAAATCCTGCATCAAACGGTCGGTGTCGATGTCGAATGCGGCGTCGCTGATCGCCGCGTGGCTCAGGACCTCTGGGTTCAGGATAGGCACACGCGAAACTGCGTCCGAGTTGGAGATAACTTGCATTGAAAGATCGCTGACATCGCGGTCAAAGGCCTCTTGCTGCGATGCGTTGGCAACCAACATAAGACCGCGTGGAGTAAGATACCCACCTTCGTGCAGAAACCCGGCGCTGGCCCGGTTCAAAGCAACGACCGATGGAGGGCCATAGCTTTCCTCGAACAAGGCGGCCGAGCGGCCAGAGGCGTGGTACCCAAGGGCGTCTTCGGCCTCGAGCACGGCAACTTTACCGAAAGCAGACAGGCGCGCCCCGGTGCTGAGACCAGCTATCCCTCCACCGATGATGAGGAAATCTATCATGCCGCTTGAATCCTTGAAAAAAACCGCACAGACGGGGCAAGCCGCGCAGCGCATACTAAGCAGGCTTGAATTTGGGCATCAACCCATCCAAACACGTCATATACAATTATAGGAGGGCAGGGTGACAGCCGCAGATTTACACCCAATGGCCACGGGACATATTCCGCACTACGTGGTCCAGGCGGATGGCAGTGATTATCTTTTGACGTTCATGTTCGTGTTTACGGTCGGTGTGATCATCTTGATCGGTGTGGGGTATTTCACGCTGCATTCGATTCCGGAAAAAATCGCACACGAATCCAATCATCCACAGTTTCAACTGGTTGGTATTCTTGCCCTGCTGGCCTTGTTTACTCATAACGGCTTGTTCTGGATTGCCGCCATCTTGGTCGCCGGTTTTCAATTTCCCGACATAGGTGCGCCATTGCGTGCGATTGCCGATGCGATCCGATCTTTGGGGCCGCAGCGTCAGGATCCAACCGCGCCCCCGTCGCCCGAGCATCAGGAGCAATAAGATATGCTTGAAACGCTGATGTGTGCACTGGTCACGGTGCTACCGGATTATTTGTTCCGTCGCTTTGTCCAAGGCAAACGGATCGGGCACGAGATTACCCTGTTCACCATGTGGTATGAGTTGCGCTGGGGTCTGACCACCTGCGCCATTCTGGCGCTCACCGTGATCACTACGCTGTTCTATTTTCACCCTGCCAGCAAGACAGCAGCGTCTTACTTTCGTACGGTGACAATCCTGCCGCAATTGGGTGGACGCGTCGCCGAGGTTTATGTGACCAACAACCAGCTGGTTGTTGCTGGGCAGCCCATTTTCCGAATGGAAGATTTTACCCAAACGGCAATGGTCGAGGCCGCCCATGCGCAGATCGCACAGGTTCAGGCCTCTTTGAAAGTGGCCGAGACCGATCTGGCCGAAGCGACTGCCGGAATTGCGGGTGCCAAGGCCTCGCTGGATCAGGCGTTTGAGGACCTTGAGCGTAACACGACTCTGCGCGACGAAGGGTCCAGTGCCGTGCGTCTGGCCGAAATTGACCGGCTGGAAAACATCGTGGCTGAACGCGAAGCCAAACTTGTGGCTGCAGAGGCGAAACGAGCCGCTGTTGTTCAACAGATCGAAGAGCTGATCCCGGCACAGCTTGCCAGTGCGAACGCGCAACTGGACGCGGCCCTGACCGAGCTGGACAAGACCGTTGTTGCCGCAGGTGTGACAGGTCGGATCGAGCAATTCGGCCTGCAGGTCGGCGATTTCGTAAGCCCCTTGTTGCGCCCTGCGGGCATTCTGGTGCCGTCGCATTCGGGGCATGATCGGTTTCAGGCCGCGTTCAACCAGATGTCTGCACAAGTCATCAAGCCCGGCATGATTGGCGAGTTGGGTTGTATGACCAAGCCCTTTACCGTCATCCCAATGGTCGTGGTGCAGGTTCAGGACGTGATCCCATCCGGGCAAATGCGCCCGTCCGACGAATTGCGTGACGTGCAGGCCAACACCTACCCTGGCTCGATCCTTGTTTACATGGAACCGCTCTACAAAGGCATGGCTGACGACATCCCTACGGGCAGCAACTGTTTGGCGAATGTCTACACCAGCAATCACGAGAGGCTGGAGCATGAAGATCTGGGCTTCTGGCATGCAGCGTTCTTGCACGTGGTCGATACGATCGGTGTGGTTCACGCAGCGGGTCTGCGCTTGCGGTTGATCCTGATGCCTGTGAACACGCTGGTTCTGAGCGGGCATTAACGACAAAATGGCTGCATAGTTACAGAGACGCCCCAAAACATCATAGTTTTGGGGCGTTCTCGGCGCGGGCCTTTTGTTCAAGTGACAGAATATCTTGGGCTGGAAGCAAAGACAGGTTGACGTGTGCTTCAAGCGGGATCAGGCCGCGTAGTTGCAAATCAAGATATCGCAAACAACAGACCCGCAAGAATGACGTAAAATTACCTACATCATGCCCTGCATCCAGGCTTTCATTGTATAGCCTGTGCAACAGTTGGGGCACGGTAAGCTCATCCCTCTCGCTGACGGTTTCAAGCGTACGCCAGAAGAGCTCTTCCAGGCGCACGCTGGTGACCATACCTTCCATTCGGAATGAACGGGTGTGAGAAGCCCAAAGCGCCGGATCGGCATCGATAAACAACTGGCACATTGGGTTCCCCTTCGCTTCAGCGTCCCAGCCGCTCTTTGACGTCGGCCGCGAAGTCTTCGTATCGACGCAATGACTTCACCTCGACCTTAACATGATGACCCATTTTCTGCATGATGGGCAGATCGAACAGAATCCTGTCCAAAGTATCTGGATCCTCGACATCGACGATCGCCGTCACTTTGCGTTCACCGACAACCTTCCACAAGTCTTTGACGACGCCCGCCGACTTCGCGCCCAAGGCGGCTTCGGCCTCTTCTGCCCAGACTCCCAGCAGACCTTGCTGGGCCATCGTAGCATCGTATTCAACGTTGAAATTCAGTTGATAAAGCATGTTTTCCTCCGAGTTTTTTTGACGCGTTTAGATAAAGCGACCACCTTTTTCGATCACTTCGATTTGATAACCGGCGGGGTCCGACACAAAGAAAAACCGCGCTACGCGCGTTCCTCCGGGACAGAAATCCACGATGTCTTTGGGATGGGCTCCTAGATCACGGATGTGACCATGCATGGCGTCCAGGTCATCGACGACAAAGGCGATGTGACCGTATCCATTACCCAGATCATAAGGTTCACTACGATCTTTGTTTATGGTCAGTTCTAGCTCGAAATCGGAACCTTCCGAAATCATGTAGATCAGGGTAAAGCTTTCAAAGTCGAGCCGATCCTTAACCTTCAAATCAAAAGCTGTCTTATAAAACGTCACGGCCCGGTCTTCATCGATAACCCGGATCATGCTGTGTGCAAGTTTTGCCATCTGCGCACCTCCTGCGGCTTTGTACCGGGCAGAGAACGCGAAGTGGTATTATAGGACTAATACAACCCTGAATTTTTGCTGAAGAAGGCGTGCAACTCGGTTGATGGTTGCCGCCCTCAAGGCCAAGGTACACGTCAAAAGCAGACCAAGAAAAAAGGCCCGCAAATTCTGCGGGCCTTACAAGTATTCGCTGAGATACTGGTTTACTGCGGAATTTCGCCTTCCAGCCCTTCAACGTAGAAGTTCATGCCAGCCAGGGTACCGTCATCGGCTGTTTCGCCGTCCGCCAGCCAGTCGCTGCCGTCCTGCTTTTTGATCGGGCCGGTGAAGGGGTGGTATTCACCTGCAGCCATTGCGGCTTTCAAAGCCAGCGCCTCTTCCTTGACATCAGCAGGTACCGCGTCGGAAATCTCGCCGATAGCGACCATGCCTTCGCGGATACCGTCCCAGGTGTTCGCGCTTTCCCATGTGCCGTCCATCACGGCCTTGGTCCGTGCGATGTAGTAAGGTGCCCAGTCATCAATGATTGACGAGACGCGCGGGAAGGGGGCGTATTCGCTCATGTCAGATGCCTGGCCGAAGGTGACAACGTTGCCCGCTTCTTGTGCGGCGGCCTGCGGTGCGGTCGAGTCAGTGTGCTGCAGGATCACGTCCGCGCCCTGTTCGATCAGAACGGTGGCCGCGTCAGCCTCTTTTGCCGGGTCAAACCAGGTGTAGGCCCAGATGATCTTGAACTCGACATCCGGGTTTACGGCTTTGGCGTGCAGATAGGCCGAGTTGATGCCCCGGATCACTTCAGGGATCGGGTAGGATCCAATATAACCGATGATATTCGACTTAGTCATCTTACCCGCTATGTGACCCTGAACCGCGCGGCCTTCGTAGAAACGCGCCGAATAGACCGAGACGTTTTCGGCAGTTTTATAGCCGGTCGCGTGCTCGAACTTCACGTTCGGGAATTTCTTGGCAACGTTGATGGTCGGGTCCATGTAACCAAACGAGGTGGTAAAGATCAGGTCTGCGCCTTCCAGCGCCATCTGCGTCATTACGCGCTCGGCGTCGGGGCCTTCTGGGACGGACTCGACAAACACGGTTTCAACCTTGTCTCCAAACTCTTCTTCAATGGCCAGACGACCTTTGTTGTGTTCGTATGTCCAGCCGCCATCGCCGACTGGGCCAACGTAAACGAAGCCGACCTTTGTCTTTTCGTCGGCCATTGCGCCCGAAGCCAGCCCGAGCGCCATGGCGGCGCTTGCCAAAAGTGTAGTGAATTTCATGTGGTACTCCCCAAGTTGGTTCAGTTGGCCCCGTCTAGTGCGAGGCATGGAAGGTCCGGCCCAGTGAGGCAGGTGCGCTGCTCTTGTCGGCCGAAAGGATCACAAGCACAAGGATCGTGATGATGTAGGGCGACATTGCCAGATACTCGACCGGAATAGCAACGCCCGCCGCCTGCAAATTGAGCTGCAAAACGGTGATACCGCCGAACAAATAGGCACCCAGCAACGCACGCCACGGCTTCCAACTGGCGAACACCACCAGTGCAAGGGCGATCCAGCCAACCCCGGCAGTCATGCCCTCGGTCCATTGGGGCACACGGATCAGGCTGATGTAGGCTCCGCCCAGGCCCGCACAAGCTCCGCCGAACAGGATCGCCATGACGCGGATCTTGATGACTTTGTAGCCAAGCGCGTGCGCGGCATCGTGGTTTTCCCCGACCGCGCGCAGGATCAGACCGACACGAGTGTACTTTAGCGTAGCCCAAACCGCTGCAGTCAAAGCGATGCCGACATAAAGGATAGGGTCGTGCTGGAACAGGATAGGACCGATCACCGGAATATCGCTGATCACCGGGATATGGATATCTCCCATGCTCGGGGGTTTGACGCCTACATAGCTTTGCCCCATCAGAGCGCTAAAGCCGAGTCCGAACAGGGTCAGGGCAAGACCGCTGGCGACCTGGTTGGCCAAGGCCACCTGTGTCAGCACCACAAACAATAAAGACAGAACCGCGCCGCCAATGGCTGCCGCGATAAAGCCCAGCCAAGGTGACCCGGTCTCGACCGAGATCGCAAAGCCACTGATCGCGCCGACGATCATCATGCCCTCGACGCCAAGGTTCAAAACACCTGCTTTTTCAACAACCAGCTCTCCGATCGCGGCCAGCAGCAGGGGGGTTGCGGCCACCATCAAAGAGGCGACCAGAAGGACGGGGTTAATTTCACCAAGGTCCATTACGCCACCTCGCTACGTGCCGCACGGATGCGGTAGTTTGTCAGAAGATCGAAAGCCAGCAGGAAGAACAGAAGCATCCCCTGGAACACCTGAATTGCAGCGGCGGGCAGGCCCAGTTGGGATTGCGCGATTTCACCGCCGATATAGGTCAGCGCCATCAAGCCGCCGGCCAGCAGGATACCCACCGGGTGCAGCCGGCCCAGAAAGGCCACAATGATCGCAGTGAAACCGTAGCCTACGTTAAAGTCGATGCTGACCACGCCCGAAGGGCCTGAGACTTCGAACATCCCCGCCAGACCGGCCAGAGCGCCGGACAGGCCCAGACAAAACAGGATCAGACGGGCCGGGTTCACACCGGCAAACTTCGCAGCGCGCGGAGCTTCACCGGTCAAACGGATGTGAAAGCCCAGCATGTGCCGGTTCAGAAGGACATAGGAAAAGATCACTGCGATGAGGGCTGTCACGACGCCCCAGTGCATCCCAGATCCCGCGATCAACTCGGCATTATGCGCACTGTCATAGGATTGCAGATTACGCGATCCGGGAAAGCCAAACCCCTCGGGGTTTTTCAACAAGCCAAGCGACACCGAGGCCAGCATCTGCTCGGCGACGTAGACCAGCATCAGCGAGACAAGGATTTCGTTGGTGCCAAAGCGAACCTTCAGAAAGGCCGGGATCATCGCCCAGAGCCAGCCACCGAATGCCCCCGCGATTACCATGATCGGAAAAATGTAAAACGCGTCCAGAGGGTAAAAGGCCAGACCCGCACCGGCCCCAAATATGGCGCCCATGATATACTGCCCCTCGGCCCCGATATTCCATATGCCGGCACGGAAACCCAGCGACAGACCAATGGCGATCAGCACCAAAGGCGCCCCTTTCACCAGCAGCTGCGGGCGGTAATAGAATGCAAACTCACCGAACAGGGGTTCCCAGAAAATGGTGCCGATGGCCTCGACCGGGTTCTTCCCCAGAATGGCGAACAGCAGCCCGCCGAATACCATTGTCGCCAACACCGCGACCAAAGGGGTGGCATAAGACCACGCCTTGGACGGCTGTGGCCGTTTCTCCAACACAATCATCCGCTCATACCCCCGTTTTCGTCTTTTTCTGTAATAGCTTAGACATGGGCGACCTCCATGCCATGCGCGCCGCCCATCATTAGGCCAATCTCATCCACGGTAAGGCCCGTAGTTGGTCGAGGCGCGCTGAGGCGACCTTCGTTGAGGGCGGCGAAACTGTCGGAAATCTCCATCAGTTCATCCAAATCCTGACTGATACAGACAACCGCCGTGCCCTTGGCTGCTAAATCCAGAATAGCCTGCCGGATCGACGCCGCAGCTGCCGCGTCCACGCCCCAAGTCGGTTGATTCACCACTAGCACATCCGGGTTTTGTAGCACTTCGCGCCCAATCACGAATTTCTGCAGATTGCCGCCGGACAACGAGCGCGCGGCGTTTTCCGGGCCTGGCGTGCGCACGTCGAAGGCGCTGATGATCTTTTCAGCGAAACTTTTGGTCTCGGCCCATTTCAGGAAGCCATTGTTTTCTAGACCTTCCCGAACCGATCCAGTCAGTAAGGCATTTTCCGTGAGGCTCATGTCCGGTGCTGCCGCATGACCCAGACGTTCCTCGGGCGCGGTTAGAACGCCCAGTTTGCGACGCGTAGTAGGTCCCAGCAAGCCGATGGGCTGACCGTTGAACTTAATAGCATCAGCTGCGGTGGTGATTTCGCCCGACAGAACGCCCAGTAATTCATCTTGCCCGTTGCCTGCGACACCGCCGATGCCCAGAACCTCGCCCTTGCGGACTGTCATGTGAACGTTGCGCAGCGCAGTGCCGAACTCGGACGGCGAAGGCACAGATAGCCCGCTGACATCCAGCGCGACTTCGCCGAAGTCACGCCCCGACCGTTCGGGCGTTTGCAGGGTTGAACCGACCATCATCTCGGCCATGTCCCGCGCTGATGTCTCGGCCGGAACGCATTCGCCCACATTCTTTCCCAGACGCAGAATTGTGGCGTGGTCACACAACGTACGGATTTCTTCCAGCTTGTGCGAGATATAAAGGATCGAGGTGCCTTCGGCCCGCAATTTGTTCAGCGTTTCAAACAGGATTTCGACCTCTTGCGGGGTCAAAACGCTGGTGGGTTCATCCATGATCAGCAGCTTGGGGCCCTGCAGCAGACAGCGGATGATCTCGACCCGCTGGCGTTCACCTGCCGACAGGTCGCCGACGGTGCGATACGGGTCCAGCGGTAAGCCATAGGTTTCGGATACTTCGCGGATACGCGTGGCCAGATCGCTCATCTTGGGCGGGTTTTCCATCCCCAGCGCGATGTTTTCGGCCACGTTCAACGCGTCAAACAGAGAAAAATGCTGAAACACCATCGCAATCCCGTCGGCCCGCGCCGCGCGGGGTTCCGCCGGAGCAAAAGGCTGGCCGCGCAGCAGCATGGTGCCGCTGTCGGGTTTCACCAGCCCATAGATCATCTTGACCAGCGTGGACTTGCCCGCGCCGTTTTCGCCCAACAGGGCGTGTACTTCGCCTTCGCCGATATCAAAGGACACCTGATCATTGGCCACGACGCCGGGATAAGCCTTGGTCAGCCCTTGCAGACTTAAAAGTGGAGTGGTCACGCGCTCTGGTCCTTCTTCAGTTCGTTCTGCCAAGCCGGGCGCAGTAGTTGCGCGGCGACGCCAATGGCGATCATCTGCGGGTGTTTGCCCAGACCAGGATCGCCAATCGGGCAGGTGATCTGCCTGATCCGTTCCGGGGAATGGCCAAGGGTTGTCAGCCGCGACCGGAATCGCGCCCATTTCGTAGCTGAGCCGATGAGGCCAGCAAAGCCAAAACCATGCGTCAAAAGGCGATTACACAGCTCCAGGTCCAGATTATGTGAATAAGTAAGCACAAGATGCTCGGCATCGGCTGGGGCGTGCCGGACCAGAGCGGCGGGTTTGGGCGTTGGAATCGGGGTGACACTGGTCGGGATCTGCGTGGGAAAGCGTTCAAGGCCGGTATCGACCCATGTGATCGCAAGATCAGGCAGGGGCGACAGCACCTCAACCAGCGCCCGCCCCACATGGCCTGCGCCCCAAATCCATAGCTGCCGGGTCGGTTTGTGAACGGGTTCGACCATCCAGCCGTCGATCAATTGCGGCTCGGGCGCGACGCCCTGCGCGCGGGCTGCGGCCAGCAGGCGCTTGACCGAAAGTGGCATATCGCCGCCTGACGGGGCACGTGCGATGACTGTCTCATCCAGCGCGTCCAACGCGTGTTGGTCGTAAACCTCGCTCAAAAGCGAGACCGCCCCCCCGCAGCATTGGCCCATATCGGGGCCAAGCGCATGGTGGGTCAGTTGCATTGGGACGGACTGCGCCCGTGCGGCGAGCGCCGCCTGATGCTCCAGCGTACCGCCACCGATCGTGCCGGACTGACCGTCCGCCGAAACCAGCATGGCGGCGCCGACCTCGCGCGGGGACGAGCCTTTGATGGCAGCGATGACCACGCGGGTCACGCGCCCGTGAATCTTGACCGCCTCCTGCAGAGCTTCAAGGTCAAATCCCATCAGGTGCCGCCTTTCATCCGCTGGACACCGCGCCAGAGTTCCTCTGCCGTGGCGGGCGCGTTCAGGGCCGGGTAGCCATCCCCGCTGGCCGCCACTGCGTTCGACAGGGCCAACCACGCAGAAATACCTAGCATGAAGGGCGGCTCACCAACCGCTTTGGACCGATAGATCGTGTCCTCGCGGTTCTCGCCGCCCCATAGCGAAACGTTGAAGATATCGGGCCGGTCGGAACAGGCGGGAATTTTATAGGTCGACGGCGCATGGGTGCGCAGGTTGCCCTTGCCGTCCCAGACCAGTTCCTCGGTCGTCAGCCATCCTGCGCCTTGCACATAACCGCCTTCGACCTGCCCGATATCCAGCGCGGGGTTCAGCGAGGCCCCCGCATCATGCAGGATATCGGTGCGAAGAATGCGGTTTTCGCCGGTCAGCGTGTCCACCACGACCTCGGTGACAGACGCGCCGTAGGCAAAGTAAAAGAAAGGTCGCCCTCTGCCTGCGATCCGGTCCCATTCGATCTTGGGCGTTTTGTAGAAGCCGGTCGCCGACAGGCTGATGCGGCCCTGATAGGCCAGAGCGGCGGCTTCGGCGAAGGTATAGCGTTCCTCGCCAACTAAGACATGCCCATCCGTGAAGGTCACAGTCGCGGGATCGGCCTGGTGCCGTTCGGCCAGATAGTCCGTCATCCGGTCGCGGATCGTGTCACAGGCGGCTTTCACAGCCATCCCGTTCAGATCGCTGCCCGAGGACGCTGCCGTGGCCGAGGTATTCGGCACTTTGGCCGTGTCGGTGGCGGTGATCTTGACCATCTCCAGCGGAATGCCGAACCGCGATGCGGCCACTTGCGCGACCTTTTGGAACAGGCCCTGTCCCATCTCGGTCCCGCCATGGTTCAGGTGGACCGAGCCATCCTGATACACATGCACCAGTGCGCCCGCCTGATTGAGGTGGGTCAGCGTAAAGGAAATCCCGAATTTGACCGGCGAGAAGGCGATACCCTTCTTTATCACGCCGTTCTTGGCGTTCCACTCGGCGATGGCGGCCTTGCGAGCGGCATAGTCGCTGGATTTCAGAAGCGCTTCGGTCATGCCGTGCAGTTCGAAATCGCTGACCTCCATACCGTAAGGCGTGGTGTTGCCGCCTGCGGGTAGGGGACGAACGGGGGCATTCCCGGTTTCCACAGCACCTCGGCTGGTCAGGTCTTCGTGCGGGTCGGGATGACCCAGTGGTTTCGCGTGCAGCGGCTGATCGGCCACTTTATGCGCAGGCTCATAGTAGTTGCGGCGACGCAGCTCGACCGGGTCCAGCCCAAGCGCGTGCGCGGCGTGATCCATGACACGTTCGATCCCGACCATGCCCTGCGGCCCGCCGAACCCGCGATAGGCGGTCGCAGATTGGGTGTTGGTCTTCAGACGATGGCTTTCAATCCGGGCATTCGGCAGCAGATAGGCGTTGTCCGAGTGCAGCATCGCGCGGTCGGCGACGGGCAGGGACAGGTCCTGTGCCCAGCCGCAGATGACGTAGTGATGGAACGAGACGCCCTGAACATGGCCGTTCTCATCAAACCCAGCTTTGTAGGCAATGCGGAAGGCGTGACGCTTGCCGGTGATGATCATGTCATCATCGCGGTCATATCGCATCTTGCAGGCCTTGCCGGTGGCGCGGGCGGCGATGGCGCAAGCCACCGCCAGAGCGTTGCCCTGACTTTCCTTGCCGCCGAATCCTCCGCCCATCCGACGGGTTTCGACCCGCACGGCGTGCATGGGAACGCCCAAAGCATCAGCTACCTTGTGCTGAATCTCGGTCGGGTGCTGGGTCGAACTGTGGACCAGCATGTCCGCGCCTTCATTCGGCACGGCCAGAGCGGCTTGGCCCTCCAGATAGAAATGCTCCTGCCCGCCAAGTTCGAAACTGCCTTCAATCACATGGCGCGCGTTGGCAATGGCTGCGTCCGCGTCGCCCTTGGCATAGATGCGGGGGCCGTCCTCGAACCGGCTGTCGGCGGCCAGCGCCTCTTCGATTGTCAGGATCGGTGTGTCTTCGGCATAGTCAATCTTGCCCAGCCGTGCAGCCTTGCGGGCGGCCAGATGGCTGGTCGCCACCACCAGAAACACCGGCTGGCCGATATAATGGACCGTTCCGTCCGACAGCAGCGGCTCATCATGGATCGAGGGCGAGACATCATTGGCAAAGGGCAGGTCATCCGCCGTCATCACCTGCACCACACCCTCGGCGGCTTTCACCGCCGACAGGTCCATCGCGATGATTGTGCCCTTGGCAATCGGGCTGAGGCCAAAGGCCAGATGCAGCGTGCCTTTGGGCGTTGGGATATCATCCACGTATCGCGCAACGCCTGCGACATGCAGCGGGGCTGCGTCATGGGGGAGGGGTTTGGTCACGCTCATGCCGTCACCTTCAGTACGTCGGTCACTTCGCCCTGATCTTCGAGGAAATACCGCTCCAGCATCGCCTTGGCGGTTTCCAGACGATAGGTGGCCGAGGCGCGCATATCCGTGAGTGGTTGGTAATCGTCAGCAAAGGCGGGCAGCGCGGCCTGAATGGTCGCAGCGGTCCAGGGTTTGCCGATCAATGCGGCCTCGACATGGGTGGCCCGCTTCGGAATGCCCGCCATGCCGCCAAACGCAATGCGCGCCTGGCTAACGGTGCCGTCCGTGACGGTGATGTTGAAGCAGCCGCAGACGGCTGAGATATCCTGATCGAACCGCTTGCTGAGCTTGTAGCATTTCAGGCGATCTGGCTGGCGGAGGAAGCTGACCGCCTCGACAAATTCTCCGGGCGCGCGGTCCTGTTTGCCGTAGTCGATGAAAAAATCTTCGAGCGGGATCGACCGGCGCGTGTCGCCCTTGCGCAGGTGCAGAGTTGCACCAAGGGCGATCAGGGCGGGCGGGTTGTCTCCGATGGGGGAGCCGTTGGCGATATTGCCGCCCACGGTGGCGGCGTGGCGAACCTGCACGCTGGCATAGCGGCGGATCATTTCGGCGTAGGAGGGGTGGAGATCGGCCAGCGCCGCGCCCATCCGGTTCATGTCGACCATGGTCCCGAGGCGGATTTCACCCTCGGTGATAGTGATGTTCTTGAGGTCGTCGCAGCGGTTCAGGAAAATCACCGGATCCAATTCGCGCAGCTGTTTGGTGACCAAGAGGCCCACATCGGTCGCTCCGGCAATCAAGGTGGCCTCCGGGTGGTCTGCGTAGATCGCGGCCAGTTCGTCCGATGACGTGGGCAGCATTGGTTGGGCAGCGGCATCCACGGGCGCGTCCTTGACCCAGACTGGTACAGGCATTGCCTCGATAGCCGTGGCGGCGCGGATGATCGGGGCATAGCCCGTGCAGCGGCACAGGTTCCCGGCCAGTTGTGTGTCATGGTCGGTCGCGCCATTCGCGTGGCTGGCGACCATCGACATGACGAAGCCCGGTGTGCAGAAACCGCATTGCGATCCGTGCAGATCGACCATCGCCTGCTGCACAGGGTGCGCCTCGCCATTGGGGCCGCTTGCGCCTTCGACGGTGCGCACGGCCTTACCGTGCAACTGGGGCAGGAACAGGATGCAAGCGTTCAAAGCCTTAGCACCGCCCTCATCTGTCACCATCACGGTGCAAGCGCCGCAGTCGCCCTCGTTGCAGCCTTCCTTGGTGCCGGTCAGGCCGCGATCCTCGCGCAGCCAGTCCAGCAGGGTGGCGGTCGGATCGACATCCGACAGCTCCACTGTCTCTCCGTTCAGAAGAAACGTGATGTTCATGCGTGAAACCCGTCGCCTTACCCGGTTGCGCCCCTGCGGCCCTCCTTCGATGCGACGTAGAAAGAGTGGCGGGCGAATAGCTTGCCGTCAGATGTTAGAAATAGCTCACCCGATCTGGCAAGAAAAACTGCCTGTGGGATGTACCATTACACCGGGCGGCGATGAAATTGAAATTGGTGTCTACCGTACAGTGCTTTGAAATTAAAGTGTTTTGCCTTCTTGGGTCGTTGCTGCTGCCGAAGCACCTTCTGGAAAAGCCGAATAATCCAAGCTGATTTTTTAGGCATTCCATCTATGCGGTTCCCGCTTTTGCCGCGCGCCTGGCTGGGATAGCTTGGGCTTCATGAGCAGCACTCCTCGATTCATCCACCTTCGTGTTCACACAGAATATTCCCTGCTGGAAGGGGCCGTGCGGCTGAAAAAGCTGCCTGGCCTGTGTGAAAAGGCCGATATGCCCGCCATCGCCGTTACTGACACCAATTCGATGTTCTCGGCGTTGGAGTTTTCCGTGACCGCCAGCGGGGCCGGCGTGCAGCCGATCATGGGCTGTCAGGTCGATCTGACTTACCTGCAAGCGCAGCCGGGGGAAAAGCCCAAAGCCCCCGCGCCGCTGGTGCTGCTGGCGCAGTCTGAGGTGGGGTATGAGAACCTGATGAAGCTGAGTTCCTGCCTTTATGTGGACAAGGGCGGGCAGTTACCGCAGGTCACGTTGGAGGAGTTGGCGGATCGCTCGGACGGCTTGATCTGCTTGACCGGTGGGCCGGAAGGGCCTGTGGGGATGTTGCTGCAACAGGGCCAGCGCCCAGCGGCTGAGGCTTTGGTGGATCGGCTGGCCGGGATGTTCCCGGATCGCCTGTATATCGAATTGCAGCGCCATCCGGGTGAGGGGGGGCAACCCGAGGCCGAACGTCTGACCGAGCGCGGCCATGTCGAGATGGCCTATGCCAAGAACCTGCCTCTGGTCGCCACCAACGATGTCTATTTCCCGACCTCGGATATGTACGAGGCCCACGACGCGCTGATCTGTATCGCCGAGGGCGCGTATGTCGATCAGCAGGACGGCCGCCGCCGCCTGACGGCGCAGCATTATTTCAAGTCGCAGCAGGAAATGGTGACGCTTTTTGCCGACCTGCCCGAGGCGATTGAGAACACGGTCGAGATTGCGCGCCGTTGCGCTTTTATGGCCTATCGCCGCGATCCGATCCTGCCGAAATTTGCCGATGATGAGGTCGCCGAGCTGCGGCGTATCGCCAATGAAGGCTTGCAGAAACGTCTGGCGGTGATCCCGCATGCGGTGACGCCCGAGGAATATCAGGAACGGCTGGATTTCGAACTCGGCATCATCGAGGGCATGGGCTTTCCCGGTTATTTCCTGATCGTCGCGGACTTTATCCAATGGGCCAAGGATCACGACATCCCGGTCGGGCCGGGGAGGGGCTCGGGTGCGGGCTCGCTGGTGGCTTATGCGCTGACGATCACAGACCTAGATCCGTTGCGGTATTCGCTGCTGTTCGAGCGGTTCCTGAACCCCGAGCGGGTCTCGATGCCCGACTTCGATATCGACTTCTGCATGGATCGCCGCGAAGAGGTGATCCGCTATGTTCAACAGAAATATGGCCGCGACAAGGTGGGGCAGATCATCACCTTTGGTGCGCTGCTGTCCAAGGCCGCTGTGCGCGATATCGGGCGGGTGCTGCAGATGCCCTACGGGCAGGTGGACCGCCTGTCCAAGATGATCCCTGTCGAGGGCGTAAAGCCTGTTTCCATCGAAAAGGCTCTGAAAGACGAACCCCGCCTGCGCGAAGAGGCGCGGAACGAAGAGGTGGTGGACCGGCTTCTGACCTATGGCCAACAGGTCGAGGGGCTGTTGCGTAACGCTTCGACCCACGCGGCGGGGGTGGTGATTGGCGACCGGCCTCTGGACGCGCTGGTGCCGCTGTATCAGGATCCGCGATCCGACATGCCTGCGACCCAGTTCAACATGAAATGGGTGGAACAGGCCGGGCTGGTTAAGTTCGACTTTCTGGGCCTGAAGACGCTGACCGTGATTCAGAACGCGATGGATATCATCTTCAAGTCCGGGCGTCCTTTGCACATCGCGGCCGATGGCACGGAACTCTATGAACCCGCCGATGGGGCCGAGAACCAGATCAATGCCATCCCGCTGGACGACGAGGCGACGTATAAGCTCTATTCTGCCGCCAAGACGGTGGCGGTGTTCCAGGTGGAATCCTCGGGCATGATGGATGCGCTAAAGCGCATGAAGCCGACCTGTATCGAGGATATTGTCGCCCTTGTGGCGCTGTATCGTCCCGGCCCGATGGAGAACATACCGACCTATTGCGAGGTCAAGAACGGGTTGCGGAAAATTGAATCCGTGCATCCGCTGATCGACCATATCCTTGAGGAAACACAGGGCATCATCGTTTACCAGGAACAGGTGATGCAGATCGCTCAGGTCATGGCTGGGTACTCCCTTGGTGGTGCCGACCTGCTGCGCCGCGCGATGGGTAAGAAGATCAAAGAGGCGATGGATGCCGAACGCCCCAAATTCGAAAAGGGCGCGGGTGAAAACGGCGTGGATGCCAAGAAAGCCAGCGAGGTTTTCGACCTGCTGGAGAAATTCGCCAACTACGGCTTTAACAAATCCCATGCCGCCGCTTATGCGGTGGTCAGCTATCAGACCGGCTGGCTTAAAGCGAACCACCCGGTCGAGTTCATGGCCGGTGTCATGAACTGCGATATCCACCTGACCGACAAGCTGGCCGTCTATTTCGAAGAGGTCCGCAAAGGGCTTGAGTTGCCCTATGTGCCCCCTTGCGTGAACCGATCTCAAGCGACCTTCGATGTGGTGAACGGAGCGCTTGTATATGCGTTGGGCGCCTTGAAAAACGTGGGCGTTGAGGCGATGAACTTGGTGGTCGATGGTCGAGCGGAAAAGCCCTTTGTGAACCTGTTCGATTTCGCCCGCCGGGTTGATCTGAAAAAGGTCGGCAAACGCCCGCTGGAAATGATGGCGCGGGCGGGCGCGTTCGATCAGTTGGACAAGAACCGCCGCCGCGTGTTCGAAAGCCTTGATCCTCTGGTGCAGTATTCCGCGGCGATCCATGAACAGAAGAATTCGAACCAAGTGTCGCTGTTTGGTGAGGCGGGCGATGACCTGCCCGAACCGCGCCTGTCGCCCACGCCCGATTGGCTGCCCGCAGAACGGCTGAGCGAGGAATTCAAGGCCATCGGCTTTTACCTCTCGGGCCATCCGCTGGACGACTATATGCCTGCGCTGAAACGCAAGCAGGTCATGACGCTGGACGAGGTGACGGAAAAGGCACGTTCGGGTCCGTTCATCGCCAAGATGGCCGGTGTTGTTGCCGGTCGACAGGAGCGGAAATCGGCGCGCGGCAACCGGTTTGCCTTTGCGCAGCTTTCGGACCCCAGCGGTGCGTATGAGGTCACGCTGTTCTCGGAAACGTTGGAGAAATCGCGCGAGTATCTGGAAACTGGCGCGCAAGTTGTATTAACCGCCGAGGCCACAATGGAAGCTGATCAGCTGAAACTGCTTGGCCGCTCTGTCGGCCCGGTGGATACGGTAGTGGCCGAGGCGGGTGCGACCGGCCTGCGCATCTTTGTGGACGAGGAACAGGCCCTGCCTACCGTGGCCAAAGTGCTAGAGGACGCGGCTGGCGCGGCCAAAAACGCCGCGCGCGGGCCTATCCAATTGCTGCTGATGGCGCCCGGATTGCCGGGCGAGGTCGAGATGGATCTGGGCCAGAACTTCCCCATCAATCCGCAAATTAAAGGCGCGATCAAATCGCTGGAAGGCGTGATGTCGGTCGAGGAGTTCTGACCCCGCCTTTTGTTGCCAGACACAGTCCCGCGGGCTAGGCTGACTTTGGTCGGTTTCGGGCCAAAGGAGGGTTTGACATGGTGATTTTAGGTCTCGGGTTCAGAACTGTTGCGCTTGCTGCTGTGGCGTCGTTGGCATTTGCCTCGGCAGGGGTGGCTGATGACAAGAAGAAAAAGCAGACAATCGAAGGTGCGCTCATCGGGGCTGGTGTCGGGGCGTTGGTCGGAGACGGCAAGGGCGCAGCAATCGGCGGCGTAGCTGGTGCGATCATCGGGCATAACTGGAAATGAAAGCCATGATGAACACCTCCGGACTGATCCTAAGCGCCGTGCTCTTAATAACGCCAACTTTCGCTGCGGCGGATGAGGCGGCTGAACAGATGGTGCAGGATGCATTGCCAGTGATGCATTATACCTGCGCGTCGATTGCCGAAGAGGCAGACGGAGACGAAGCCTTTGTCGTAGAGGTCGTCGGGAAAATGACGGCCCTGTCGCTATATAACCGTCAGATCAATATCGAAGATCACGCAACGACCGATGAGGAAAAGGCCCAATTGCGTGAAGCCTTCATAGCGGCGCTTTCCGAAGGCTGCGCTGCGGACAAGAACGCTCTTTTGGGAGGTGTGGTCGACAATGCGGTGAAAATGACGCTGGGGTTATAAGCAGTCAGTAATGCGGCGGGCGTTCGTCTCCGAACACGACCCCACCTGATCCTTCCTGCGCCCGTTCAGCCTCGCGCTGCAACAGCATCTCGACGCGCCGGGTCAGGCGATCGATCTCACTCTGTTGGGTTGTAACGACCGTGTTCAACTCTTCGACCGTGCGGGTCAGGTGGGCGATCTGCTCTTCCAGATGCTGCATGGGGCTCTCCTTTGGGCGTGGTCATAGCGGCACGGGCGGGTCATGACCAGCGAAAGCGCGCCTTGCCCCGATGCGGGCCATGGGATAGACCGCGCGCGGAACATGAACCGCAAGGACGCCCCACATGGCCAAGCCCAAGAAACAGCCCCGCCCCAAGGCCGTCACGCCGAAAGGGTTCCGCGACTATTTCGGCCAGGAAGTCTCGCAGCGCACCGAGATGCTGCGGGCGATTGCGGATGTCTATCATCGGTATGGGTTTGATGCGCTGGAAAGCAGCGCTGTGGAAACCGTCGAGGCGCTGGGCAAGTTTCTGCCCGACGTGGATCGCCCGAATGAGGGCGTATTTGCGTGGCAGGAGTTTGACGAGGCCGGCAACGGTGACTGGATGGCCCTGCGCTATGACCTGACCGCGCCGCTGGCCCGTGTTTATGCGCAGCACCGCAACGACCTGCCAACGCCCTATCGCCGCTATGCGATGGGTCCGGTCTGGCGCAATGAAAAGCCGGGGCCAGGGCGGTATCGCCAGTTTTATCAATGCGATGCGGATACGGTGGGCACGGCCTCGATGGCCGCCGACGCCGAGATTTGCGCGATGCTGTCGGACACGTTGGAGACCGTGGGCATTCCGCGCGGTGACTATCTGGTGCGGGTGAATAACCGCAAGGTTCTGAACGGAGTGCTTGAGGCGATGGGGCTGGGCGAAGACGTAGCCGCCCGCGACAATGTTCTGCGCACCATCGACAAGTTCGACAAAGTAGGTGAAGCCGGTGTGCGCGAGCTGCTGACCAAGGGCCGACTGGATGCCTCGGGCGCGTTTATCGACGGTGTGGGGCTGAGCGACGATCAGGCCGAGCCGGTAATTGCCTTCCTGACCTCGAAGGCTGCGGATACCGCAGGAACACTGGCCAACCTGCGTGCTGCCGTGGGCGACAGCAAGATTGGCGCGGATGGGATTGCCGAATTGGAACAGATCGGCGCTCTGCTCGATGCGGGCGGCTATGGCTCGGACCGGATCGAGATTGACCCGTCGGTCGTACGGGGCCTCGGGTACTATACCGGACCGGTTTATGAGGCCGAGTTGACCTTTGAGATTTTCGACGAGAAAGGCCGTAAGCGGCAGTTCGGTTCGGTCTCGGGCGGTGGGCGTTATGACGACCTGGTCAAGCGGTTCACAGGGCAGGAAGTGCCTGCGACCGGCGTGTCTATCGGTGTCGACCGGCTGCTGGCCGCCCTGCGCGAAAAGGGCCGGATCGCGGCGCAAGCCACAGGCCCCGTGGTTGTGACCGTGATGGACCGCGACCGTATGGCCGACTATCAGGCGATGGTGGCCGAGCTGCGCAATGCAGGTATCCGGGCCGAGGTCTATCTGGGTAACCCCAAGAACTTTGGCAATCAGCTGAAATACGCAGACAAGCGGAACTCTCCCATCGCAGTGATCGAGGGGGGCGATGAAAAAGTAAATGGGATCGTGCAGATCAAAGACCTGATCCTTGGGGCCAAGATCGCCGAAAGCGCCACGCTTGAGGAATGGAAAGAACGCCCCAGCCAGTTCGAAGTGCCGCGTGGCGATCTGGTCGCCAAGGTGCGTGAAATTCTGGACAGTCAGGACTGACCCATGCCGAACCGTTCCCAGATACAAGCCCGCGCTGCCATGATGCGCGTGAGGTTCGAGGCCGCAGGCGCACAGGTCGTGGACCCTCCGCTGCTGCAACCGGCCGACACGCTGCTGGACCTTTATGGCGAGGATATCCGCGCGCGCGCCTACGTGACCTCGGACGCGCTGCGGGGCGAGCAGATGCTGCGCCCGGATTTCACCCTGCCCGTGGTGCAGATGCATATGTCCGACGGGGCCGAGCCCGCGCGCTATACCTATTCCGGCGAGGTGTTCCGCCGTCAGGAGCATGATCCGGATCGCTCGAATGAATACATTCAGGTCGGATACGAAGTATTCGACCGCAATGATCCCGCAGGCGCGGATGCAGAAGTCTTCTCGCTGCTCGCGCTGCAATTGCGAGGGCTGCCTTTGCGCGCGGCGACCGGGGATATCGGCATCCTGACTGCCGCTGTCGAGGGCCTTAAGACCACAGACCGGCGCAAGGCGGCGCTGATGCGGCACTTGTGGCGGCCTCGTCGATTCCGGGTGCTGCTGGACCGCTTTGCCGGTCGCAAACCGGGACCTGAAGGGCGCGACAGCCTGTTGGATGCAGAAAATCCGCTGGATACGGACATCCCGATGATCGGCAAGCGCCGTGCCTCCGAGATCGAAGCGCGGATCGCTGCCTTGCGCGAAGATCGCGACACACCGCCTATCTCCGACAACGAACTGGTTGGGCTGGAAACCCTGCTGAACGTGCGTGAGACCATGCCCTTTGCGTTGGAACAGCTGCGCGACGTGGCGGTGGATCTGCCGCAGATCACTCCGGCGCTGGACCGGCTTGAGGCGCGGATTGCCTCGCTACAGGCGCGTGGCGTGGATGTGGAACGTCTGGATTTCGAGGCCGCCTATGGCCGCACCTCGATGGAATATTATGACGGGTTTGTCTTTGGTTTCTACGCTGAGGGTCGCCCCGATCTACCCCCCATCGCCACCGGCGGGCGCTATGATGCGCTGACGCGGCAGTTGGGCAACGGGGCCGAAATTCCGGCGGTGGGCGGTGTCATCCGCCCCGACCTGATGCTGGAGATTGAGGAGGACGCGCAATGAGCCTGAAACTGGGCGTGCCCTCGAAGGGCCGTTTGATGGACAAGACCTTTGGTTGGTTCGAAAAGCGCGGCATCACCCTGTCGCGTAGCGGATCGGATCGGGAATATGCGGGTAAGGTTGAAGGCATCGACGGGGTATCTCTGATCCTGCTATCTGCTGGGGAAATCCCGCGCGAGCTGGCCGCGGGGCGCATTCATCTGGGTGTCACCGGCATTGATCTGGTGCATGAGAAACTCCCCCGCTGGGAACAACAGGTCGAGGAGATCTCGCAGCTTGGGTTTGGCAAGGCGGACCTTATCATCGCAACACCGGCTTGCTGGGTAGATGTGGACACGCTGGACGATCTGGACGCGGCGGCAGCGGCGTTTCGCAAGACCCACGGGCATCGGCTGCGGATTGCCACTAAATACCACCGGTTGGTGCGCGAGTTTCTGACCGATGCGGGAGTTGCCGATTACACTCTGGTCGATAGCCAGGGCGCGACCGAGGGCACGGTGATGAATGAGACCGCCGAGGCGATTGCCGATATCACATCTACCGGCGAGACGCTGCGGGCGAACCACCTCAAAATCCTGACCGATGGGTTGATCCTGCAATCGCAGGCGACCCTGTGGCGCAGCCGGGTGGCGAAATGTGACCCTGAGACAAAGGCCACTCTGAACGCATTGCTGGATCGTCTGCGCTAAAGCACGCCGATCTCGGCAAGCGCGCGATTCAGATCGTCGGGCAAGGCATCGTCCTGTTCTCGCCCTTCCGGCAGGTCGGCGGGGGTGTCCTCGGGTTTGAGATAGCGCCAGCCTTGGAATGGGCGTTTGAGCGCCGTCTGGGTGCGATGGACCTGCGGGTCCAGCACGATGGCGCAGCGGCGAATGCCGTCCTCGCCCCGGACCTCATCCAGACGCAGGATGCGCTGACGGCATTGGATCACGCCCTTGATCACCCAATAGATTGATCCGCCATTCAAAATCTCAGCCTCGCGCTTGGGCCACATGCGGGTGACATGGCGCGGGCAGCCGTCCTCGTAAAGCGGTCTGCGACTGTCCTGCCACGCCATCAGCGTATCAACGCTTTCCGATCCGACGGACAGTTTGATGAGGTTTACGTACTTATCCACAGCTTTCCCACAGAGTCGTCCCAAGGCCCACCTTTATATTGTAGCTCGCTATGCGGCGTCATCAAGGTGTTGTGGTTTGGATGTGAATTGCGGTAATCTGGATACCTCTTTCAAAACAGGGAATCACCAATGAGCCGCTTTGCCGCCCCCATCGCCGAGCAGATCTGGGACATGAAATACCGCTTTAAAGAAGCGGATGGCACGCCCATCGACCAAACAGTCGAAGACAGCTGGCGGCGCATCGCCCGCGATCTGGCGCGGGTCGAGGATGACGCGGCCCATTGGGAAGATAAGTTCTACGCAGCGCTGGAAGATTTTAAATATCTGCCCGCTGGTCGCATCACTGCGGGTGCAGGTACGGCGCGGCAGGTGACTCTGTTCAACTGTTTCGTCATGGGCACCGTGCCCGACAGCATGGGCGGTATTTTCGACATGCTGAAAGAGGCCGCGCTGACCATGCAGCAGGGTGGGGGGATCGGTTACGATTTCTCGACCATCCGCCCGCGGGGGGCGGATGTAAAAGGCGTGGCGGCGGATGCTTCTGGACCTTTGTCGTTCATGGATGTGTGGGACGCGATGTGCCGGACGATCATGTCCGCAGGCTCGCGTCGTGGGGCGATGATGGCGACCATGCGCTGCGACCACCCCGACATCGAGCAGTTCATCACAGCGAAATCTGACCCCGCGCGCCTGCGCATGTTCAACATGTCGGTTCTGGTGACGGATCCGTTCATGGAGGCCGTCAAGGCCGATGGCCCGTGGGAACTGGTCTTTGGTGACAAGGTTTATCACACAGTTCAGGCACGCGATCTGTGGAACAAGATCATGCAGGCCACCTATGACTATGCCGAGCCGGGTGTGATCTTCATCGACCGTATCAACAAGGCCAACAACCTGAGCTATGTGGAAACCATCGCCGCGACGAACCCGTGTGGCGAGCAGCCCTTGCCGCCTTATGGTGCGTGCCTGTTGGGTTCGATCAATCTGGCGCGACTGGTGGCGGACCCGTTTGGGGATACGGCGCATTTGGATGAGGCCGCCTTGCAAGAGCTGGTCGCTACGGCTGTGCGCATGATGGACAATGTTGTGGACGCGTCGAAATTCCCGCTGGCCGAGCAGGAAGCCGAAGCACAGGACAAGCGCCGGATTGGCTTGGGTGTGACGGGTCTGGCAGATGCGCTTTTGATGCTGGGTCTGCGCTATGGGTCCGACGAAGCGGCGCGTCAGACCGAGCGCTGGTTGCATGCGATCGCCCGCGCCGCCTATCTGGCCTCGGTCGATTTGGCGAAGGAGAAGGGTGCGTTCCCGCTGTTTGACGCCGAAAAATACCTGGCCAGCGGCAACATGCAGCAAATGGATGAAGACGTGCGTGACGCGATCCGCGAACATGGCATCCGCAACGCGCTGCTGACCTCAATTGCGCCGACTGGGACGATTTCGCTCTATGCAGGGAACGTGTCTTCGGGGATCGAGCCGGTCTTTGCCTACGCCTACACGCGCAAGGTATTGCAAAAGGATGGCTCGCGCACCGAGGAAGAAGTAGTAGATTATGCCGTGCAGATGTGGCGCGACAAATTCGGCGATGTAGCTTTGCCCGATTATTTTGTGAACGCCCAGACGCTTTCCCCGTCTGACCACGTCAAGATGCAGGCGGCGGCGCAGAAATGGATCGACAGCTCGATCTCGAAAACCATCAACTGTCCCGAAGATATCAGCTTTGACGCCTTCAAAGACGTTTACATGCAGGCCTGGGATCAGGGCTGCAAAGGTTGCACGACCTATCGCCCGAATGACGTGACCGGTTCAGTCCTGACAGTTTCCGAAAGCGCCGACAAAGCCCCCGGCGAAAGCGCCGATGCCCCGCATCAGGTGGATGGCGGCGAGGTTGTCTATATGTCCGAACCACTGGACCGCCCGCAATCGCTGGAGGGATCGACTTACAAGTTGAAATGGCCCGATAGCGAACACGCGATCTATCTGACCATCAACGATATCGTCATTGGTGGCCGTCGCCGTCCGTTTGAGGTGTTCATCAACTCGAAGAACATGGAGCATTACGCTTGGACTCTGGCGCTTACGCGGATGATCTCGGCCGTGTTCCGTCGTGGAGGAGATGTGTCCTTTGTGGTCGAAGAGCTGAAAGCCGTCTTTGATCCACGCGGCGGTGCGTGGGTTAAAGGCAAGTACATCCCTTCGATACTTGCTGCGATTGGGGGCGTGATCGAGCAGCACCTGATTAATATCGGTTTCCTTGAAGGCGAGGGCATGGGGCTGAAATCAGATCCGCAGGCGCAGGTCGTCAATATGGATGCTCCGCGTGGCAAAGCGTGCCCGTCCTGCGGGCAGTTCGACATGGCAATGATCGAAGGCTGCATGACCTGCCGCAGTTGCGGCCACTCTAAGTGCGGATAACATTTAGACTGCTGTGGAACAGTTAAAATCAGCGTCTGTTTGCAATCTAACCAGCTAAAACAGCAACTTTGATTGTCAAAACTTTGCCACTGCATTTGAGGCAGTGGCAATTTCAACGAAATCGGGTTGTTTTGCGGAATATCTGCGCTTTGGCGCGCGCTCCGCACAAAGCTGGTGTGCGCAAAGACGCATTTTTTTCGCCGGTTTGGGCTTCGTCCGCGCGCGGGGGGTGGACGGGCCGGTATCTAGATATGACTTTCTTGCTTCGCCCGACCTAACCGATGGTTAGCCCTGGGTTCTTGAAAGCGGGGAAACTTTGCACCCAATGCACACCGCGCACAGTCTAACCGACCTTAATGTCATCGCGCAGGCGGCTCACCGTAATCTGGGTGTCGCGATGTTGCCTTTGGACATGGTAGACCGTGAGTTGCACTAGCTGCAGGTCACAGGTGCCACACCTTTGACGCGGGATTTGTTTGCCGTCTATCCCAACCGCCGCCTATTGCCAGCGCGGGTCAGGAAGCTGATTGACTTCGTGACACCGGGCTGAACCTACCAATTGATTGCGACGCCGTCGCGAAAGAACCCACCGGTCGGGCCATATTTCGTCAAGGTCGCAGCCCAGACAACACCTTTTGCGCCCTCGGAAACCGGCCGTCCACCACCACCCATATCTGTGGCGACCCAACCGGGGCAAACGGCGTTGACGAGAATGCCATGAGGTTTCAATGCGGCTGCGGTCTTGACGGTCAGCGCGTTCAGAGCCGCTTTGGACACGCCATAGCCGGGCGTTCCGGCGGACATGCTGGTCAGCGATCCCGCACCAGAGGACACGTTGACGATCCGGGCATCTGTTCCTCGTTTTAACAGTGGTACCGCCGCAATCGTGGTATCCCAAGGGCCGAAAAGGTTCGTATCAAACGCTTGACGCACCCGGTCAAGATCGGCGAGGTGGACCTCTTGGTCGGTGTCATAGTCCACGCCCGCATTGTTCACCAAGACATCAAGGCGGCCGTAGACCGATTCAACCATCAAGAAGAAGGCAGCCGCGACAGAGTCCGGACTAGAGACATCCAGTTGCAAGGCTTCCGCCCCATATCCGATTTCATCCGCAGCAGCTTGCCCTTTTGCCAGATCGCGTGCACCGATCAGAACCTTCATCCCATAGTCATGGGCCAATTGCCGTGAGACTTCTTTGCCGATACCGCGATTGGCGCCGGTCACGAGTGCGATGCGCTGGCTGGTCATGGTCCTTCCTTCAATTCGCTTCAGCGGCGCGCTGGCCGGCAAGAGCCACAAGCCCACGGTCACCAGATTCCCAGATTGCAGTCATGGTCATTGATGTGACAACCCATCGATCGTCTGATTTCTCAAGCTCATAGTCATAGCGGCCACCCAGCACCCACAAGGCGTCATCAAGACGATGGGTTGCGGTGAAATCCGCCTGTGCCGTGGCGGATATATCGGACAGGGAGGTGACGGTGTGATTGGTCACCATATGGTGCGTCGCGTCGAAACCGGGCAGAAAGGCGGACCAGCCCGCCACAAGCGCGTCGGCGGGTTGCGTGACCGCGTCTCCGCCCCAGAGGCTGGTGTAATCCGTCGTGACGGTATCGGCAAACGCGCCGCGTACGCGGGTCCAGTCGTGGCGGTCAGCGCCTGCCGCGATGTCGGTAATGGCGGTCGAGATATCGGCTTGCTGCTCGGCAAAAGCTCCGGTTCCGATCATAGAGGCGGCCGCAAGGGTCGATGTGAGTTTTCTACGCATGAGGATACTCCGAATAGTTGAGGGTGGACGCCGAACGATTGCTCGGCGTCCCGACAGGTCTTAGTTGCTTGAACTGGCTCGGAAGTGGTCAGCGACGGTGTCGGCTGCGCGGGTGACATCCTCGGGATTGTCGTAGAAGTCGAACTGCGTCACATCCTCCAGCCATTGCGCAGTCGCCTCGCCTGCGAAACCGGCAAGGAAGGTCTGAACGCCCTGTGGGATCGCTGCGCTTTCCGAGTGCACAATGGCCAGCGGTTTATCCAAACGCTGCGGATTGTCGGCGGGATGATAGGTCAGCCAGCCTTCCCAGCCCGCATTGTTCCACTTGTCGTCATATTCCGGGATCGCGCCACGGTCGGCCTCATAGTAGTATCCGCCGATTGGCATCAGCACGCCCTCGGCACCCTCGGGGCCTGCGGCAGGAATGATCTGGCCGCCAGCGGCCTCGGCGGCATGGGACACTTCAATCAGCCCTGCGACACCTTCTGCACCGCCATAAACCGCCTCAACGATCTGGGCGTTCTGCAACCAAGGTGCAACCAGACCCAGCCGCTGAACCAGTGGATTGCCAGAGACTGCATCGACCATATACCCGGCCGAGGCGCAGATCCCCAGGCCGTTGATGTGATCGGCATCTACTTCGGGCAGGGTCGCGACGAATGCGATCGCTGCTTTAATATCCGATGTCTTCGCCTCTGGGCTTTCGACAAAACGCACGTTGTTCGGCAGATCACCCGATTTGCCCCAGCCGCGGAAATCGAGGTATTAAGTTTGCCTCTGATCACGTAACAAAAGTTACATTTGTGACTATTTCGCTGTGTTAGTTTTGCCGATCGACTTCTTGCTGATCACTCCTGCAGACTCTGCTTTAGCAGGAACTGGTTCTTGAAATTCTTCAACCCTGGCATAACGTCGGCATTGGCAATATCGTCACTCGCGTGGATATCAAACTCCAGAAAGTCCTTCAAAGCGTCATCATCGTCGCTAACCAGTTCGATTATTAGGTCATAGCGACCCGCGACCCACAGGATAAAGACAACGCGTGGGTTCTTTTCAAGCCGCTCGGCAACTTGCCTTGGAGTCACGCCGGTTGCAACGTTCAACCCAATCATCGCGTCAGTAGTATATTCTGTTGCCACCGGATCCGACATCGCGACAATCCGAAGCATATTGTTGTCTCGCAGCCCGCTCACCCTGTTGCGTATGGTTCCTTCCGACACATCCAACTGTTGTGCAATTTCAGAAAAAGCCATTCGGCCATCCTGTTGCAAAAGACGGATGATCTGCTGGTTCAAATCATCATTTGGCGATCGAATGCTCTGAGTAGCACGCGCGTTCGATTGCTTTTTGACTGACATAGGCTTGACGCTCGATTGCTGTATTCGCAGCCATGATTACGAAAGAGCATCGATATCCGCAATTCTCTTTGGTGAATTCTGTGGAGGGAAGTGTGAAAAACGACATACATCAGATCTCCTCGTCACAATTGACCAGCGCAGGATTGCGGAATGATAGCCGGATTTTCTGTTGATTCATTTTGATTTTGCGATTCCCGTCGCTGTGTCATCCGAAAATTTCGAATTTCGTATCATGATGCCGTTTTTTGACAAGATACCTTCTGATCCTTGCTCAACACTGCAAGTTAACGGCGAATATCGAAGCGCAGAGGTGTGAGTAGTGCGGTATTCGTAATTTCAAGCCCTGAGTCCGGCGCGGCAGGAGAGAGCCTGAAAATAGGCAGCCCGCGGGAAACAGTGAATTCATGCACACGCCGTTCGAAAAGTGGGTGCTGCTGTCAGTATCGAAAGGAGGACAAATGACAATAGCCGAGCAGAACACGCAGGCTGCTTTTGGTGGGCCTCGGCACGGCCTGACCGCCGACGCATACCGCAGCGAAGATTTCTGGCAGCGGGAATGCCAGACGGTTCTAGCCAAAAATTGGGTGTTTGTCGGGTTTGCTCATCAGATGAACAGCCCAGGTGATGTACTTCCTATCACTTGTGCCGACTTACCACTTCTGGCGGTACGCGGTCGTGACGATGACATACAGGTGTTTCACAATGTCTGCTTGCACCGCTGCATGACACTGGTCGACAAGCCCAAGAATGTCGGGAAGCTAATCCGCTGCCCGTATCATGCTTGGGCCTATGATCTGGATGGACGCCTGCGGGCCGCGCCACACTTTGCGGGCACCGGCAAGCAGGAGTTCGACGGTTTTGACATCAAAGAGCATCAATTAAAACGCGTGCGCACTTATGTCTGGCACGACTGGATATTCGTCAATCTGGATGGGAACGCTCCTGATTTCGAAGACTATGCCGCACCTCTGATCAACCAATTGGAAGGGATTGACTACAGCAAGTTGGAGCCTATTGGACTGCTCGATTTTGGTGAGATCGACACCAATTGGAAGCTTATAATGGAGAACTTTATCGAGCCCTACCACGTTCAGTTTGTTCATTCCTCAACTACCGATCAACCGTTGGAAAATCACTATACGATCATCGATGGCACCTGCATCGGTAGCGCGGTGGACCTTGAGGAAGAATTGGGCACATCGGACAGTTTGGGTGTTAGCTCAAGGTATCTGACTCTTTATCCCAACTTCATTTTGGGCCGCTATTTCCCAGATCAGCTGGGTGTCTATCTCAATGTGCCCGTCGGTCCAGGAAAGATGCGCCAATACCGAGCGCTTTACACTACGGAAGGCCAAGACTTGAGCGCCAAGGAAATAGAGGCCCTCAGGAACCTATGGTGGGATGTCCACAAAGAAGACCACGAGATGGTTGAACGCATGTTCGAGGGCCGAAAGTCCCCGGTGGCCAAGGATGGGGGCCTGTTGTCACCTGCCTGGGAGGACAGCGTGCGCGCCTTTCAGGATTTGATCGAGCGTGACGTGGCGGGCGCCTAAATAAGGAGGATCAAGACCAATGAGCAACTCTATATCCAAGGGGTTTCGTCTGGCCCATACGATGATGCGGGTCACAGACATGGAAAAGTCGCTGGACTTCTATTGCGGAATTCTGGGTATGGAGGTGCTGCGGCGTACCGATTATCCCGAAGGTAAATTCACCAACACGTTCATCGGTTACGGGCCGGAAGCCGAGTTTCCCACACTGGAGCTAACCGCCAATTGGGACCAGGACACGCCTTACGACAAGGGCAATGGCTGGGGCCATATCTGCATTGAAACTCCGGATGTTTACGCCGCCTGCGAGCAACTGTCAGCCGCTGGGGTAAACATCACTCGCCCGCCAGGGCCGATGAAGAATGGCACGAGGGTTATCGCCTTCTGCGAAGATCCTGACGGTTACAAAGTCGAATTGAACGAATCCATACTGAAACACTTGGCGCAGGAAGGCTGACCAAATGGGTGATACACCTCAACTTTTCAAATTCGACCTGGTTCAGAAACGCTACGACGCGATGGGCGACAGCGATACATACATTAAACCGATGGTGACCAGCGAGTTCAGCAAGTCAATGTGCGGCGGCATCAACGTACTCAATAATATCAAGGTGCCTTGGGACTTGACATGTGACGAGATCATCTACTGCCTTGAGGGCACTTTTCGACTGGTCTGCGACGGTGAAAGCTATGTCTGCAACCGTGGTGACGTGCTGTTTGTCCCGAAAGACAACCACATCTCATACGAGTCGGATGGCAAATGCGTGATCTTCTATGCTGCTTATCCCCACAACTGGAAACAGCTTGCCGGGATTACACAAGTTCCGGGTATCGACCCAGACGATTTCGTCCCGGGTTAAGCGCCTTGTGCGTTGAACGACAGGATAAGCAAAACAAGCGCCAACACCGGGGGTCGCCGTTGGTGAATTAAGTCTGATTGCCATTCGATTGGAGGATGCCAAATGCCCAAGGACAATGCAAACGCCCGAATCTACTATGAGCCATTCCACGAGGCTGTTGAGCGGAACCGTCCACGTATCCCTGAAGTTCAGCAACGTTTGGAAAAGGCAGGCGTCAAGTATGTGATGGCTGCGTGGATCGATTTGCATGGTATTCCCAAAACCAAACCCGTCCCGATGAGTGATTTCGAACCCCTGTGTCTTGGGAAAGGGCCCCAATTTGCAGTGCATTCTATTTCTTACGTACCCGAACTCAGTCCCGCAGACAGCGATCAGGTGGTGGTGCCGGATCTCGATGCAGTCTACGTCTGTCCGTGGGACACATCGATGGCGATCATTTTCTCTGATCTGTATTGGGAAGATGCGCCTTACAATGTTTGCCCGCGTCAGGCTCTGAAGCGCGCCATGCAAGAAGCTGCGCTGGAGGGGTACACCGGTTATGCCGGGGTCGAACCTGAGTTCATCGTGATGAAGTACGACGACGCTGGCCACCCGGTAAAGGCCTTTGACGACGACCCTGCAATCGGTGTCCGACCACGCCGCCAGGCTTTTGGATATGACGTTGAATACTCGATCGACTCGATGGCGTTTCTGAAAGACATGATCGACATCATCGAAGGTCTGGGTTGGAACCTGCATGACGTGGTCGCAGAGGGTGCGTATTCACAGTTCGAACTGGATTTTCACTATACCAACATGCTGGAGATGTCCGATCGCCTGGCCTTTCTGCGGATCACTTTGAAAGAGGTGGCCAAAAAGCATGGGATGTTCGTGACCTTTATGCCGAAACCGACAGTGGGTGACTGGCGATCTGGTGCGCATATCAACATGTCAATGCAACATGACAGCCGCCCGGGTGAAAACATTTTTGAAACACCCGAAGGTGAATGGAGCGATGAAAGTCGTTGGGCCGTTGGCGGACTGATGCAGCATGCCGAAGCTATCACGGCTATCACTTGCCCAACCGTGAACTCCTATAACGGGTTGGTGCCTCGTGTTGGTGGGTTTGAAGGCGGCACGGTCACCTGGGCCCCGACGAATATTACTTATGGTTTCAACAATCGCTCGGCCCAGTTTCGCCTGCCGCAGAGCCGGCATTGTATCGAAAATCGCGCGTGCGACATGACCATGAATGTCTATCTGGCAATGGCGATGCACCTCAGTTGCGCTGTTATGGGGATCAAGCACAGGATCGACCCGGGCAAGCCGACAGATTTTGACCTTTATTCGAAAACTGAAAATGAGCTTTCCGAGCTGGGAATCCGCCGGTTGCCGCGTACTCTTTTCAATGCGATCGAGGCTTTGCGGCACGACACTATGGCGGAACATGTGATGGGTCCCGTGATGCGTAAATCCTACCTGGAATACAAGAATGATGAGTGGGAGCGTTATCATCAATCGGTCACCGACTGGGAAGTTCAGGAATACCTAAGGCTCTACTAAGTCGGGAAGCATGAGATGATACCCGAATTTCAGATTTATGAGTTGGGTGACCTTCCTCTTTTGTCGGGCGAAGTACTGAAAGAGGCCAAGCTCGCCTATCAAACTTATGGCACGGTGTCTGAGACTGGCGACAACGTCATCGTAATGCCGACCTTTTACACCGGTACAAATTCCCGAAACGAAGGTTTCTTTGGCCCAGGGCGGGCGATCGATCCTGCGCGGCATTTCATCATTAGCCCAAACCTGTTTGGAAATGGTCGTTCGTCGTCACCATCGAATGCGCCTGCGCAACAGAGCGGCCCTCGCTTTCCGCTGGTGCAGATGTGGGACAACATCGCTGCCCAACACCGATTGATCCGAGATCACCTTGGGATCGAAAAAATTGCTCTTGTCGCGGGTTGGTCAATGGCAGGTTGTCAGTCTTACCAGTGGGCGGCGCAATACCCAGATATGGTGCGGGCAATCCTTCCATTCTGTGCGTCGGCCAAAACCTCGCCTCATAATTTCGTCTTCCTCGAAGGTGTCAAGGCGGCCCTTTGCGCGGATCAAAATTGGAATGGCGGTAACTATGTCAATCCACCCGAAGCGGGGCTGAAGGCATTCGGTCGAGTCTATGCAGGATGGGCTTTTTCTCAGACCTTTTTTCGCGAAGGGCTTTATCGGCAACTTGGCTTTCAAACCATTGAGGAGTTGTTGCGGGATTGGGAGCTAGATCATGTACTTGGCTGGGACGCCAACGATCTGTTGGCCAAGCTGGCGACTTGGCAAGCTGGCGACGTCTCTATCGGACCGCTTTACAACGGGGATTACAAATTGGCATTGGGTGCCATCAAAGCTCGTGCCATTTTGATGCCTTGCACGCAGGATCTCTATTTCCCACCAGAGGACAATGAAATCGAGGCCAGCCTCATGCCGAATGCCATCTTCCGTCCCTACCATTCGCCTTGGGGCCATTGCGCTGCTAACCCAGGAAATGATGTGGGCTTCACAGCGCAGTTGGACGCCAACATTCGAGAATTGCTAGGCGAATAGAGCGCGCTGGCACCGGTTGTTCCAAAGGTTTGCGACACATCCCGGCAAAGCGCCAAAGGTTGGGATCGCTGCGATCCACAACAGAGATTCTTGTTTCTTTCAGTCGGTCTTCGGGTTTCAGCCCCAGTTCTACTGCGGTGCCGCACAACACTTGCAAGCTTGTTGAGGTTTTGGATTTCGTGTGCACAGGCATCGCATAGAAGACAACTACAGTAATCAGAAACCAAAACACAAATTTCAGGCATTGCACGTCCTCGCGGACCTAGGCGAAATATGACTGCAAATTCCAAACGGCTTGTGGGGGTGCAGAGCTTCCGCAAAAAACGGGCCGCAGAGTTGAATGGTAACACAGCTACATTGGGGCCGTGCAAGCTCAGGAAGCACTTTTCAACGGCTGAAAGCGGCCGAGGTAAGGGTGTCTTTGCCCGAATGATGGTAAGCTTTTTCGAATATCACTGTGCAAAGTGGACTGTTATTTTCAATTCTACCTACCTAAAGGCACAGCGACCAGCTTGAGCATCGAAAAGGGTGTATGCAGGCGGCTGATGATCAGACAAAAGGCGAAATGAATACTAAACTGAATGTTGTTGGCGACAGCTGGGGGCGACACCCGGCGCTTCCATTCTGTGCCTTCGTTGGCAAAACAATACGGTTTGCATCCAGCTACACTTAGGCGAGCAGCTTCTCCGCGAGGGTTAGTTGGAGAAACGAAGCCAAATCCCTGCTTCATTATAGCCAGATACTGAAGCGTTCTCGGGCGGCACACTTATGCTGGATTTGACAACAATTTACGGTTTGCCGGCGGGATAGTTTCTCTGCAGATCCGAAATTATGATTCTCAATAGCAACAACTTTATGAACGTTACATTAACGTCTCTTTTCTGCCCGAATTATGGCTGATAAGAACGTCCACGTGAGCAGTGATTTGTTTCTAAGTGCAGGCGGTAAAGATGAGAACCGGACAAAGCGGTCGTGTGGCCATTTCGTGGGCGCAAACAGAATTGGATGGTCTTGAAGGGGCGCCATTGTCGTTCATGGCTGTAGGGGCAGTGTGGTCGTGGCGGGGACATATTCTCTGCGTTGAAGATTCCACAGACACGGCGAAGGGCTTGCGTTCTCGGCTGCCGGATCACTTTATCTCTGAACAAGAGCTGGATGGTGACGCGTTAGGCGTAATTGTTCTGACAAATGGTGCGCAACAGTATTCAGCTTTATTGCACAGCGTCGGCACCCTGGGCGATCCGGTTCTTGTGTTCGAAAATGGATTGCCTACGCGTGAACAAGAATTCTGGGTCGACGAGGTGATCGAGATCAGAGTTGCCAATGATCATGCCACGGGTACAGCGGATACCGTTATTGCATTTCCGACGCGACCCAGCATGGCTTCTGACATTCACCCAGTCCCGCGTTTGCCAGCGGTGAATGCTGCTCAGGCAATGGACTGAGCGACATCGCAGTTTTTGCGTCCGAAAAATCACATCTTCTCATGCTCCACGTGTTGACTCTGCCTGAGCTGGGGATATAAGCGCGGCTTCATTGGTGTTGGTGGCCCCCGCAAGGGGATGCCTGTCATGGGGGAAACCTCAAGAGGACAACGCCCTTCATAGTAGGCGTCTGCTCCCTTCGCGGGGGAACGCCTTCGACCACAAAGAAGGAGATCAGCCGTGACGAAACGCACGTCTGCCAAGCACAAAATCGACCGCCGGATGGGCGAAAACATCTGGGGTCGTCCGAAATCCCCGGTTAACCGTCGTGAATACGGCCCCGGCCAGCACGGTCAGCGCCGGAAGGGCAAATTGTCGGACTTCGGTCTGCAGCTGCGCGCCAAGCAGAAACTGAAGGGCTACTACGGCGACCTGACCGAGAAGCAGTTCCGTCGCATCTACGCCGAAGCTGAGCGTGTTAAGGGCGACACCGGTGAAAACCTGATCGGCCTGCTCGAGCGCCGTCTGGACGCCGTTGTATACCGCGCCAAATTCGTGCCGACCGTGTTTGCCGCACGTCAGTTCGTGAACCACGGCCATGTCAAAGTGAACGGCAAGCGGGTCAACATCCCCAGCTACCGCGTCAAAGAAGGCGACGTGATCGAAGTGCGCGACAAGTCCAAACAACTGGCTGTTGTTCTGGAGGCTGTTGCACTGGCCGAGCGTGATGTGCCCGACTACATCGACGCCGACCATTCGAAAATGACCGCGACCTTCGTGCGCGCCCCGGGTCTGAGCGATGTGCCTTACCCGGTCATGATGGAACCGAACCTGGTCGTCGAATTCTACGCGAAGAACTAATCTTCGCCGATACAGTTAATAGAAAAGGCCGCGATCTCCGCGGCCTTTTTTGTTTCCTACACTGTTCTTGTTCAGAACGTGTCCGCTATCAAACGATGTGCATGAAGAAATCGGCAGCGGATACTTCGACGTCTGCTTTGGCAGAAGTGCCGGTGTCAAAAGTGTCATCGGTAATTACGTCGATGTATTCACCTTCACCTGGCCCGAACTCGCCCCCGTTGTTGCCCGCCTTGATTGTAAGGCCGAGTATGTCGCAATCACCAAAGTCGGTCTTGTCGAGATATTGCTCCAGCTCTGCGACAGTGATTTCGTTAACACCATCGCCAAAATCGTCGATCTTGAACTTGATGACGTCGCCCTCGCAATCGAGGTAAAGGACAATGTTAGAGATGTCCTTGTCGACAGTAATACACTGTTCGATCTCATACATCAGGTCGTCGACGGCACCGCTTTCGTCAAAAGTGACCACAAGCTGCGATACATCTTCGAACTCGCTAAGATCAACAGTGCCCACTTTACCGTCAGAGCCGTCGCCTTCGGCCACGATGACAATGACCCCAAGCGAGTTCCCCTCGCTATCAAAGGCTTCGAATTCCGCACCACCTTCGAACGCATCGACCAATGCGATACTGGTAAGGTTCACTGGTGTGTTGAAATCAAACGTCAGCGTTCCGCCGCCTGCTTCGTCGTCAGGATCCGAAGAATCCCCGTCTTCGGAAACGATCAAAAGATTCCCCTGAGAGACTGTCGCCAAATCAGTGTCTTCACCAGTTGGATTGGCGCTGTCAAAAATCATGGCTTCGTTTGAAATCCCTGACGGAGAGTTTGAAACACCCGTCACTGTGAAATCGGCAAAAACAAATTGATCTCCGGTATCACCAGCCATCAACGGGCCGTTGTCATCACTTTCAAAGTCGATTGTCCGGGTCTTGGTGGACGACGTGATCGTCGCGATAGAATTAGGGTTACTCTTCTTGGGCATGGCCCCCTCCACATTTAACCAAACAAAACCACACGCAGAAGCTAAAGGACAAAAAGGCAAACAGCCTTAATGTCCACCCACGCGCGGCATACGCCCAAGAGGTTCTAGCCTTTAGGAAATCGCCCCCAATTCCCAGTGCGAATTCTCGCTTCTATCTTTTGGTCCTGAAACACCGGTATCATACACGAGTTTGTGACATTCTCAAGAAAATTGGTTTTTTACTTAATTTGACTGCATTTAATGCGTCGAGTCTGCCGTGAAATTCGCCTTTTTAAAGCGAATAGTCCGCTGCCCTAGATCGGTAACGGGCGTCCTTCGGCAATCGCTTCCATAGCGAAATAGGACGTAACACTATCCAGCTCGACCTTTTCGATCAGTCGCTGATAGACCTTGTCGTAGGACGCCATATCCTGGGTTACGACTTTCAGCTGATAGTCGTAGTCCCCTCCAATACGATGAAAATCTACAACTTCTGGAATTGTAAGTACGTGACTACGAAATGCTTGTAGCCAGTCTGCTGAATGATGCCGGGTGCGCAACATAACAAACACCACAAGGCTTAGGCCCAGTTTTTCTCGGGCGATCCGTGCTGTCGAGCCAATGATGACACCGCTTTCGTTCAACGCTTTCAAGCGCCGCCAACACGCGTTTTGGGACAGTCCGACGCGATCGGCCAGCTCTCGCTGGGACAGCGTGGCATCTTTCTGTAGTTCGCGTAGAATGCCTTCATCAATCTGATCTAAATTTTTCATCATTATTAATCATATGACACAATATATGATGAATAAATCCAAAAATATGTGAAGTTTTTTGATCGAATACCAATCATATTGATGGCACAACAAGGAGCCTGATCTATGACCCTGTCCCGTTTCCGCTCGACCATCCAATCCGCCAACTGCATCTCGACCCTGCCAGGCGGATTGATTGGAGAGAACGTTATGATCCCGGGTCTGAACGGGGACGTGCCGCTTGTGTATGCGGACTATGTCGCGTCGGGCCGCGCATTGCGGCAAGTCGAGGATTTTGTGGCCGAGCATGTGTTGCCGTTTTATGCCAACAGTCACACCGAAGCCTCCTATTGTGGGTCTTACATGACCCGCCTGCGCCGCGAGGCGCGGGCCGAGATTGCCAGTGTCGTTGGTGCCAAGGAAGAGGATGCGGTGATCTTTACCGGATCCGGCGCCACCGCGGGCCTCAACCGGCTGGTCAGCCTGATGGGAGTGAACGAGGCAGACCGGCCGGTTGTGTTGTTGGGACCGTACGAGCATCACTCGAACATCCTGCCATGGCGCGAAAGCAAGGCGCGGGTGATTGAAATTCCCGAAGCGCCGGGCGGTGGTGTCGATCTGGAAGTGCTAGAGCGTATTCTGTACGACCATGCCGCGTCGGATCTGATCATTGGGTCGTTTTCGGCCGCCTCCAATGTAACAGGCATTATCACCGACCCTGATCCGGTGACACGGATTCTCAAAGCGCATGGCGCGCTTGCCGTATGGGACTACGCCGGAGGCGGACCCTATCTGCCGATAAGCATGGGGCAGGGCGATACGTGCAAGGATGCAATTGTGGTCTCTCCGCACAAGTTTCCGGGCGGGCCGGGGGCCTCGGGTGTGTTGGTTGTTAACCAGAATATGGTGACGCGCCGCAGTCCAAGTTGGCCGGGCGGTGGGACTGTCAGCTTTGTCTCGCCATGGCGGCATGACTACAGCACCGATCTTGCAACGCGAGAGGAGGCCGGAACGCCGAACGTCATTGGTGATATCCGCGCGGCTTTGGCCTTTATCGTCAAGGACGCGGTTGGAGAAGATGAGATCGCCGAGCGCGAGGCGCGCTATAACCGTATGGCGATCGCAGGTTGGGGGAATAATCCTAACCTGACGCTTCTGGGTTCCGAAAACGCGCACCGGTTGCCTATCTATTCATTCCTGGTGCGAGATAACGCGGGGAATCCGGTACACCAGCAACTCTTCACGCGTATGTTGAGTGAAATCTATGGAATACAAGCGCGTGGTGGCTGCGCGTGTGCTGGGCCGTATGCGCACCGTCTTTTGGGAATCGACCAGTCGACTTCGGATGAGCTGCACGCGGCGTTGTCTGCTGGGGAAGAAATGAAAAAGCCTGGCTGGGTACGTCTGAATTTCTCGTATTTGATGAGCGAGGATACGGTTCGCTTCATCATCGACAGCGTCAATGATCTGTCGCGGCGCACGTCAGAGTTTGCCCCGTTCTACAGCGCCGACCCGGCGACTGCCCGCTTCAAAGCGGCGTGACGGAATTGCCGCTTTTCTCAACGCGTTGAGACAGGTATGAGAGGCTCCAATCAACGGAGCCTCTTATGACCAAGATTACCCCGCAACCCGGCATTATGGACATCGCGCTTTATCAGGGCGGTCAGTCGCATGTGGCGGGGGTTGCGCATGTGATCAAGCTTAGTTCCAACGAAAACCCCTTTGGTCCAAGTCCCAAGGCGATCGAAGCCGTGCGCGACAGTGCCGCCACCCTGCATCGCTATCCCAGTACGGATCACGCGCCTCTGCGCGAGGCAATCGGTGCGCGCTACGGGCTGGACCCGGCACGGATCATCTGCGGTGTGGGCAGCGACGAGGTGCTGCAATTCGTCGCCCAAGCCTATGCCGGGCCGGGGGATGAGGTCATCTATACCGAGCACGGGTTTTCCATGTATCCGATCATCGCGCGGATGGCTGGCGCGACACCTGTGATGGTTCCCGAAAAGGATCGCCATGTGGACGTGGACAACATCCTTGCCGCCGTGACCGGTCAGACACGGATCGTGTTCGTAACCAATCCGGGCAACCCGACCTCGACCATGATCCCTGAAAGTGACCTTGTGCGGTTGGCCGAGGCTCTGCCCGACAGTTGCCTGACGGTGATCGACGGGGCCTATGCCGAGTTTGTCGATGATTTTGATGGCGGGGCGTCCATCGTGGATCGGTTCGACAATGTGATCATGACTCGGACGTTCTCGAAAGTGTACGGTCTGGGTGGGATGCGCGTCGGCTGGGGCTATGCCGCGCAGTCGATCATTGATGTGCTCAACCGAGTGCGGCAGCCGTTTAACTTATCACTGACCGCTTTGGCGGCGGCCGAAGCTGCGGTTAAGGACGAAGAGTTCCTGTCTCACTGTCAGGCCGAAAACGCGCGCCTGCGGGTGTGGTTGTCCGACGAACTGGCCAAGATCGGCGTGCCTTCGGATGCGTCCTGCACCAATTTCATCCTCGCCCGGTTCACCGATCAGGCCGAGGCTGAGGCTTGCGATGACTATCTGAAAACCCAAGGTTTGATCGTGCGGCGTGTGGCGGGATACAACTTGCCAAATGCGCTGCGCATCACAGTCGGCGATGAAGACGCGTGTCGCCGGGTCGTTGAAGCTATCACCGCATTCAAAGAGGGCGCAGCATGAGCCAGGTTTACGATCGTGTTGCCTTGATCGGGTTGGGCCTGATTGCTTCATCCATGTTCTGGGCGATCAAACGCGCCGGGCTTGCTGGCGAAGTGACGGGGTATGCGCGGTCTGCCAAGACGCGCGAAATCGCGCGGAAGATCGGCCTGTGCGATCGGGTTTGCGATTCAGCGCAAGAGGCGGCCAAGGGCGCCGATCTTGTCGTTCTTTGTGTGCCGGTTGGTGCGATGGGGGCAGTTGCTGCAGACATCGTGCCTGTTCTGAAGCCGGGGGCGACCGTGTCGGATGTAGGCTCGGTGAAACGACATGTGATCGAGGCGGTATCGCCCCATATTCCTGATGGCGTGCATTTCATTCCTGCCCACCCGTTGGCCGGGACCGAGCATTCCGGGCCCGAATCCGGTTTTGCTGAACTGTTCGACAATCGTTGGAACCTGCTGGTGCCGGTCAAGGGGTCTGACCCTGACGCTGTGGCGCGGTTGCGCGCCTTGTGGGAGGGCATGGGCGCCAATGTCGATGAGATGGATGCCGATCACCACGATTTGGTGTTGGCGGTGACGTCTCATGCGCCGCACCTGATCGCTTATACTATGGTTGGTGTGGCCGATGATCTGCGTCGGGTGACGGATAGCGAGGTCATTAAGTACTCGGCCGCAGGTTTTCGGGATTTCACGCGCATCGCGGCCTCGGATCCGACCATGTGGCGCGACGTTTTTCTAACCAATAAAGACGCGACGCTGGAAATCCTTGGACGTTTTACCGAGGAGTTATTCGCCCTGCAACGCGCCATCCGAACCGGCGATGGAGAGCAGCTTTTCGACTATTTCACCCGCACTCGGGCGATCCGTCGTGGGATTATCGACGCTGGCCAGGATACTGATGCGCCGGACTTTGGGCGAGGAAAGACAACCTCATGACGCTTAAGGTATTGTGGATCGGATTGCTTGCGCTCAGCGCCACGAAGGCTTCTGCGGCGCCTTTGGATCAGTCCCTGGTCCCCCTTTCGCGCCCTGCAGAAAGTATTGTTTTAGCCTATGCGCAGCCGACCAGATTGCGCCCTGCCATGCGTCCGGAATCCGCTCAGGTTGTCGCTACCGCTGCGCGACCACTGGATTTGCCGTCGCTTGGACCGGATACATCGTTGATGCCTTACAAGCGGCCCAAGGCGGTCGAACAACAGGCGTTGTTCAAAAAGCGCAAGCTGCGCAAAGGCTCGGTCTGTGGTGATATTGCGATTCAGGGCAAGGCCGTTGGCAAGGTTCCGGGTAGGATCAAAGCCTGTGGGATCAAGGATGCCGTGCAAGTCACGTCGGTATCGGGGGTTGCGCTTAGCAGACCTTCTACGATGGATTGCGGCACGGCAATCGCTTTGAATGAATGGGTGGACAAATCCGTCAAGCCGACGTTCCGGCGCCGCGGACCCGTGGTCGAGCTGCAAGTTGCCGCGCACTACGCTTGCCGGACGCGGAACAATCGCACGGGTGCAAAAATCTCGGAACACGGCAAGGGGCGCGCGATTGATATCTCAGGTTTCAAGATGGCCGATGGTGAGGTGGTGACGGTTTTGAACGGATGGCGCAAGAACCCTTCAAAAAAGCAGTTGACCAAGATCTGGCGCAACGCGTGTGGGCCGTTTGGAACAGTGCTTGGTCCGAATTCGGATCGGTACCACCGCGACCATTTCCATCTGGACACGGCCCGGCACCGGCGTGGGCCTTACTGCCGCTGACCGAGCTTATTTTCTTTTGTCGAACGCCAGAAGGTCCGTCTGGCCCTGTATTGCGTCGAACGATTGCGCCGTTAGTGGTGTAGGTTGGCGGCCAAAATCGATGACGTGTTCATAGTGACTGAACAGAAGGTCACGCAGTTTTTTATTGTGAGCAGACGACTCTGAAGGGGTATATTCGAGGAACACTGCCGGGCGACAGGTTTGTAGCGTCTTCAATGCCCCTTCCAGCACTTCAAGCTCGTGCCCTTCGACATCAATCCATATCAAGGAAAGATCTTTGAAAGGCTCACTGTACTGTTCAAACAAGCGGTCAACCGTGGTGATATCAACTACTATCGCTTCATCGGAGTGATCGCCAATCCTTGATCCGCCCCTATTCATTTCGTTTGAAACGAAAGGCAATTGGCCGGAGGTGCTGGATGCACCCACTTGGAGATGCGTGACGCGGTCGCCCAGATTGTTGAGTTTTATGTTCCGCGTTAGCAGGTCATAGTTTTGTGGATCAGGCTCCAACGCAATGACATGCGTGCATTCAAGGTCACGGAAGAAATAGACAGTATGCGTTCCGATATTTGCGCCAATTTCCAGAACCGCACCAGCGCTCAGCGCAGCGCCTTCCTGTTTCAAGTAGTTTGAAAGCGCACTTAGAACCCCACGGCCGTATTCACCGCCTTAGGTGATCTGTTCTCCTATGACGTCATGTGGGTAGTAGATCAGGCAGTGATCCTGCATCTGGCGGAAAAAAACGACATCGTCTTTCCAGAGATCGCGCAAGATGGCGTTTCGAACCTTTTCAGCGCCCAGCGGGACAGTTTGTTGGACAACGCGGTTTTCAGACCCATATTCGACGCCCCTTGGACAGATTTAAAGCAGAAGTTGTTAGCGTAGGATCAAACGCGGTGCAGGCCCGATTGGCAAGGGGCCTAGCGCGACAAAGCCGTCGCGGAAATTAAGCTGCAAGTCCAGTGCGTTGGGGTTGCCGCCTAGGCCCGCCATGAAGTTTAAGGCACGGGTTACCGGATCAACCGCCTGATCGGGCAGGGCGCCTGCTGCATTGGCCATGGCAATCATATCGCGCCAGTTTTCTGCCTTGACCGCGATTTCGCCGGTGGGGATGCCTTGGGGGTCAACGTCCAACTCTCCGACAGCGAACAAGCGCAGCGCGCCCCATTTCATCTCGGCCAGACGGAGTTCAATGTTCACGGGTTGCGGCCTGCTCAGTTCCAGCGCGGACCGGTCCCAGGGTTTGTCGAATGTTGCACGCATGTCCAACTCGAGCGTTTCGAAGGTCTGCGGCAGTGTGGTGGCTGATCGCATTAGCGCGCGCAACTCATCCCCGGGCATGAAGGCATCAATGCGAGCGCTGATCATGTATGTTTCGGGCGTCTCAGTCTGCTCCATTACAAGCGCCAGGGTTTCGCCTCCGGCCAGAGCCTCGGAATTGTCGGCGACTGACCATGCTCCGGCTGTCAGCGCCATCTTTTCCAGGACCAGCGCAACACCGGGCTGAAGCTGTAGCTCAGCTTGCATATCAGCGGCTTGAATAGTCGATGTCTGATCAAAATAGGACAGCCGTTGCGGCGTGTCGGCAAAACGCAAAACCTGTCTGCCGGGCCAGATTGCGGGGCTTTGGAACTGAATCCAATCGGCGCTCCAGGCGGTGCCGTTGACCGGGTCGGCAAGCGCGGGACTGCTCAGGCGTGTTACGTGGTTCAACGGGTATCCGGCTGTTGTGACCTCAGCGAACTCGGCTTGCCAGCCCTGTTCTCGCTGCGTGTCGAACCAGGTCGTGATCGCGTTTCGCAAGCCGATGCCCGCGACGAACCAGTAAGCGCTCCAGATCACAGTTATGACAATGATGACTCGTATCAGCCCGCGCATGGCAGTTGGCCCTTTTTCCCACCTCAAATTTGATGTTTATAGGCGCAAACGGGCAAGGACCAGAGTTATGACGATGTGGGTTTTCGGATATGGGTCGCTGTTGTGGAATCCCGGCTTTCCTGTGGCCCGTAGTGAACGCGCGACTTTGATCGGCTACGCACGCTCATTTTGCATGAGTTCGATTCACCATCGCGGTACAGAGGATGAGCCGGGCCTTGTTCTGGCGCTGGATGAACAAGACGACGCACAGTGCAAAGGGTTGGCTCTTGCGGTCCAGCCGGGCCACGAAGATCGCACCTTACAAGAGCTGCGAGAGCGCGAGTTGATATCTTCCGCCTATGTCGAAAAGATGCTGGATGTGCATTTGGAAACCGGTGACACGGTCAATGCGGTCACTTACGTGATCGAAAAAGACCATGTGCAGTATTGCGGGGGAATGCCTTTGGAAGAGCAGGCCCAGATCATCGCACACGCCGTTGGTGGTCGGGGGCCAAACACTGAATACCTCTACAACACTGCCGAACATCTGGCCGAGATTGGCCTGCACGATGCCGATCTTGAGTGGTTGGCGCAACGCGTGCGTGACATTACCGCATAAACCCTTGGCGTAACCGGCGGATTTTCGCTAGATTTATCCTCAGAGCAGCTAAAGACCGGGAACCACGCGCATGGCGCAGGCACATCAAAGCGCGAGACCGCATTTCTCGCAACCCATTCGTCAGATCGTAACGATGTTGGTTGCGATTGCGCTGGCGGGTGGCGGAGTTTTTATGGCTCTGCCCTATGTTCTGCCTGTTTTCTACGCCAACCCTTACCTGAACGGGTTCATCCTGCTGGTATTTGGCATCGGCGTATTGGCCTGTTTTTATCAGGTGACACAGCTGATCGGCTCGGTTCGTTGGATCGAAGCCTTCGTCGGTGGCGTTGTACGCGAAGACGCTCGGACCCCGCAGCTCTTGGCCCCTCTGGCGTCGCTGCTGCGGGAACGTGGGGCGCGGTCTCAGATCAGCTCTAGCTCGACCCGGTCCATTCTGGATTCGGTAGCAGAACGGGTTGAGGAAGAACGCGAGATCACGCGTTACATCACCAATGTTCTGATTTATCTGGGCCTGCTGGGCACTTTCTTTGGTCTGGCGACAACTGTTCCGGCCATCGTTGACACGATCCGCAGCCTAAACCCCCAAGAAGGGGAAGAAGGGCTGGCTGTTTTCAACCGCCTTATGGTCGGGCTCGAGGCGCAGTTGCAGGGTATGGGTGTGGCCTTTGGGTCATCGCTTTTGGGTTTGGCCGGATCGTTGATCGTCGGCCTGCTTGAACTGTTTGCAGGTCACGGGCAAAGCCGGTTCTACCGCGAGTTGGAAGAGTGGCTGTCGTCAATCACACGAGTCGGGTTCGCTTCTGGTGATGAAGGTGGGGCTGAACTGGCGGTTCTTACTCCTGTACTGGATGCAATGTCGGAACAGATGAATGCGTTGCAGGATCTTTTCGAAGCGCAAGAGGCCGACCGCGCATCGGTGTCCGCCAACCTGAATCAGCTGGTCAGTTCGATAGGTGAAATGAACATGCGCCAGTCCGAGGCCGAAGGGGTCACAGCCGCGCTGGAACGCGTTGCTCTGGGACAGGATGCCTTGTTGGACCACATGCGCGAGCAAGGCACTGGCGATGGGATCGATGCCGAAAGCCGCATGCGCCTGCGGTCCATGGATGTTCAGTTGCTTCGTATTCTCGAAGAAATCTCGGCAGGTCGCCAGGAAAGCATGAGCGAACTGCGCAAAGATATTGAACTGTTGGTCAAGGCTTTGACCTTGCCACGGGGCGCCGTTCGCACCACTCCGGATGGAGAATAACCCATGGCCCTGTCTCGCCGCACAGGTCAACGGTTTCAGGGCTCTGTCTGGCCAGGCTTCGTGGACGCGATCACTGGGCTGTTGATGGTGCTGACCTTTGTCCTGACCATTTTCATGGTCGTGCAATTCGTTCTGCGCGAAACGATCTCGGGTCAGGAAGATGAGCTGTCTGCCTTGTCTGGCGAGGTTGCCGCGTTGGCCAACGCGCTGGGTTTGGAAGAGCGTGAGAACAGTCGGCTTGAGGCGCGGTTGGGAGCTTTGAATTCGACCTTGTCCCAAGTCGAAGGCGAACTTGTTGATGCTCAGTTGCGTCTAACTAATTTTGAAGATCAGGTCGCGGCGCTTCTTGCAGATCAGGAACGCGCGCGCGGGGCCATCGCGTCGCTGGAGTCGGAACGTGAGACCCTGTTGACCGAACAAGAAGCGTTGAACCTTGCCCTTGCCCAAAGCCGTTCGGAAATTGACGCACAGGCCGAGGCCGCGCGTCTGGCAGCCGCGCGCCGTGAGGCGCTTGAGGCACTTGTTGCTGATCTCGAACAAAGCGGCACGGCGCAAGAGGCATTGATTTCCGAGCTCGAAGAGCAGCTAAGCGCAGAAGAAACCGCCCGATTGGCCGAGGCAGCAGCGGCAGAAAACCTGCGAAACCGGCTTCAGGATGCGGATGCGGAACTGACGGCCATGACGCTTGCGCTAGAAGCGCAAAGGAAAGAGGCCGAGGATACGCTTACCCTTCTTGCGGCGGCGCAAGCCGCCAAGGCAGAGTTGGAGCGTCAGTTCGGCGAGTTGAATACTGAGGAGTTGCAAGCCCAGCTTGAAGCTGCCTTGGCTGCGCGCACGCAGGCCCAGACCGAAGCGCAGGAGCAGCGCACGCTAGCAGAGGAAAGAGCTGCGCTGCTGGCCGTCGCGCGCGAAGCGATCTCGGCAGAACAGGCGGTTTCCGCAAAAGCGCAGCGCCAAACCGCGCTGCTGAATCAGCAGATGGCCGCCCTCCGTAACCAGCTGGGCGGTTTGCAAGCCTTGCTGGACGACTACGAAGAGCGAAACGCTGCCGCCGACATCCGCATTCAGACGTTGGGGCAGGATCTGAACGCTGCACTTGCCCGTGCGGCCTCGGAAGAGCGGCGCCGCCGACTTCTGGAAGAGGCTGAGCGCGTCCGGTTGGAAGCCGAAGCCGAAAAGCTTTCGGGTCAGAACGAAGAACTGGCTGCTCAGGCTGAGGATTTGCAGCGCTATCGCTCGGAATTCTTCGGCCGGCTCCGGGATGTTTTGGGGGATCAGGAGGGTGTTCGGATCGAAGGAGACCGCTTTGTGTTTTCCTCCGAGGTTTTGTTTGATACCGGCTCGGCCGTCCTGTCCCCCGCAGGCCAGCTAGAGGTCGCAAAGGTTGCCAACATCCTGCGGACCGTGGCGGCCGAGATCCCAGAAGGGCTGAACTGGGTTATCCGGGTCGATGGTCATACCGACAACGTCCCGCTGGCAGGATCAGGTCGTTATCGCGATAACTGGGAACTTAGCCAGGGCCGCGCGTTGTCGGTCGTGCTGTACATGGTCGAAGCGCTGGGTATCCCACCGAACCGCCTGGCGGCCAACGGGTTTGGTGAGTTTCAGCCTGTAAACCCGGCGGACACGCCAGAAGCCCGCGCCCAGAACCGCCGGATCGAGCTGAAACTGACCGAACGCTGATTGTGTATCTCTGATTTGAGACGGTCTGAACCTACGCTAAAATAGCGGCGTAGTCGCATGGAAAAGGCCACGCGCATCCCTATATATGTACCCTAGGTTGAACGGGTAGGGATCGTGAAAGCAGGCGTTTCGGAACTTCGCTATATTGTTGATAGCGCACTAAGGGCTCCTTACCGTCGTGTAACAAGGTGCGAAATGCGCTGTGGGGCCGCGGTTTGGCTCAAACGGATCGAGCGTTCAGGTCCACACCTTTGGGTTGTGAAAGGGTTGCCCGGGCAAGCTTTTGATAGGGATCGTCGATCGCATCGCTTCCTGCGCAGTTGCGGAGTTCCAGTTCCGGCGGTTCTTCTGGAAAGCGACAGCTATTTTGTAATCGAAGACGCAGGGCATAGTTTGAGTGCCTTATGCGGCGACCCGCTTGTAACCAAAGTGGAGAAATTGGCAGCCTGCAGTGCGGCCGGGCAAGCACTCGCGCGTTTGCATGCAGCGGATTTGGCGCATGGGCGCCCCGCATTTCGGGACATGTGCTGGGACGGGCACAGAATACGCTTTATTGACTTCGAATATTTCGATCCAAGCCAGGCCGGATCGATTAGAAAAGCCCGAGATATTGGCATCGCACTTTTGTCTGCCCTTTCTCAAGGGGGTGAAGGCGTACGTTATGCCCGTTCGTTTTTGTCAGCGTATCGCTTGGCTCGCAGGAAGAGGTCGAAGCCGTATTTAACACCGCTATGGGATCAACCGAGATAACGGTGCAATGAAAAACCCGCCGCATTGGGCGGGTTTTTCTTTTCTCATCGATCAGTCAGCTGTGAGCAAGGGTGGTTTGTCGCCCGGTATGCGGGGCTGATCGGGGCCCAGAATTTCCAGGTTCAGATCGCCTTTCTTGACCGAAACGCGGACCACGCCGCCCTTGGCCAGCTTGCCAAATAGCAGCTCCTCGGCCAAAGGCTTCTTGATGTGTTCCTGAATGACGCGGCCCAGCGGGCGCGCACCCATCTTGTCGTCATACCCTTTGTCCGCCAACCATTCGGCGGCCTTGGGTGTCAGGTCAAAGGTCACATTGCGGTCCATCAACTGTGCCTCAAGCTGCAGCACGAATTTCTCGACAACTTGAAGGATGACCTCTTTAGGCAGCGGCGCGAACGAAATCACCGCGTCCAGACGGTTGCGGAATTCCGGTGTGAAGGTCCGTTCAATCGCAGCGGTATCTTCGCCTTCGCGACGGTCGCGTCCAAAGCCGATCGCGGCCTTGGCTTGCTCCTGAGCGCCAGCGTTCGAGGTCATGATCAGCACAACGTTGCGGAAATTCACCGTGCGGCCGTTGTGGTCCGTCAGCTCACCATGATCCATAACCTGCAGCAGGATGTTAAAGACGTCCGGATGCGCTTTCTCGATCTCATCCAGCAGCAGCACGCAATGCGGATGCTGGTCAACGCCGTCAGTCAGAAGACCGCCCTGATCGAACCCGACATAACCCGGAGGCGCACCGATCAGACGAGAAACGGCGTGTTTCTCCATGTATTCAGACATGTCGAAACGCAGCAGTTCTACACCCAGCGTATCTGCCAGCTGTTTCGCCACTTCGGTTTTGCCCACACCGGTCGGACCTGCGAACAGGTAATTACCGATGGGCTTTTCAGGTTCACGAAGGCCCGCGCGCGCCAGTTTGATCGCGCTGGACAGCGCGACAATGGCGTCGTCCTGACCGAACACCACCCGTTTCAGCGAGGTCTCAAGGTCTTTCAGAACCTCGGCATCGTCCTTGGTGACGTTCTTGGGCGGGATGCGCGCGATCTTGGCGACCACGGCCTCAATCTCTTTCACGCCGATGGTTTTGCGACGCTTGCTTTCCGCGACCAAATGCTGAGCTGCACCGGCCTCGTCAATCACGTCGATAGCCTTGTCAGGCAGTTTGCGGTCATTGATGTAGCGCGCCGACAGTTCCACCGCCGTTTTGATCGCGTCCGCAGTGTATTTGATCGCGTGATGCTCTTCAAAATACGGTTTAAGGCCGCGCAGGATTTTCACGCTGTCCTCGACCGAAGGCTCATTCACGTCGATCTTCTGGAACCGGCGGCTAAGCGCGCGGTCCTTTTCGAAATGCTGCCGGAACTCTTTGTAGGTGGTCGAACCCATCGTGCGCAGTTTACCGCCCTGTAGGGCAGGTTTCAGAAGGTTCGACGCATCCATTGCGCCGCCCGAAGTGGCTCCTGCGCCGATGACCGTGTGAATCTCGTCAATAAACAGCACGGCATCGGGATGCTCTTCCAATTCGGTTACGACTGCTTTCAGTCGCTCCTCGAAATCACCGCGATAACGCGTGCCCGCCAGCAAAGCGCCCATATCCAGCGAGTAAATCGTGGTTTCGGACAGCACATCGGGCGCTTCGCCCACGACGATTTTATGGGCCAAACCTTCGGCGATAGCGGTTTTCCCCACGCCCGGATCACCCACCAACAGCGGGTTATTCTTGCGGCGACGGCAAAGCACTTGAATGCAACGTTCAACCTCATCCGCGCGGCCAATCAGCGGATCTACATCCCCTGCACGGGATTTGGTGTTCAGATCAACGCAGTATTTGCCAAGTGCGCTTTCCTTCTGCTCACCTTCGCCAGCAGAGGGTTGCGTTTCGTCCTCGACCTGATCCGCGCCCGAGACCGATCGGCTTTCGCCGTAAGCTGGGTCTTTGGCGACGCCATGTGCGATGAAATTCACCGCGTCATACCGTGTCATGTCCTGTTCTTGCAGGAAATAGGCCGCGTTGCTTTCGCGTTCAGCAAAGATCGCAACCAGCACGTTTGCGCCCGTGACCTCGGTCCGGCCCGAGCTTTGAACGTGGATGGCGGCGCGCTGGATCACGCGTTGGAAAGCGGCCGTTGGCACAGCCTCGGACCCGTCGATATCCGTAACCAGATTAGACAGGTCTTCGTCGATGAATTCGACCAGAGTGCTGCGCAGCTCATCCAGATCGACGCTGCAGGCTTTCATAACTCGGATCGCGTCCGGTTCTTCCAGCAGCGCCAGCAGCAGATGCTCTAGCGTGGCGAATTCGTGTCGCCGTTCGTTCGCAGCCGCAAGGGCCGCGTGAATGGCTTGTTCTAATGTGCTCGAGAATGAAGGCACGCGGGTGCTCCTCTGTCTTGGGTCGGAAGGGGCGCGGGCTTTAGGCCGGATCCCCATCCCAACCGTGTCCTCATACTATTAGAGTTTGGTTGATCATGGCCCGGCTTCAAGGGTTTTCTTTCACTTGACAGTCACATTTATTGTGACCGTGGCCGTGAAGCGGGTGAAATAGGCATCAAAACCTGTCTTTTCTAGCCCGAATTTCTGCAAATACCGCAGCGGGTTCAGCGCCCGACATCCCTAAATGCGCTTGAATCGCCGGATCAGCGGCGCGCAGAAACGGATTTGTGGCCTTTTCCAGCGCCAAACTTGACGGCACCGTAGGTTCGCCAGCGGCACGGGCGCGGTCGATATCCGTCGCGCGTTCGCGCAGCGCGGCATTGTCTGGGTCGACGGTCAGAGCGAATTTGGCGTTGGATTGCGTATATTCGTGACCCGAACACACCAGAGTATCGTCGGGCAAAGCGGCCAGCTTGGATAATGAGTCCCACATCTGCGGGGCGGTTCCTTCAAACAGGCGACCACATCCCAAAGCCATCAAACTGTCGGCGGTAAATACAACGGCGCTTTGCGGCATATAGAATGCGATGTGTCCAACTGTATGGCCCGAGACATCCAGCACTTGCACCGTCTCTCCGCCCAACTCAAACGTATCGCCTTCGCTGACTTGTTGGTCCAAAGGGGGCAAACGATGCGCGTCCGCAGCGGCCCCTATGACTTTAGCGGGGTGCTTTTCCAGAATTCCGGGCAACCCGTCCACATGGTCAAAGTGGTGATGCGTCAGTAACACGTGGCTGAGTTTCCAGCCGCGCTGGTCCAGCTGGGCCAGAATGGGGGCAGCCTCTGGCGCGTCGATCAATGCGGTGTTGCCGCTTGCGGCGTCATGCGCCAGAAAAGCGTAGTTATCGCTGAGACATGGGATGGTGACGATCTCAAGAGGCATGGCCTTTTGCCCTTTCGTTGCTAGACTGCGCCGAAGCTAAGCCGATTGACCGGGTGTCCGCAATGCATCTTGATGTGCAGGATCTTAGGAATTTCTACTACCGCAGCACATTGGGGCGTGCGGCGCAGGCGGCGATCCGGGGTCGGTTGATCGCGCAATGGCCCGAAGCCAAGGGCCAGACGGTCGCCGGGTTTGGCTTTGCCGTACCCTTGCTGCGTCCCTATCTGGCAGATGCCCGGCGGGTGATCGGGCTGATGCCTGGACCGCAAGGCGTGATGCCGTGGCCCGCAGGGATGCCCAATGTCTCGGTCCTGACGGAAGAGACGATGTGGCCGATTGAGACCGGGCATGTGGACAAGCTGGTGGTGATGCACGGGCTTGAGACCTCGCAACGGCCGAGCGAGCTGTTAAATGAATGCTGGCGGGTTCTGGGCCCCGGAGGGCGCGCGTTCTTTATTGTGCCCAACCGCGCGGGGTTGTGGTCGCGAACGGACCGGACGCCGTTTGGCTTTGGACGCCCTTATTCAGCGACGCAGTTAGAAAACCAGCTTCGGGCGCATCATTTTGAACCGGAAAGCCATTGTTCAGCATTGTATCTGCCGCCGTCATTCCGCCGATTTTGGCTCAAGTCGGGCAGTTTGATTGAAAAGACGGGTCAGCGGATTCCCACGGTCATGGCCGGAGGTGTCTTGATGGTCGAAGCAACTAAACACATCCGGCCTCCAAGCGGCAGCGTCACAAAGGATCCTGTTCGTCGGCCGATCAAGGCGTTGGACGGTTTGCTGAAGCCCGCCTAACTTTTGTCCACTTTTGGAACTCCGCCACGCGAAGAAAATGCGGGAAAATGGTCACAGGAATCGCAAAAACCTACACTTTCGTAACATTTTTAGTCCCTTCCAACCGGACAAAAGGGTCGCACCCTGCGTAACTCCATGAAATCAAACATTTTGTGGATAAGGCTGCCCTCGTGATAATATGTTGCGAGCTGTGTTCGGCTCTGCTACATCCCCGGTGATTTTGATCCCCGACCGTATGGCCGGGGTTTCTTCACGCCCCCGGGGTAGCTGCCGCAACGCGAATTCGGGGCCTCAAATATCGGAAGGGTGGACGTGTCCGAACCAGCTTCGATTTCCACAGGCATTGCCGAGCGCTATGCCACTGCGATTTTCGAGATCGCGAAAGAGAATAAAGACCTCGCAGGTCTGGAGACCGGAATTAACGATCTGGCAGCAGCATTGGGCGACAGCGCCGAACTGCGTAACCTGATCGCTTCGCCTCTGGTTTCGCGCGCCGAACAGGAAGGCGCCATTACAGCGATCGCTGACAAGATGGGCCTGAACGCGATACTGCGTAATACGCTGGGTCTGATGGCGCAAAAACGCCGCCTGTTTGTTGTGCCGCAGCTGGTGCAGGTTCTGCGCGACATGCTGGCCGAAGAGCGTGGCGAAGTAACCGCCGATGTCGCCTCGGCCAAGGCCCTGACCAAGACACAGATGGAAAAACTGTCCAAAACGCTGTCCGAGCGTGTGGGCAAGACCGTGACAATCAATGCGACCGTGGATGAAAGCCTCATCGGCGGTCTTGTCGTTAAAGTGGGCTCGAAGATGATCGATAGCTCGATCCGTTCGAAGCTGAACTCCCTACAGAATGCAATGAAAGAGGTCGGATAAATGGGAATCCAAGCTGCAGAGATTTCTGCAATCCTGAAGGACCAGATCAAGAACTTTGGTCAGGAAGCAGAAGTGGCCGAAATCGGCCGCGTGCTGAGCGTCGGTGACGGGATTGCCCGTGTATACGGCCTGGACAATGTGCAAGCCGGTGAGATGGTCGAATTCCCCGGTGGCATCATGGGCATGGCCCTGAACTTGGAAAGCGACAACGTCGGTGTCGTTATCTTCGGTTCTGACCGTGACATCAAAGAAGGTGACACCGTCAAGCGCACCAACTCGATCGTGGACGTTCCGATCGGTGACGAACTTCTGGGCCGTGTTGTTGACGGTCTGGGCAATCCGCTGGACGGCAAAGGCCCGATCAATGCCTCCAAGCGTGGCGTTGCAGACGTCAAAGCCCCTGGCATCATCCCGCGTAAATCGGTGCACGAGCCGATGGCAACCGGCCTGAAATCGGTTGACGCGATGATCCCGATCGGCCGTGGCCAGCGTGAGCTGATCATTGGTGACCGTCAGACCGGTAAAACCGCCGTTGCTCTGGACACCATCCTGAACCAGAAAGTCTACAACGACGCAGCAGGCGACGACGAGTCGAAGAAACTGTACTGCATCTACGTGGCTGTTGGTCAGAAGCGTTCGACCGTTGCGCAGCTGGTGAAGAAGCTGGAAGAATCCGGCGCGATTGAATACTCGATCGTTGTGGCCGCAACCGCGTCCGACCCGGCGCCGATGCAGTTCCTGGCGCCGTACTCGGCGACCGCGATGGCCGAATACTTCCGCGACAACGGCCGCCACGCGCTGATCATCTATGATGACCTGTCGAAGCAGGCTGTGTCCTATCGTCAGATGTCCCTGCTGCTGCGTCGTCCGCCCGGACGTGAAGCCTATCCTGGTGACGTTTTCTACCTCCACTCCCGTCTGCTGGAGCGTTCGGCGAAGCTGAACGAAGATTTCGGCGCAGGCTCGCTGACCGCTCTGCCGGTTATTGAAACCCAAGGTGGCGACGTTTCGGCGTTTATTCCGACCAACGTGATCTCGATCACCGACGGTCAGATCTTCCTGGAAACCGAACTGTTCTACCAGGGCATCCGTCCTGCTGTGAACACCGGTCTGTCGGTTTCGCGTGTGGGCTCGTCGGCCCAAACCAACGCGATGAAATCGGTCGCTGGTCCGGTAAAACTGGAGCTGGCTCAGTATCGCGAAATGGCTGCGTTTGCGCAGTTCGGTTCGGACCTCGACGCCGCGACCCAGCAGCTGCTGAACCGTGGTGCGCGCCTGACCGAGCTGATGAAACAGCCGCAGTACTCGCCGCTGACCAACGCGGAAATCGTCTGCGTCATCTTCGCGGGCACCAACGGTTACCTCGATAAGATCGACGTCTCGGACGTTGGCCGCTATGAGGCCGGTCTGCTGGCGCACCTGCGCGGCAAGCACGCCGACCTGCTGAAATGGCTGACAGACGAAGATCCCAAGATCAAAGGTGACGCGTCCGACAAGATCAAGGCAGCGATCGACGAATACGCCGCGACCTTCGCGTAACGGGGGGTTCCGATGCCTAGTCTGAAGGACCTTAAAAACAGGATCGAGTCGGTCAAATCGACCCGCAAGATCACCAAGGCCATGCAGATGGTCGCGGCTGCAAAACTGCGCCGCGCCCAGGAATCTGCCGAAGCCTCGCGTCCCTATGCCGAGCGGTTCAATGCCGTGATGGCGGGGCTGGCGGCTTCGGTCGGGGGCAGCGACAGCGCCCCCAAGCTGCTCCGTGGTACGGGCAGCGATGATGTCCATCTGCTGGTTGTGATGACAGCTGAACGCGGCCTCTGCGGCGGCTTCAACTCGAACATCGCCAAGCTGGCCCGCCAAAAGGCGGAAGAGCTGCGCGGCAAAGGCAAGACGGTCAAGGTTCTGACCGTTGGCAAGAAAGGCCGCGACGCGCTCAAGCGCGATTTGGGCGATCTGTTCGTTGGACATGTCGACCTGAGCGAGGTCAAGCGCATTGGCTATGCCAACGCGCAGGACATCGCGAAGGACATCCTGTCCCGCTTTGACGGGGCTGAGTTCGATGTTGCCACGATCTTCTACTCGAAGTTCGTCAACGTCGTGACCCAGATCCCGACGGCACAGCAAATCATCCCCGCCTCGTTCGAGGACGACGCGGCAGGTGACGACAGCGGTGCCATCTTCGACTACGAGCCCAGCGAAGAGGCCATTCTGGCCGACCTGCTGCCCAAGGGGGTTGCCACCGCGATCTTCTCGGCTCTGCTCGAAAACGGAGCGTCTGAACAGGGTGCACGGATGTCCGCAATGGACAACGCGACACGCAACGCGGGCGAAATGATCGACAAGCTGACGATCCAGTTCAACCGCTCGCGTCAGGCCGTGATCACCAACGAGCTGATTGAAATTATTTCCGGCGCCGAAGCGCTGTAGAGACATACCGGAGACGAAACATGGCGAATGCAAAAGGCAAAGTCACACAGATCATCGGGGCCGTCGTCGACGTCCAGTTTGATGACGCACTGCCTGAAATTCTGAACGCGCTGGAAACCACCAACAACGGCAAGCGCCTGGTGTTGGAAGTTGCTCAGCACCTGGGCGAAAACACCGTCCGCACCATTGCGATGGACGCGACCGAAGGTCTGGTCCGTGGCGAAGTTGTGACCGACACCGGCGCACCGATCTCGGTTCCGGTCGGCAATGCCACCCTGGGCCGCATCCTGAACGTGGTCGGCGAGCCGATCGACGAAAAAGGCCCGGTTGAAGCAACCGAGGCCCGCGCGATTCACCAGCCCGCGCCCGAGTTCGCGGAACAGTCGACCGAGTCGGAAATCCTTGTGACCGGCATCAAGGTTGTGGACCTGCTGGCCCCCTACGCCAAAGGCGGTAAGATCGGCCTGTTCGGCGGTGCCGGCGTTGGCAAAACCGTTCTGATCATGGAACTGATCAACAACATCGCAAAAGTGCACTCGGGCTTCTCGGTGTTCGCGGGTGTTGGTGAACGGACCCGTGAAGGCAACGACCTGTATCACGAAATGATCGAATCGAACGTCATCAAGCCCGACAACCTGTCGGAATCGCAGGTGGCCCTGGTCTACGGTCAGATGAACGAACCTCCGGGAGCGCGTGCGCGTGTTGCTCTGACCGGCCTGACACTGGCCGAGCAGTTCCGTGACCAGTCCGGCACCGACGTTCTGTTCTTCGTCGACAACATCTTCCGCTTTACGCAGGCGGGATCCGAGGTTTCGGCTCTGCTGGGTCGTATTCCTTCGGCGGTGGGCTACCAGCCGACGCTGGCTACCGACATGGGCGCCCTGCAAGAACGCATCACCTCGACCAAGTCGGGCTCGATCACCTCGGTGCAGGCCATCTACGTTCCCGCGGACGACTTGACCGACCCCGCGCCGGCAACATCGTTTGCTCACTTGGATGCAACCACCGTTCTTAACCGTGCGATCTCGGAAAAGGGTATCTACCCGGCTGTTGACCCGCTCGACTCGTCCTCGCGTCTGTTGGACCCCGCGATTGTGGGTGAAGAGCACTACGCGGTTGCGACCGACGTTCAGCAGATCCTCCAGCGCTACAAGTCGCTTCAGGACATCATCGCCATCCTCGGCATGGACGAACTGTCGGAAGAAGACAAACTGACCGTGGCCCGTGCCCGTAAGATCGAACGCTTCATGTCGCAGCCGTTCGACGTTGCACAGGTTTTCACCGGCTCGCCGGGCGTTCAGGTTCCTCTGGACGTGACCATCGCGTCGTTCAAAGCTGTTGTCGCTGGCGAATACGATCACCTGCCCGAAGCGGCCTTCCTGATGGTTGGCGGCATCGACGAAGTGATCGCCAAAGCGGAAAAGATGGCCGCAGAAGCCGCCTAAGGAGTATCCCTGATGGCAAACACGATGCAATTCGACCTAGTCAGCCCCGAGCGGAGCCTTGCTTCGCTTGAGGCCACCGCGGTCCAGCTTCCCGGCGCGGATGGGGACATGACGGCGATGCCCGATCATGCCCCCACCATCACGACGCTGCGCCCCGGTCTGCTGAAGGTTGAGGCACCTGCAGGAGCCAGCGAATACCTGGTCACCGGCGGGTTTGCCCAGATCAACGGCGACGGCCTGTCGGTTCTGGCTGAAAAGGCTATCCCGGTTGCCGAAGTGACCCGGTCGCATCTGGACGACCTGATCGCGGAAGCCCGCGCTTCGCACGAGGCCGCAAAGTCTGGCGACGATCAGTCGATCGTAGACGATGCAGCCAAGCTGCTGGCCGACATGGAAGCGCTTGGGACGCATATGAGCCTGTAACGGCTTGTTGCAAATGGATCATTAGAAACGGCCTTGCGACAGTAGGGCCGTTTTTTTGTCGTGATTTCATCATGAAGCCGAATTAGATTTCGGGAATTGATAAAGAACAGACAATAAAATGAAGACGTTTCGAACCCATCCTATTGGTATCGACCAAGGCGAGACCGTGGTGTTTTCCGAATTTTCCAACGGTGGTGACATGTGGACCGGCAACGGTACGCGCGAGAGACGCTCGGCTGTGACGTTTCGCCAGCCGTTCCGATCTGCGCCGGTTGTTCAGATCGGTATATCCCTATGGGATGTGGACACAACCTCGGCGTTGCGGGCCGAAGTGAAGGCCGAAAACACTACGAACGAAGGATTCGACGCAGTGTTCCGCACTTGGTCAGACACGCGAATCGCACGGATTAGGGTGACGTGGACCGCGATCGGCGAGGTTGCGCATGAGGATGATTGGGACATCTCCTGATGCCCGTGGTCAAGTGTCAGTCAGTTGATGCTTCGATCATTCCGACGCGGGTCGCGTGACGGCCACCTTCGAACTCGGCACCAAGGAACGCGGCGACAATGTCCAGCGCTTGCCCTTCACCGACGACACGCGCGCCGATGGACAGCATGTTGGCGTCATTGTGCTGACGGATCATCCGGGCCGAGAATGCGTCAGAACACACGCCACAGCGTATGCCGGGCACTTTGTTTGCCGCCATCATGATGCCCTGTCCAGTGCCACATAGAATAATGCCCAGCTGACAATCGCCGGATGCGACGGCTTCGGCTGCGGCTTTGCCGTGGATTGGATAGTGCGTGCTCTCGGGTGTCTTCGGCCCGATGTCCACGACCTCCCATCCGAGGTCAGTGACATGCTTGGCGACGGCCTGACGCAGATCGATGGCGGCATGGTCGCTGGAAAGAACAATACGTTTTGCGGCTGTCACGGGACGCTCCTGCCTGTTGGGTTGGTACGAAAAGGGTGGCCGCGCCACCCTTGTCAATCAGTCCATGTGGTACATGGATTCGTAGATCGGGGTCAGGGTCTTGTCCTCGAACAAGGACGATACCGAGGTGCCGTTCCAGATGTTCAGGATTGCCTGTGTAAAGATCGGCGCGGTCGGCACGATCCGGATATTCTTGGCTTTGGCGACCTCTTTGGTGGGTTGGATCGTGTCGGTCAGAACCAGAGACTTCATGACTGAGTTTGTCACACGTTCCACCGCTGGGCCGCTCATGACGCCGTGGGTGATATAGGAATGCACCTCTTTCGCGCCGTTATCCAGCAGCACTTGAGCCGCCTTACACAGAGTTCCGGCGGTATCGCACATGTCGTCCACGATTAGGCAGATCTTGTCTTTGACGTCGCCGATGACAGTCATTTCGGCCACTTCACCCGCCTTTTCGCGGCGTTTGTCGACGATCGACAACGGCGCTTCGATCCGTTTGGCCAACTCGCGCGCGCGGGCCACGCCGCCCACATCGGGTGAGACCACCATGATCTCATCCATCTGGTCCTTGAACTGGTTTTTCACATCCAGCGCAAAGATCGGCGAGGCATAGAGGTTGTCCACCGGGATATCAAAGAACCCCTGAATCTGCGCGGCGTGCAGGTCCATGGTCAGAACCCGCTCGATCCCGGCGCCGGTCAGCATGTTGGCGACCAGCTTGGCTGAAATCGGCGTGCGCGCCTTGGTGCGGCGGTCCTGACGGGCATAGCCGAAATAGGGGATCACGGCGGTGATGCGCTGCGCGGACGAACGGCGCAGTGCATCGGCGATGATCAGAAGCTCCATCAGGTTGTCGTTTGCCGGGTTCGAGGTCGGCTGGACGATGAACATATCCTCGCCGCGCACATTCTCGAACACTTCGACGAAAATCTCACCGTCGTTAAAGCGTTCGACGCGCGCATCGACGAGGCCCTGATCGACGCCGCGATACAGGCTCATGCGGCGGGCAATGGATTCGGCAAGCGGAAGATTGGCGTTCCCAGCGATCAGCTTGGGTTCGTGGAGTGTCGGCATCGGCTGAAGTCCCCGGGCAGCAATGGCAAATGTGACAGATTCGTGATGTTGACACCGCTTACCACGGCCTTACCGTCCAGCAAAGACAACGCAGCGGAGAAAGTGAACATGGCCACCATTGACTACTATTTTGCGACAATTTCGCCCTTCACCTACTTGGCCGGAAACCGGCTTGAAGAGGTCGCGGCAAAGCACGGCGCGACGATCAACTACAAGCCGCTGGATATCATGGCGCTGTTCGGACGCACCGGGGGAACTCCACCGAAGGACCGGCACATTTCGCGCATCGAATACCGGGCGCAGGAACTGCAGCGGCAAGCCAAGAATCTGGGAATGGAGTTCAACCTGAAACCTGCTCATTGGCCCACGAATATGGCACCGTCCTCTTACGCTGTGATAGCCGCCGCCAAGGAAGGCTCGGGTGATGTCGGACAGCTGGTTCATTCCATTCTTCGCGCCTGCTGGGCCGAAGAAAAAGACGTCGCGCAGGACGAAGTGATCCGTGAATGCCTGTCTTCCGCAGGGTTCGATCCCTCTCTGGCCGATAGCGGCTTGCTGGTCGGGGCCGATACCTATGCCGCCAATCTTGAGGAGGCCGTAGACAAAGGCGCGTTTGGTGCGCCGTTCTATATCACCGAAGATGGTCAACGGTTCTGGGGACAGGACCGGCTAGAGGACCTGGACCGTCACCTGAGCGAGATGAAAGGGTGAAGGATTTGATGCCGTCGGTTCACGTCAGAACCTTGGGGCAGGGCGAGCGCAAAGTGCTGGCCCTGCATTGCACGATTGCTCACTCTGGGGCGTGGGCAGGGTTGGCGGGCGTGTTGGGGGATGACGCGACATTTGTCGCGCCCGATATGCCCTCACACGGTAAGAGCCCCGATTGGAACGAACAGGGCGATCTGTTCGATTTGTTGACCGAACAGACTGTCGAGCAATTGACAGAGCCGATGGATGTCATCGGTCATTCCTTTGGCGCGATGATCGCGCTGCGCCTGGCGATGGAACACCCAGATCTGGTCCGCAGTGCGGTTCTGATCGAGCCGGTATTCTTTGCCGTTGCCAAGCAGGGCGCGCCTGATCTGCTGGCGCAGCATGACCATGAGGCGCAACCTTATGCAAAGGCTTTAGCTGACGGTGATATGGAACTGGCCGCGCGCCTTTTCAACAGGATGTGGAGCACCGATGACAGCCCTCGCTGGCCGGACCTACCCGAACGGACCCGTGCCGCAATGACCCGCGGTGTGCATCTTGTTCCTGCGGTTAAAGATGATTTGTTCGAGGATAAAAAGGGCTTGCTGGCCCCCGATATGATGAGCCGCGCAAATATGCCCATTCTATTGGTCAACGGGTCACGTACACATCCCGCGATGCCCGCGATCTGTGAAGGGCTGCAACAACGCCTGCCCAATGCCTCGGGCTGTGTCATTGAAGGGGCAGGGCACATGGCCCCGATCACGCATCCTCGGGACATGGCGCGCGTGATACGCGATTTCTGGGATGGGCAGCCTTCGGAAGTGCTGACCTTACAGTAGTGCGATGAACTGGTCGATCTGTTCAGGGCTGATCGACCAGTCGCAGACCAGACGACAAGCAAGCGGCTCTGCGTCATCGGCCCCGTTCAGCTCTCCGCCCCACAGATGATAGACTGCACCCGCGTCGTGCAATTGCTTGTGCCGCGCGCGCGAGAATTCGGCGAAGATCATGTTTGCCTGCGGTTGATGCAGGAAAGAGGCCCCCTTGGCCCGCAGCCCGTCAGCCAGACGTGCGCAATTGTCATTGGCCTGACGCGCCATCTGCAACCAAAGGTCGTCCTGCAGATAGGCGGCCATCTGAGCCGACAAGTACCGGTGTTTCGAAAACAGATGCGCGCCACGTTTCCGGCGCAGCTCGAACTCCCAGGCTTTGGTCTCGTCGAAAAAGACGACCGCCTCGACCCCCATCAGTCCGTTCTTTGTGCCGCCAAAGCTGACCGCATCAACACCCGATTTCCATGTCATCTCGGCCGGAGAACAGTTCAGCGCGACCAGCGCATTGGTGAACCGCGCACCGTCCAGATGCACCGGCAGGCCGTATTCCTTGGCAACAACGCACAGCGCCTGCAACTCTTCCAGCGAATAAACCGAACCTCGCTCGGTCACCTGCGTGATCGAGACTGGCCCGCGTTGCGGCCCATGCACACCGCGAGTTTCTTCGGCCAGAATGGTGCTGCGCAATGCGTCTGCCGTCATCTTGTCACCACCGGGCACCAGCGTCAGCTTGGCGCCGCTGTAGAATTCCGGGGCGTTGCACTCGTCCTCGTGAATATGCGCAACGGGGGAACAAAACACGGTGTCCCACGGGTTCGCCAGCGTCGACAGAGCCAAAGAATTCGCCGCCGTCCCGGTCGCCACCAGATAGACAGCTGCCCCCGGCGCTTCAAAGATACCACGGATACGGTCGCGCACCTCGTTCATCAGCGTGTCGGCCCCGTAGGCCATCTGATAGCCCTCATTCGCGGCGCTCAACGCGGCCATCACTTGCGGGTGAACCGGTCCGGAATTGTCAGAGGCGAAATACATCAGTTGGGCTCCTCAATGATATAGTCTTCCCACTCTTCCATGGGGGTTTCGAACTCGGACACCGTGCGCCCCTGAACCGAGACCCCGGCGGCGTGTACGCTGTCGGGCGTACCAGATATCAAAGGGTGCCAGTCGTAAAGGGGTTTGCCCTCCCACAGCAGCCGATAGGCGCAGGTCTGGGGCAGCCAATAGGCGTGTTCATCGATATTATCGGGCGTCATCACGATGCATTCCGGCACGAATTGGTGGCGGATGTCGTATTGGGTGCAACGGCAGGTCTCATCGTCCAGCAGACGGCAGGCAACGCAGGTCAGGGCAACCTCGCCCGTATCTTCGTCTTCCAGCTTATTGAGGCAGCATTTACCGCAGCCGTCGCACAGCGCCTCCCACTCGCGCTGGTTCATCTTGGTCAACGGTTTGCGTTCCCAGAAGCGGGCGGACAGGCCGTTGCGGTCAATCGGGTCGGTGGTCATAGCGCTGCCAGTAGCGCACGGGCCTTTTCGCAATCTGCATCCATCTGGGTGATCAGCCCGTCCAACCCGTCAAACGTCATCTCGGGGCGCAGGTATTCGACCAGACCAACCGAGAGCGTCGCGCCATAAAGATCACCCGAGAAATCGAACAGGAACGTCTCGATATTGGGGACTTCGCCGTTAAACATGGGGCGCGTGCCCACCGAGGCCGCGCCGTGATAGCTGCCCTGATGCGGGCCATCCAGCACATCAACCAGCACCGCATAGACGCCGAACTTCGGAGGGTGTAGCCCCTCGATCGACATGTTGGCGGTGGGATAACCCAGCTCGCGTCCGCGCTGTTCGCCGCCAATCACCTCGCCCTCGATCCGGTGCCAGTGGCCCAGCATCGCGGCGGCATCCCGCGGGCGACCTTCCGACAGCGCAGTACGGATCGCGGTCGAAGACACGACGTTTTCCGACCGCTCCATCAAGGGGGCGATGGTGACGCCAAAGCCCATCTGGGCCCCGAACCGCACCAGATCATCGGCGGTGCCGCTGCGGCCTTTGCCGAAACAGAAATCGGCCCCGACCACCACATGCGACAGCCCCAGCCCGTCACAGATCACATTGCGTGCGAATTCTTCGGGCGTCAGCCCGGCCAGCGCCGCGTTGAAGGGCAATTCATAAAGCTTCTGCACTCCTAGTTTCTGCAACCGATGCGCGCGGGCATTGCCGCGCATCAGGCGAAAGGGCGGGCTGTCGGGCGCAAAATATTCGCGCGGGTGCGGCTCGAACGTCATCACACCCAGCGGCGCGTCGGGCGCGGCGTTACGTGCCAGCTCGATCACTGAACGGTGGCCGATATGAACGCCATCAAAGTTGCCGATGGCCACACTGGCACTACGGTCCTGAGGCTCGACAAACTGGAAATCCCGAATAATGCGCATAGCGCCTGCCTAGCGGGACTGCGAGGCAGGTTCAAGGGTTTGAGACGTCAGTCGAACTTGCGCGATGGTGCCAGCACCATGGCCTCGCCCATCAACACCTTTTTGCCGTCCACCGCACAGTGGCAATCCAGCTTGACCCGTCGCTTGGCAAAGTCGATGTCGATCACCTTGACCTCGGCGTAGACCATGTCACCGGGGCGAACGGGGGCCAGGAATTTCAGCGACTGCCCCATATAAACTGTGCCGTGGCCCGGCAGTTGTTCACCGATCACGGCCGAGATCAGGCCGGCGGTCAACATCCCGTGGGCAATGCGCCCCTCAAAGATTGTGTCGCGGGCATAGTCGTCATCTAGATGCACGGGATTACGGTCGGTCGAGACCTGCGCGAACATTTCGATATCCTCGTCCGTCACCACTTTGCGCAGGTGGCGGGTCATGCCCATTTCGATGTCTTCAATACAGATCGTGCCGCGCGGAAGATTGTCCAACATGTCACCCTCACTCGATTTCAGTGGGCAACAAAAAAACCAAAGTCACCCAAGTTGGGTAACTTTATTACTTCGCAACTGCAGAAAATCAAGTCTTTTCTGACTAACGTAGCCGTCCGATCGTATAGGTGGGGTTGATGTTTTCCCTTGCGATATAATCGGTTAAGGACTCGTGGTGCGGATGGTGCGACGTTTTGGTTTCCGCCGCAGCCAGTCCGCCCGAAATGAACAGAGAATCAATCCCCTCACCCATGCCCCCCAGAATGTCGGTATGTGGGCCGTCGCCGATGACCAGAATATCCCCATCCGAGATATCGTGACCCAGCTCCTGCAGCCGCCGCCGCGCCAGATCATAGATCGGCGGATGCGGCTTGCCGAAGTAAAGGCTCTCGCCCCCCATCTCGGTGTAGAGCTTGGCCAAAGCGCCCGCACACCATTCCCGAACCTCGCCCCGGTCGACCACGATATCTGGATTGGCGCAGAGAAGTTTCATGCCCTTCTGCTTGGCATAAAGGAAATCCGCGCGGTTGACGTCAGGGTCGGCCATTGGATCGAATGGTCCACAGCAGACAATCCCTTCGGCCTGATCCAGTGGCACACGCTCGATTTGAATTGGGTGGTGCAAAATCTTCAGTGGCTCGAAAAAGCCAGCATCGCGCGCCCATTCTCCCATGAAGTAAACTTTTTCGCCTACAGCGCCTCGAAACATAGCTGAGCGCGCCGAGTCTCCGCTTGTGGCGATCGTATCATATGCATCGTTGGGAACGTTGAATTGTTCCAGTTGCTCGGCCACCCCCGCGCGGGGCTTGGGCGAGTTGGTGACCAGAACAACAATGCCCCCTTTGGCGCGATAACCTTGAAGCGCTGCCACGGCTTCGGGATAGGCGGTTATGCCGTTATGCACACAGCCCCAGAGGTCGACAAACAGCGCTTTGTAGCGATCGGAGATTTCATCAAGTTTGTGAATAATCTGAGTCATTGAGCTGCCCCCGAGGGTCTGGAGTCGAAGTTGTGCCAGCTATGTCAAAGCTTCGGTCTTTTGACCATCCCAGCTGCAAATTTTCTGAATGAATAGCCGTATGCGATCAGTTGTCTTCACTGATTTCCTCGACGTCTGGTGCCTGTTGAACGTTTTCAGTGCCTAGAATGACCTGGGCACCGATCCTGTTCTGAAAGCGAACGACAACCAGATAACCCGGCCCCAACTCGTTGCGCAGCACGTCGACTAGGGGGTTCTCGCGCAGGCTTTCCGGCAGGAGGCCTGCGATTGAAGACACCTTGAACGCGGCTTCAATTGGCAGGTCAACGATCAGCCAGATATCGGCTTGCTTGCGTTGAGCGTTGACGTCGACGCGAATAATCTCGACCGAGACTGGGTCAGCCCAATCGCGAATTGTCTGCGCCAATTGCGCTTCGGTCCGGGTTTCCAGATAGCGGTTATATGTCGACTTGCCCAATTGAATGACAACGAAGGTCAAGAACGCCAAGGTCACAACGACGCTGGCAGTAAAGTTCAGCTTGCGACGCCCCTTGCTGAAAACCACCGAACGAGCAGCGTACACGATGTAGACCGCGCAAGCCGATAGGATGATCGCCCCAAGGTTTGTTGCGAACAGCAAGCCGGCCTCATAAGCTTCAGCCGCTTCTTCAAAATACATCAATACCCCCGAGGCGGATAACGGGGGCACCAAAGACACGCCGATCGCAGCACCTGGCAGCAGGCTAACTTCTGATCGATTTATCTGCACATACGCTCCGGCGACGCCAGCCGCCAAGGCAACGATCAGATCTTCAGTTCCGGGATCGGTACGCGCCAGAACCTGATCTGGGATCAGAATTCCGCGGGGAACATCGGCGATATAGACAAGAAACCAGGCCAGAAAGACGCAGATAACTGCCGCCCCGCTTACAATCAGGGCAAGCTTAAACGCACGTCCCAGCCACCCCATGACCATCGAGGCAGCTATCCCCAGTATCGGTGTCATCAACGGTGCGACCAACATGGCGGCAATCACCACTGCGCCTGAATCGCGAAGCATCCCCATGGTCGCGATCACCACCGACAATGTCAAAAGCATCGCAAATCTGCGCCAGTAGGCCGCTCGGTCATGCCCTTCGAACCGAAGGATATCCCTGGTGGTGCTGAATTTTCGTTTACTCATTCCTGCGACCAAGACCCAAGCAAGACTATCCGCACCAGACTATCAACGGATACGCTCTATGCAAAATCTTGTGTCTTAACGAAAAAAAGGCGCCCCGATACAGGCGCCTTTTGTTTGTGGTGCTACGAAGATCACACTTTGAGGTTGGGGATGATCTGCTTTTTCCGGCTCATGATTCCGGGCAGAACCACGGCGTCGCCGTTTACTGACGCACCAAAGCTCTTCTCGGCCACGCCCTTCACAAGGTCATTGGGCACAAGCAGAGTGGCTTCTTCGTTGAGGATGTCGACGACAAACAGCAATACCTGATCAACGCCGTCTTCCTTGGCTACGTCCACCATTGACGCGGCTAGGCTGGCTTTGCGGTCCAGAACGACGCCCGGAGCGGTGGTTTCTAGGACCGAGACGCGGAACTTGGTGCCGTCGACTTCGTATTCCTTGCTGTCCATGCGGATTAGTTCGGCGTCCGAGAACGAGGATACGTCCGATTTTGCCGCGAACATGTCAGCGGCATAGGCCGAGACGTCCAGACCCAGCTCAGCCGCCAGTTTCTCGGCCACTGCGCGGTCATGCGCGGTGGTGGTAGGCGAGCGGAACTCCAGAGTGTCCGACAGGATGCAGGTCAACGCTGCGCCTTTGACGGCGTCGGGCATTTTGGCCGCGTCGTCGCCCATCAGGTCAACCATGATAGTCGCGGTGCAGGCCAGCGGGCGCACGGTGATGTCGATGGGGCCTTTGGTTTCCAGACCGCCAACCAGTTTGTGGTGGTCGATGATGGCGCGAATGTCGGCGCTGTTGACGCTGGCAGGCAGTTCGGCGGGGTTGTTGGTATCAACGATGACAACTGGCGCGTCCGCGTCTACGTCTGCGATGATGCGCGGCTTGGGCAGGTCCCAGCGCTGCAGCATAAAGGCGGCCTCGGTGTTGGGTTCACCTAGCAGCACGGGTTCGGCCTGTTCGCCTTTGACTTCGTTCAGGTACCAAGACCACAGGATCGGAGAGCCGGTGGAATCGGTGTCGGGGGATTTGTGTCCAAATACGAGGGTTGTCATGTCTGCGTCCTGAGGAAGGTAAATTTGCGCGCCTTATAGGGCGGTCCGACGCGCTTGTCACCCGCCCCTGCGTAAACTGCGACGAAGGGTAAATTTTTCCTTAGAACGGCGCGCGTTCCAAGGTGTAGCCAGCTTGTTGCAATTGGTTCAGAAGGCCGAATTCGTCAGCAAGATGCCCCGCGCCAACGGCGATGACTGCTGTTTGGTCCTGAATATTCAGAATATGCTGCATCCAGTTGTTGTTGCGCCCGACGAGCAGCTGATCTTCAAAGCTGCCCCATTCCTCGTCAAAGACATCTTGTGACAGGCCCGAAGTCTCAAGCCCCTGTAGGCGAGCAAAGTGAAGAATCTCGCCATGTTTTTCCTCGATATAGGCGTTGACCATTGTAGCGAGCTGATCTTCGCTGCTTTCAAAGGCGCTGGCCATTCGCACCAGGGACTGAACCTGTTTTTCCAGCGGATGTTCATTGAACATCGCCATCAGGTCTTCGATTTCTTCCAGTGAGTACTGAGGTTTTCCGAGTTCGACAGCCAGATCAGTCAGGCGTGCATCCATGCCATAGCTGGCATCTTCGTCCTGGGTCATACATGGCGGGACACCCAACATCATGCTCAGGAACCACGGGCGCATTTTGGCGGCCATCCAGCCGGGGATGCCTCGATCGGCCAATCCGGTGGACAGGGCGGCCCAGTCTTCTTCAGACATCAGGTCAATCAAGGTTGGGCCCGAAGTTATCAGAACAGGGCTGAGGTCTTGGGCAAGCTGTTGCTCGAATCCGTCCATCTTGTCCTTGGTAACTTCGAAATAGAACGCGTCCGCGTCGGACAGGGCAGGGGCCAGACGTTCCATAACGGCATCCATGCGTGGATCATTCGTGTGCAGTGTTCCGATCATGTGCAGCACTGTATCGCCTTTGGTCGCGATCCAGTGGTTGCCTTCAGAAAACGGGGTGCCGCTTACCGCCTGATCAAGCTGCGCCCGCATGTCAGCAGAAAGATCCGGCCGAAGGTCTCGCCCTTCGCAGGCCGCATAGGCTGCCAAAGGAAAAAACAAAAAAGCAACAAAGAACAAGAAACGCATCAGGATCATCCCGTATTAACTCGGTACGTATATGTGGCGCGACCTTGCCTTGGCCAAGTGTTGGGTTCAAGCAAGTTGACCAATTGTCGGCGTTTTCTGTGTCTGGCATTCCACAATAAATCACTTAGCATGGCGCCATGGACCGTGAGCAGGATCTCTATCCCCCCATAAAAGCGCTGTTGGAGCGTCAGGGTTATACCGTCAAGGGTGAAGTGGGCGCGGCCGATATCGTGGCTGTGCGCGCAGGTGATGAGCCTGTTATTGTCGAGCTGAAACTGCGGTTTACTCTGGCCTTGTTTCATCAGGCGGTGGCGCGTTTAAAAGTTACGGATCAGGTCTATCTGGGCGTGTGCAAGCCTACCGGGCGCAGTGCGCGTCGGGCACTGAAGGATAATCTGGCCATGTGTCGACGTTTGGGGCTGGGCTTGATCACCGTTCGCGCGGATGGGGCAGTCGAGGTGCAGTGTGATCCGGGTCCTTATGCCCCGCGCAGGAACAAAGCCAAAGCGGCGCGACTGCTGCGCGAGTTTGATCGGTTGGAGGGTGACCCAAATGCAGGCGGGGCTACGCGGCATGGGATTGTCACTGCCTATCGTCAGGATGCGCTGAAATGTGCCGCTCATCTGGTGGAATGCGGAGCGACCAAAGGAGCCGAGGTTGCCAAGGCAACGGGTGTGACCACCGCCACCCGCCTAATGCGAGAGAACCATTACGGCTGGTTTGAAAAGGTCGACAAGGGTGTTTACGCCCTGACCGATGCCGGACAAGAGGGTCTGAAACACTGGGCTTACAGTTGGGATCAGCCCGAATAGGGGCCGCGGTTCAAAAAATCCTTCACGGCTTGTTGACTCGGGGAATTGCACCCCCTAGCTATGCGTCGTTATCACTCGACAAGCATGAGTGCTAACGCCCCGCCATCCGGCGAGGGGAGGATTAACAACTTTGAGCCCAAGGAGCTGCAAAGATGGCATTGAAACCGCTTCATGACCGCGTGCTGGTTCGCCGTACCGAAAGCGAAGAAAAAACCGCAGGCGGCCTGATCATTCCTGACAGCGCAAAAGAAAAGCCCAGCGAAGGCGAAGTCGTCGCAACCGGCGAAGGCGCACGCAAGGACAGCGGCGAGCTGATCGCAATGGCTGTGAAAGCTGGCGACAAGATCCTGTTCGGCAAATGGTCGGGCACCGAGGTTCAGGTCGACGGCGAAGAGCTGCTGATGATGAAAGAAAGCGACATCATGGGGATCATCGAGTAAGGCCCTCGCGCTTCACTCTGATCTTCATCTACAACTAATTTCTCAAGGAGAAACGACATGGCTGCAAAGGACGTCAAGTTCGACACCGATGCCCGTAACCGGATGCTGGCAGGCGTAAACATCCTGGCCGACGCGGTTAAAGTGACCCTGGGCCCCAAAGGCCGCAACGTGGTTCTGGATAAATCCTTCGGCGCACCGCGCATCACCAAAGACGGTGTTTCGGTTGCTAAGGAAATCGAACTGGAAGACAAGTTCGAAAACATGGGCGCGCAGATGGTGAAAGAAGTCGCCAGCCGCACCAATGACGAAGCCGGTGACGGCACCACCACCGCAACCGTTCTGGCCCAAGCCATCGTGCGCGAAGGTCTCAAGCAGGTTGCTGCTGGCCTGAACCCGATGGACCTGAAGCGCGGCATCGACCTGGCGACCGCCAAGGTTGTTGAAGGCATCAAAGACGCCTCGCGCGAAGTCAAAGACTCGGCAGAAGTTGCTCAGGTTGGCACCATCTCGGCCAACGGCGAAGCCGAAATCGGCCAGCAGATCGCAGACGCGATGCAGAAGGTTGGCAACGAAGGCGTTATCACCGTCGAAGAAAACAAAGGTCTGGAAACCGAGACCGATGTTGTCGAGGGTATGCAGTTCGACCGTGGCTACCTGTCGCCTTACTTCGTCACCAACGCAGACAAGATGATCGCAGAACTCGACGACTGCATGATCCTGCTGCACGAAAAGAAACTGTCCTCGCTGCAGCCGATGGTTCCGCTGCTGGAGCAGGTGATCCAATCGCAGAAGCCGCTGCTGATCATTGCCGAAGACGTTGAAGGCGAAGCGCTGGCAACTCTGGTTGTCAACAAACTGCGCGGCGGCCTGAAAATTGCTGCTGTCAAAGCACCGGGCTTCGGCGATCGTCGCAAAGCCATGCTGCAGGACATCGCAATCCTGACCGGCGGTCAGGTCATCAGCGAAGATCTGGGCATGAAGCTCGAGTCCGTCACCATGGACATGCTGGGCACCGCCAAGAAAATCGAAATCACCAAAGACGAAACCACCATCGTCGACGGTGCAGGCGAAAAAGCCGAGATCGAAGCACGTGTTGCTCAGATCCGCACTCAGATCGAAGAAACCTCGTCGGACTACGACCGTGAGAAGTTGCAAGAGCGCGTTGCCAAACTGGCAGGCGGTGTTGCTGTTATCCGTGTCGGCGGCATGACCGAAGTGGAAGTGAAAGAGCGTAAAGACCGTGTGGACGATGCTCTGAACGCGACCCGCGCTGCTGTGCAGGAAGGCGTTGTTGTAGGCGGTGGTGTTGCTCTGGTTCAGGCCGGTAAAGCACTGGAAGCTCTGGAAGGTGCAAACGCTGACCAGAACGCAGGCATCAACATCGTTCGTAAGGCAATCGAAGCGCCGCTGCGCCAGATCGCTGAAAACGCAGGCGTTGACGGTGCAGTTGTTGCTGGCAAAGTCCGCGAAAGCGGCGACGCCGCGTTCGGCTTCAACGCGCAGACCGAAGAATATGGCGACATGTTCTCGTTCGGCGTGATTGACCCGGCCAAAGTTGTCCGTACTGCACTGGAAGATGCAGCATCGGTTGCTGGCCTGCTGGTCACTACCGAAGCAATGGTTGCCGACAAGCCCCAGAAAGACGCACCCGCTGCAGGCGGCATGCCCGACATGGGCGGCATGGGCGGCATGATGTAAGCACGTCAAATTCGCCCCGGCGAATTTTGACGAGCCCGACAGGCGCTTGGCCAAAAGGCCAAGCTGCCGGAAGGGAAGCCGCAGAGCTTAGGAACGGGGTCGCCTTTGGGCGGCCCCGTTTCGTTTCAATCCTCGCGCCAGATTGTGAATGTGCAAACGGCCCTAAACCCATTATGCGGTTGTTATGAAACTGTTCCTGTTGACGGCCCTAACCATGGTTGCCTTTGCGGCCAACTCGATTCTCAACCGGCTTGCCATCGACAGCGGGGCAAGCGATCCGGCCGGATTTGCCACTGTGCGCGTACTGGCCGGGGCGTTTGTTCTGGCCGCGCTTGTTTTCCTCAAAGGGGGAAATCTGCCGCTTCGGAATATGCGGCGGATCGCAGGGGCAGGGTCATTGTCATTATACATGATCGGGTTTTCGATTGCCTATCTGACGCTGGATGCGGGATTGGGCGCGTTGATCCTGTTTGGTGTCGTGCAGATCACGATGTTTGCCGTGACCTCTGTTACCGGGGCCCTGCCTACCGTGCGCCAGATCGCTGGCGCGGTGATCGCGCTGGCAGGATTGGCCTGGGTGCTTTGGCCCACAGATCAGGTGCACGTCAATCCGGTTGGCGCGACGCTGATGACAGCCGCCGGGATCGGGTGGGCGATCTATTCGCTGGTTGGTCGGTCCGAGCCGGATGCTCTGGCCGGGACTGCGGCGAATTTCGTGGTCGCTCTGCCGGTGACGGCGTTAGCCTTGCTGACCGTCGGGGGCGATTGGCAGATGACTGGCTCGGGATATGTGCTGGCGGCTGTGTCGGGCGGTGTCACCTCGGGGATGGGCTATGCGCTGTGGTACCGCGTATTGCCGCAACTGGCCCCGACCACGGCGGCGGTGGTGCAGTTGAGCGTGCCGATCATTGCCATTTTGGGCGGTGCGGTTCTGTTGGGTGAGGTCGCCAGCTTGCGCCTGATCTTTGGTGCGGCACTTGTGCTGGGCGGTATCGCGCTGGCTGTTCTGCGCCTGAAACCGCGCTAGGGGTTTCATCACTCGCGCTTAGGGCTTATCTGGCCGCTATGAGAGTTCTGCTGACCTTAATTCTGTTCCTTCTGCCGGTTGCGGCCCAAGCGAAATGCGTAGTGCTTTTGCACGGGCTTGCACGGACCGAGGCGTCTTTTACCGTAATGGATCAGCTGTTCAAGGCGCATGGTTATACGGTTGTGCGACCGGGCTACCCCTCGACCGACTTGCCAATCCCGGACCTTGCGAACCAGACCCTGCCGGATGCGTTCGCGGCCTGTGGCGAGGATACGGTCAACGTGGTGGCCCATTCGATGGGCGGCATCCTGCTGCGCTATTGGCTGCAGGACAACATACCCGAAAATCTGGGCCGCGTGGTCATGCTGGGCCCGCCCAACCAGGGCAGCCAATTGGTGGACGAACTTAGCGCCTATGAGGTGTTCGGCATGTTGAACGGCCCCGCCGGCCTTGCGTTGGGCACCGGCCCCGAGGGCCTTCCGCGCATGTTGCCGCCGGTGGATTTTGAATTGGGCGTGATTGCGGGCAAAGACACACTGAACCCACTGTTTTCCTCGATGATTGATGGGCCGGATGACGGCAAGGTTTCGGTCGAAAGCACCAAGGTCGCGGGCATGAAGGACCATATCGTCCTGCCAGTGACCCACACTTTTATGATGAATAACCCGCGCGTCATGGCACAGGCGCTGCACTTCATCGAATTCGGTCAATTTGATCCTCAGATCACGTGGCTGGACGGGGTGCAGGATATCATCGACGAGATCTGCATCGGGCAGGATTGCTCCGAGCCCGAGTCGGAGCGTTCCGAATGAGCACATTGAACCTGACCCTGACCGGCGCAGAGGTTCTGCTTCCGGAGGATGGCCTGATCCCGACCGACCTGTTCTTGGCGGACGGTGTGATACAGGCGGATGCCACCGGGCGCCCTATTGATCTGTCCGGCTATCTGGTGCTGCCGGGCATCATCGACCTGCACGGCGACGGGTTCGAACGCCACATCGCCCCGCGCCGGGGTGCGATGAAACAGATGGACGAAGGCATCCTCTCGGTCGAGGCCGAACTGGCCGCCAACGGCATTACCACCGCCGTTCTGGCGCAGTTCTACAGTTGGGAGGGCGGCGTGCGCGGCCCAGCATTCGCTGGTCAGGTGTTTGATGCGATTGCCTCGGTTAAAGGCCGTGTGGTGACCGACCTGGTTCCCCAACTTCGGTTTGAGACGCATATGCTGAACGACTACGCCGGTCTGCCCGAAAAGATCGCCGCTTGGCAGGTGCCCTATGTGGTGTTCAATGACCACCTGCCGCATGACCGTCTGGCCGAAGGGCGCAAGCCACCGCGCTTGACCGGACAGGCGCTGAAAGCCGGGCGCAACCCGGACAAACATTTTGAGATGCTGCTCTCCATGCATGCCCGTTGCGGTGACGTTCCAGCGGCGCTGGATCAGCTGTGCGCGACATTGGCGGGGCAGGGGGTGCGCATGGGCAGCCATGATGACGCCACCGCCGAAACCCGGGCAGACTGGCGCGCACGCGGGGCGCAAATCTCGGAATTCCCCGAAACGCTCGACGCGGCTGAGGCCGCGCATACCGCAGGCGACCACATCATTCTGGGCTCGCCCAATGTGGTGCGCGGCGGATCGCACAAGGGCAATGTCAGCGCGCTGGACCTGATCACGATGGGACTGTGCGACGCGCTGGCCTCGGACTACCACTACCCAAGCCCGCGCCGCGCGGCGCTGATGCTGGCCAAATCGGGCCTGTTGGATATGGTCGGGGCCTGGGCGATGGTTTCTTCGGGGCCCGCGAAGGTGCTGGGCCTGACCGACCGGGGCACGCTGGCCCCCGGAAAACGCGCCGACCTGACCATTCTGGACAAAAACACCCACCGGGTCGCCGCAACAATGGCCAGGGGTCGGATCAGCTATATGACCGGGGATATCGCGGCCCGGTTCTTCAACTGATCCGCGCTTCATCTGGCTAAAAATACCTCCGCCGGAGGCATCGCGCGCCAGCGCGATTTCTCAGCGGACGATACGGTTGAAATGCCCCATCTTCCGGCCTGCCTTAACCTCGGCCTTGCCATAAAGATGCAGTGCCACGTCTCGTTCCTGCGCCAGCTCAGGCACACGGGTCATGTCGTTACCGATCAGGTTCTCCATCACCACATCCGAATGCCGCTGACCGTCGCCCAAAGGCCACCCGGCCACCGCGCGGATATGCTGCTCGAACTGATCCACCGCGCAGCCATTCTGCGTCCAGTGGCCCGAATTATGCACGCGCGGCGCGATCTCATTCACGATCAGGCCCTGCGGCGTCACGAACAGCTCAACCCCCATCACGCCCACATAGTCCAGTGCGTTCAGGATATTGGCTGCCAACAGCACCGCATCCGTGCGTTGCGCCGGGCGCAGGCGAGCGGGCACCGTCGTCGTGTGCAGGATGCCATCGCGATGCACATTCTCGCCGGGGTCAAAGCAGGCGACCTGCCCATCCAACCCGCGCGCCGCGATGATCGAGACTTCGTGGCTGAACTCCACAAACCCTTCCAGGATCGCAGGGGCGCCCGCCATATCGGCCAAGGCGGTCTCGGCATCCCCGGGTGCGCGCAGCCGGGCTTGCCCTTTGCCATCATACCCAAAGCGGCGGGTTTTCAGGATTGCAGGCGTGTCGATCTGATCAATCGCGGCCTTCAGGCTGTCGAGATCGGTGATATCTGCAAAAGGCGCGGTCTGCAGGCCCAGCCCTTGCAGAAAATTCTTTTCGGTCAGGCGATCCTGACTAACCCGCAGCGCCTCGCGCCCCGGACGGATCGGACGGTGGGATTCCAGCAGGTCCAGCGCCTCGGTCGGGATGTTTTCGAATTCATAGGTGATGACATCGACGGATTCGGCAAAAGCGCGCAGGGCGTCGGCATCGTCATAGGCCGCCGTGGTCACCCGGTCGGCCACCTGACCGGCGGGCGGGTTGGCACCGGGTTCAAAGATATGGGTCACAAACCCCAGTCGAGCCGCCGCGACGGACAGCATCCGCCCCAGCTGTCCACCACCGAGGATGCCAATCGTGTTGCCTGGTGCAAGCATGTCGGTCATTGTTCAGGTCTCCAACCGTTTGCCGATTGCCGTCAGGGCGTCGCGCAGCGCCTTGTGGGCCTTGTCCGTTTGCAATGCCTGCGTCATCTGCAAGCTCAGAGTTCCCTCTGTTGCCAGCGCATCGCGTTCTGCAGCAAGCCGACCCGCCCGATCCTTTTCCGTGGACGCAAGAAATCCTGCTATCAACTGGGTCGTATAGAACTCGGCTCCGTCAGCGTCACCAGTCTGTTCGGCTAGCCATTTCGAGCCGGTTGCCAACAAGTCCAGAACACCGGGAACCATCGCGCAGATCGCAAAATGGGCATTTAGCGAGGCTTCATTTGCGACTTTAACAACCGAGTTCTCGGGTGAGACCAGATTGGCCAACAACTGATCATTTCCAAAAGCTGCCATGGGGCAGCCGCCGTTTTCTAAAAAGCCCAGAGGGATTGTTTGCACGAAATCCTCCGCCGGAGTGCAAAGCGATCTGAGGTCCGTTTCGGACACCGCCGCCATAACCGATACGATCCGATGATCGGGGCGAAAGCTCAGAGGTTCGAGCACATCAAGCGCGGCTTGAGGCCGAAGGCACAGAAACAAGATGTCCGATTGGTCGATCACTGATTGCGGGTCGCCGACGGTTGCGTTGATGTCGGCCTTTAGCGCGGCTGAGACAGTGGTATTACGCTCAGTCACATAAATATCATGCCCCTTGCGTGCCAGCAGCCGTGCAATCGGCGCTGCTATATGGCCAGTTCCAATGAACCCGACGCGGCTCATCCTTGCGGTTCTTCCGGGATCGAGGCTGACAGGGCATCGCGCCACGCGTCCAAACGGCCCGCCAAGGCGTCGTCCTGCAGTGCCAGAATACCGGCTGCCATCAGGCCCGCATTGGCTCCACCGGCGGCGCCAATCGCCATGGTTGCCACCGGAAACCCTTTGGGCATCTGGACGATGGAATAAAGCGAATCGACGCCCGACAGCGCCCGCGTCTGCACCGGAACACCGATCACGGGCACGCGGGTTTTCGAGGCCATCATGCCAGGCAGATGTGCTGCCCCTCCGGCACCGGCGATGATCACATGCAGACCACGCGATACGGCGGTCTTGCCATAGTCCCACAACCGGTCCGGGGTGCGGTGGGCGGACACGATGCGCTTTTCATAGGCTATGCCCAATTCGTCCAGAATATTGGCGGCTTCTTTCATCGTGGGCCAGTCCGACTGGCTGCCCATGATGATCCCCACTTTCACGTCGCTCATCCGCTTATGTCCCTGCCTTCTGAGAGAGCGCGCACTATAGCCAAATCCGCATTCGAGGCAATGTGTCAGGCGATGATATCGGGGGTCAGGCGGTCTTCGATCAGACGGATGATGTCTTTCAGCCGCAATTTCTGCTTTTTCAAACGCTTGATGGTCAGTTGGTCGGCCGTACCGGTGCCTTGAAGTGCCTCAATCGCTTCGTCCAGATCACGGTGCTGGCGGCGAAAAACCTCCAGCTCGACCCGCAGAACGTCATCAGTTTTCATCGAAAGATCGGTGGGGGCGTTCATGGTCGACTCAGTGGTTATTGTGGTGCTTGTCACACAAGATAGTGTGTCAGGGTTTATCCTGCCAGACCTTGTGGACATCTGGCTACATTCCCATATTCTATTCTACGCGGTTGCCAGAACGGGGCCGCACCACACGTCGCTTTGACAATAAAGGACGAAATACGTGTCTAAACTTACCTTGGGCTCATACCCGCATCTTTTGGGGTTCGAGCAACTGGAACGCCTTTTGGAACGGTCTGCAAAGGCCGGAAATGAAGGATATCCGCCCTACAATATCGAACAGACCTCGGACTTTTCGTATCGGATCACGCTGGCCGTGGCCGGGTTCGCCGAGCAGGATTTGTCGATCACCATCGAGGATCGCCAACTGGTGATCCGGGGCCGTCAACGCGACGACAGCGAGGGGCGCATATTCCTGCATCGCGGCATCGCGGCGCGTCAATTCCAGCGCATGTTCGTGCTGGCCGACGGGGTTGAGGTGGGCGAGGCGATCATGGAAAATGGTCTGCTGCATGTGGATCTGACCCGCGCTGTGCCAGAAACCGTGGTGCAAACGATCAACATAAGAAAGGGGTAAGAGCAATGAATACACCGATTGAACTGAACGCCGAGGGCGACCGGATCGTCTATGTCAAAACGGTTGAAGTCGCCGATTTGCCAGAAGAAATGCGCGAGCAGGCAGGCGATCTGGATCAGATATATGCCGTCCATGATTCGGATGGGCAACGGCTGGCTTTGGTCGCCGACCGTAAGCTGGCCTTCAACCTCGCGCGCGAGCATGACTTCTCGCCGGTGGCCGTGCACTGACACGGCCCTTTGGGCGTTTTCCTCGTGACATCCGACGCTGACCGGGCGAGATATGCCTTGTAAAGCAAAGGGTCCGAGGAATGAGCTGGTTTGATTTTGACTGGGTAGATGCCTTTACCGATCGCGCTTTTGGGGGCAATGGGTGCGCAGTCGTGCATGGCGGCGCTGGTTTATCCGATGCGATCTGCATGGCCTATGTGCAAGAGACGTCTTTGGTCGAATGCACCTTTACCGGGCCTTCTGACATCGCTGATATCCGGGTTCGCTACTTTCTGGCCAGCCGCGAGATCCCCTTTGCCGGGCACCCAACCATTGCGACCGTGGCCGCCATGCGGTCACGCGGGATGATTGACGGCGACAGCCTGACGCTTGAGACGGGCGCGGGCCTCGTCGAAATCCGCCTGAACGGTGACGAGATCGAGATGACTCAGGTCGCACCGCAATTTGGCGCCGAGGTGCCGGCTGATTTGGTGGCCTCCGCGATCGGCCTGTCCACAGATGCCATCACTTCACCGCCGCAATTCGTGTCTACCGGCTTGCCGTTCTGCATCACCGTCCTGCGTGATCACGCGGCGCTGCGGGCCGCGAAACTGGCCGAGGGACCGCTGCGTGAGGTCGCGGCTATGGCTGGGTTCTCGGGTTCGGATATGGCCGAGCCGTTTCTGGTTGCACTGCAAGGCGCGACCGATGGCGGGGACACGTATTCGCGCTTGTTGCTGGCGCCGCCCAGCCCGCCTGAGGACCCGTTTACCGGGTCCGCCACCGGTGCGATGGCGGCCTATCTGTGGAAGCACGGTCTGATGGAGAAAGACAGCTTTGTTGCCGAACAAGGCCATGACATGGGCCGCCCGGGTCAGGCCACCGTTACGCGTGTTGGCCCGCCGGAGGCAATGACCGGCATCAAGGTGGCCGGGAGCGGCCATGTGCTGATGCGTGGGCAGGTCAATCTGCCGGAGGGAAATTGATGTCTGAGCCCGCAATTGCGATCCTGCCCTATGGGCACCGGTTGGGGCCGAAACTGAGATCGGTTTTTCTCAGCGATCTGATCTGGCCCGAGGGTTGCCCGGATCGTCTGACTGGCAAAACTGTCGGGGATCTTGAACCAACCGATCACCTGATCATGTATCCCAATTCCACCGTGCATCTGCGGTTGCGCCGGGGTACCCGCGCGCAGATTTCGCTGATGATGGGGGAACCCTCGGCCATCCACGCAAAACACGACAGGATACTGCGCTGGACATGGCGTCGGTTCTTTCGTGTGCTGACCTTCCATGACGTCCTGCTGCAAGGCATCCCGAATGCGGTCTTTCTGCCCTATGGCGTCACCATGGTGCCGGACTGGCAGAAGTTGTCCGTCGAAAAGATCAAGTCCTGTTCGTTGATCGCCTCGGCCAAGCGCGATCTGGAAGGTCACCAATTGCGTCATGCGGTCATCGACTGGGTGCGCGAGACGGGCGCGGATGTCGATATCATGGGTCGTGGTTATATGCCGTTTGACCAGAAATCCGACGGGCTGGCCCCGTATCGCTATTCTGTGGTGATCGAGAATGTGCGGGAACGGAATTATTTCTCGGAAAAACTGACGGATGCGATCCTGTGCGCCACTGTTCCGATCTATTGGGGCTGCCCGAATATCGGGGATTTCTTCGACACATCCGGCATGATCCTGTGCGAATCCGAGGCCGATATTCACCGCGCCGTTCAAGCGGCCTCACCCGAGGACTACGCTGCGCGCCTGTCGCATCTACAGGCGATCCAGCCCAAGGCGGCTGAATACGGTGATTTCGAAGCCCGCGCTGTTGCGGCCATTCGCGCCGAGCTCTGATCACAAAAAAGGCCCCCGCAGCGCGAGGGCCTGTTTCATGTGGCGGTCAGCTTAAGTCGCCGCGATCAGACCCATGCTTTCAAGCTTGAGCAGCACCTGATGGGCGCAGTTGTCGACCTCGACATTCTCGGTCTCGACGCTCAGCTCCGGGTTCTGGGGCACATCATAAGGGTCTGAGATGCCAGTGAATTCCTTGATCTTGCCTTCACGCGCAAGCTTATACAGACCCTTGCGGTCACGGCGCTCGCATTCTTCGATGCTGGTCGCAACATGGACTTCGCAGAAGGCACCGAATTGCTCGATCTCTTCGCGAACTGCGCGACGGGTGGTGGCGTAAGGCGCAATGGGCGCACAAATGGCGATGCCGCCGTTCTTGGTGATTTCCGACGCCACATAGCCGATGCGACGGATGTTCAGGTCGCGGTGTTCCTTCGAGAAACCGAGTTCCGACGACAGGTTCTTACGAACGATATCACCATCCAGAAGGGTCACGGGGCGGCCGCCCATCTCCATCAGCTTGACCATAAGCGCGTTGGCGATAGTCGATTTGCCGGAACCCGAGAAGCCGGTGAAGAACACGGTAAAGCCCTGCTGGCTGCGTGGTGGTTTGGTTTTGCGCAGCTCGGCCACAACCTCGGGAAAGCTGAACCATTCGGGGATTTCCAGACCTTCGGCCAGACGGCGGCGCAGTTCGGTGCCCGAGATGTTCAGGATGGTGACGTCATCCTTGTCCGCGATTTCGTCATTGGGTTCGTATTGGGCGCGTTCCTGCACATAGACCATGTGTTTGAAGTCGACCATCTCGACTCCGATCTCGTCCTGGAACTGGCGGAACAGGTCCTGCGCGTCATAGGGGCCATAGAAATCTTCACCGGCCGAGTTCTTGCCGGGGCCCGCGTGGTCGCGGCCCACGATGAAGTGGGTGCAGCCGTGATTGGCGCGGATCAGCCCGTGCCAGACCGCCTCGCGGGGGCCTGCCATCCGCATGGCCAGATTCAGCAGCGACATCGAGGTGGTCGAGGCCGGATACTTGTCCAGAACCGCCTCATAACAGCGCACGCGGGTAAAGTGGTCGACGTCGCCGGGCTTGGTCATGCCGACAACCGGATGGATCAGCAGGTTGGCTTGGGCTTCCTTGGCAGCACGGAAGGTCAGCTCCTGATGGGCGCGGTGCAGCGGGTTACGGGTTTGGAACGCAACGATGCGGCGCCAGCCCAGCTTGCGAAAATAGGCGCGCAACTCGTTCGGGGTGTCGCGGCGGGCGCGGAAATCATAGTGGACGGGTTGCTGGATGCCGACCACAGGTCCACCCAGATACACCTTGCCTGCGGTGTTGTGCAGATAATTCACGGCTGGATGCGCGTCGTCATCCGCGCCGAATACCTTTTCAGCCTCGCGGGATTTGTTCGGGGTCCAGCGGTCGGTCACGGTCATGGTGCCGAGGATGACGCCTTCCTGATCACGCAGGGCGATGTCCTGACCCAGCTCGATTGATTGGGCGAAGTCTTCGCTGACGTCCAGCGTGATGGGCATCGGCCACAGGGTACCGTCGGCCAGACGCATGTTTTCAACGACGTTGTCGTAATCGGCTTCGGACAGGAAACCCTTAAGCGGGTTGAACCCGCCGTTCATCAGCAGTTCAAGGTCACAGATCTGGCGCGGGCTCAGGTCCCAACTGGTCAGGTCAGCGGCTTCTACTTTCAGCTTCTGCGCCGAGTCGTAGGAGACATAGAGTTCTGGGATAGGGGCCAGATTGCTTAACATCGTCATCGGAATACTCTTGCGTAAGGGCAGTTTTGCCCGTGATTCATAGGTGTTTAAGGGGCGTTTGCCCCGATGATCAGGTGAAGTCCATATACATTCATGAAACAAAGGACGATATGCGCGGTTTTCGCTCGGATTGGAAGAATTTTCCACATTCAAATGCAAATGCCGACTGTGGTTCTTCGAATTGTCGGCAATTGGGCAAGTTCTAGGCCATGTGTTCCTAAGCAGCTATCCTAAGCGCCAGTAAGGTGGCGTTCCTTACCGGTAACGCAGGAATTGGGCGGGAAACCCCCCTTAGTTTGAAAGACTGTAGCCCCGTTTCGTCACCGTCATATCCGGCCGCGCGCAGAAGGTCCTCTGAGACCAAAAGCTCGACGCCCAGAGTTTTGGTCTCTGCCTCTAACCGGCTGGCAACGTTGACCGCGTCTCCGATAATGGTGCGTGTCGCTGTTCCGGCGGCACCGATTTCGCCCAGAACCAGATCACCCAGATGCAACCCCATGCCTATGCGAATATGCGAGCTGCCTTCTGCGTTGAGTTGCTTGTTGAATCGTTCCAGTGCGCGGCTGACATCGGCTGCGGCCATCAAACCAGCACGGGCGGAACTTGCGGGGTCGGCGGTTTCGAACACGGCCAAAAGACCATCGCCCATGTATTTGTCGACCACCCCACCTTCGGCAGTGATCGCAGGAACGATCGCGTCAAAAAAACGGTTCAGAAGGAAGACAATATCATAGGGCAGCTGTCCCGTCGTGCGCGACGTAAACCCACGCATGTCCAGAAACAGAACGGCAAGCTGACGTTCCTGGCCTTGGCTGGCATGTGCGCGGTTTCGAAGGCCATCAGGACGAAACATTCGAAAGGCCGTAATCGGCTGAGTCGGGCGGATTTGGCAAGCCAGCCGCGCGCCTTTGGGCGCCCGGACTGCGGCAAGGCTGCGGGCTTCAACTTCGCTTGGAGCCGGAAGCTCTGCCGCACCGTCTTCGACAATGACTCGGCACGTGGTGCAGCGGCCTTTGCCACCGCACAGGGCCGTATGTGGGATGCCATTGGCCTGCGATATCTCAAGCAGGGTCATGCCTTTTTCAGCGACGACCTCTGGTCCTTCGACATATGTAACGCGGACCGAATGTCTGCGCCGTAGAAGTTTGCGTCCCGCAAACACGGCCAACGAAACACCCAGAGCGATCCAAAAGGCCAATAGCGCATTGTCCTTGACGCTAAACAGAGCCTGAAATTCTTCGGGCGACGGCCAATTGTAATGCTCGATATATTGGTCGCGCAGAAACGGGTCGCCGAAATCGGCCCAAATCCGCCGCCCTTCTGTCAATAGTCCCGCCATCGCAAATGACGGGACGAACACGGCCAATCCGATCAGATAGGGGACTGTTTTGGGCCACCATTTGGTCAACCGCAGCCACATATGAAGACCAATGCAGCTGTGCACCCAAACGACCAGCAAGAGCATGCTTTGCATCCAGATCGCCGAGCTGGGCCACATCAGCGCGATGATGTATCCCATCTCGTCGTTCACGTTGAACACCTCGTGCGCGTAACGTGTGTGAACGATATGCGCGATCAGTTGCAGCGGGATCAGCAATCCCAGAACAATCTGCAATGCCATGCTCAGCGGCATTTTTAGTGTTTTGCGTTGACTGATCGAATAGAGCGCCAGACCCGAGTGAATGAACAAAGCAGCATAGAGCAAGGCGCTGCCGATGTCGTGACGGGTGACAGCGTGGCGGCCGTCTTGCATTCCGTGCAGGTAATCGGTGTGGAACAGGCCCAAGCCGATATTGATGAAGTGCAGGAATGCAAACGCGAAAAGGATCAGGCCACTGCCAATCCTCAGCCGGGTTATCCACCCGCCTTGCCACAATACGCTCTTCACTTCAGGTCACCTGTGAATTCTTGCCTTGTACCCCGAGTCTGATACGGGCGCGCGGGCGGGTCAAGAATAAGCAGGTACCCAGGTTTCTGACGGCGCATCGACGCAAATAAGCCGGGCACTGGTACGGAACAGAACCACATGGCTGAGCTGGGGCCGTGATCGAGAGCTATAGATCATGCCATCGGCACCTAAAGCTCGAGCCTTGTCCGAGAATTGCCAGGTTGGAGAACGCCCGCAGGTTTTTGCAATGTCTTGCCAAACGATGGATGCTTCGGGCTGACCTCTCAGGTCGACAAGACGTGCCTCTGTGATCCTTGCACGTTGCAGGATTCGCGGTGGGTCATCGCGCGATACATAGCGACGTATCGCGACTTCGACCCCTTCGGGGCTGAGAGATGCATAAAGTGCGGTCTGACCTGCATAGTGAAAACGCCCCTCTGGCGCCCGAGCGGGGGCCAAAGGGGCGTCTGAATGTGTTCGAAACAGAATTCTCCAGACCGGGCCGGAGAATTCTATCATTGGCTAGTCCTGCTCCGCCAGGAACCGCTCGGCATCCAGCGCTGCCATGCAGCCCATACCGGCGCTGGTAACGGCCTGACGATAGATGTGGTCAGTCAAGTCACCGGCGGCGAATACGCCAGGTATGGAAGTCTCGGTCGAACCCGGCTTGGTCACGACATAGCCACCCATGTGGGTTTCAAGCGTGTCCTTGACCAGCTCGTTTGCAGGGGCGTGACCGATGGCAATAAACACGCCCTTACAAGGAATCTCAGAGATTTCACCGGTTTTCACGTTCTTGACGCGCACGCCCTCAACGCCCAAAGGCGCATCGGTGCCAAGCACTTCATCCAGCTCGTGGAACCAAAGCGGTTCAATCTTTTCGTTTTTCATCAGGCGATCCTGCAGGATTTTCTCGGCCCGCAACTCGTCGCGACGGTGGATCAAGGTGACCTTGCTGGCAAAGTTCGTCAGAAACAGAGCTTCTTCCACGGCAGTGTTGCCGCCGCCAATGACAACGATTTCCTGTCCACGATAGAAGAACCCATCGCAGGTGGCACAGGCCGAGACACCAAAGCCTTTAAACTTGTCCTCGGACGGCAGCCCAAGCCATTTTGCGCGTGCGCCGGTCGCCAGAATGACTGCATCAGCTGTATAGGTCGTGCCGCTGTCGCCTTTGGCAGTGAAGGGGCGTTTGCTGACGTCCAGATCGCTGATGATGTCACCGATGATCTCACATCCCATTGCCTTAGCATGGTCCTGCATACGAACCATCAGGTCGGGGCCTTGAACCTCTGTATCGCCGGGCCAGTTCTCGACCTCTGTGGTGGTGGTCAACTGACCGCCGGGTTCAATGCCCTGCACCAGGATCGGTTCCAGCATTGCGCGGCTGGCATAAACGCCCGCCGTGTATCCGGCGGGCCCCGATCCTATGATCAGAACCTTGGTGTGTTTCGTTTCGGCCATGGTACCCCCAACTCGATCTGCCTGATGTGGGCGCGTGGCCCCTTGGCGACTGGATATAGCGACCCGATGGCGGTGCTTAAAGCCCCTTCCTGACAGAGAACCGCTATGCATTACGCGAATGGCGCCCATAAATAGGGCGTTTAAAATAAAGAATATTGCGCTAACGCGAAAGATTATTGCGCATCTTCTGGGTGCTGATATAACAACCGAAAAATCAGGAGCATTTTATGGTCGCGACACGGCTGGATGAGATTGACCGCAAAATTCTGGCGGAATTGCAGGCAGACGGTCGAATGACCAATGTCGAACTTGCGAAACGTGTCGGCATTTCTGCGCCTCCGTGTTTGCGGCGCGTCCGTACGCTTGAGGAATCCGGCCTGATCCGCGGTTACCACGCCGAAGTGAACGCGCGAGAGTTGGGATTCGAGGTTCAGGTCTTTGCCAGCGTTGGTTTGGAAAGTCAGGCCGAGACCGAACTGAGCGCCTTCGAAGAGCGGTGCCGCGACTGGCCCTTGGTCCGCGAATGCCACATGCTGAATGGCGAGGTTGATTTCATCCTGAAATGCGTCGCCCCTGACCTTAGCAGTTTTCAGCGGTTCCTGACCGGCGATTTGCTGACCACCCCAAATGTGGCCAGTGTTAAGACATCGCTTGTGATTCGAGGCGCTAAGGACGAGCCCGGTGTGCCGTTCGATGTTCTGGAAGAACGCATGAACCGGATGGCCTGAAGCGCATCCGTTTATGTGCGGAACAACATGGCGGAAGAATCGCTGTAACGATCAGGAACAGCACCCAACCCAAAAGAATCTGCATAAAGCCCCCACTCTGCAGCACTGACAAAAATTTACGCTGTGATCGCGTCCACCTCTCCGTCGCCAGCACGCGGCATCAGCAGCGGACCAAAATCATTCAGCGAATCGGCATGCGCGAACAGGTTCAGGTAGATCGAGCGCAAGGAATGGCTGATCATCCGAACTGCATTGACACCGGGATGATACGTCTCGAACTGCAGCCCGTCGATCTTGATCACAGAATGGCGCTTGAGACAGATATGGAACAGTTCGATCGGCGTTGGCGGCAGGGTTTCGACCACGCTCATTCCGTCCTGAAATTCGTGAACCGGGGTCAAAACGGTCTCATTGCCGTGCAGATGGCGCAGGTGGGACGGGGTTCCAACCAACCGCGCCGCTGGGCCCGCGATAACGCCTGAAAGAGGTTTCTGCATCCCGAATGTGTCGGCCATGATCCGCGTCAGAGGGCGAGTCCGACCTCGGGAATCCTCGCGTCCGGGAACCAGGGTCACAGAGCCTTTCCATAGCACAGTCTGAGACGAGCCATCCTGCGTCAGTACAGTATCACCGGGCAGCAGGTCCTCAATCGCGAGCGGGCCGGTTTCCGTCTCAATTAAAGATCCTCGGGTAAAGGCGCAGAATGCGTCCTCGAACATCGGCAAAGCGGGCGCGATATGGCGGGTCTGAGAGATATCGCCATTTGGCAGCAGCGCGCTCACTTCATAGCGCCGCAGTTGCGCCTTTGGTTTGTCCCTTGGCGCATCCCGCAGCATCGCCGAAGTATCGACGGCGTTTTTGGCCGCGCGCGAAAGCGAATGTGGAATAGGCATTTTTATTCCGTCCCTTCTATCATCCGTGCAGACAGGTTGAACCCTCCGTACAGGCCCGTCTGACCGATCTTTTTCTTTGTTTTGAATGAAAGGGCGACCTCAGGGCGAGCGTCAAACCGACGTCGCAACGTGATGGTATTCAGCACACCTTTGGTCAACATCTTGACCCCCCAGACAAACTCACAACAACGCCGGCGAAAATTACCCGCGCACACAACGCCCCTGAACCTGACCGCGGAAAATACCTGCGGCAGGTCACGCATCGGGCCGGAGCACCCCTCCGATGCGCGTCTTGGCCCCTGGAACCGGCAGCTTGGTACCCTGGGCGTCACGATCAGACCCCTTCCGCCAAACGACGGGCAACCCTGACCGAGTCGCTGGAAATGCTTTTCCACGGCATCTCCGGCGTCTTTTCGTTGGTCGCCGCGACAACGGCGCTCAGAAAGCGAGATTTTACCTTCATGATCTGGTCCTGCTCCTCTGGGGTTTTTGGGCCCCATTTCCCTTTGGTATGCCAATCTGACGCCATATTGAGGCAGCGATAAGGCTGATCCGGGATCAATTCAGGACAAAATGAAGGTTAGCAGCTCCTCTTTCTTCATACTGTCTCACACTGCTGGCGCATCGGCAGATAAACACCTGAGAGCGGACAATAAAACTCAACTTGTTACGACTCAGGTAGACACAAAGAATGTGGCAAAAAAGCGGCGAAATCGCCACAATTCAGTCTAGGTCTACAATTTGATTGCAGAAATAAGGCGGCCATAGTCCGCTTCTTTGGCGTGCGTAGATCGCCGGTAGGAATAGAATCTGTCGGGGTCTGAATAGGTGCAGTGCCGGGTCCATTCAGCTTGGCCTACGCCTGCCTGTCGAAGGCGATGCAAACCGTAAGCGGGAAGGTCAAATTGCAACCTGTCGCCTTCCCCATTTGCGAAGAAACGCAGATTTTCTGTCGTTTCTGCGACGAAATCATCCAGGAACTCAGGCCCGACCTCATATGCTTGTTGCGAAATCGACGGGCCAATCACAGCGACCGTGTTTTCGCGCTTTGCCCCCAGTTCTTCCATGGCGTCCAGAGTCGATTCGAGAACGCCGTCCAAAGCCCCGCGCCACCCTGCGTGGGCCGCGCCGATAACATTTGCGTGGGTGTCGGCAAAAAGAACGGGCTGGCAATCCGCTGTAAGTATGGTCAGGGCCAAGCCCGGAGTAGCTGTGACCACTGCGTCCGCGCGTGGACGCTCGCCGTTCATCGGTGCGTCAACCTTAACCACGGTCGGAGAATGCACCTGGTGTACGCCAATAAGCGCCTCGGGCTCGACCTCCATCGCCTGAGCCACACGCGCCCGGTTGATCGAAACAACCTCGGTCTGGTCTGACGAGCCGTAGCCGCAATTCAAGCCGGAAAACACCCCTGATGACGCTCCGCCACGGCGGCTGAAAAAGCCGTGGCGTACGTCTGACAGCATGTCCGAGGTCAGTATTTCCAGTGTCATGGTTCCAGTCCCGGTGGAGGTGCCGCGTAAGAGGGGTAGAGCCCCAGTACTTTGAACAGGTTTCCCATTTCCTCGGGATGCGTCAACCTGCGATGTGCGGTCACCAGCGTATCAAGCTCGGACCCGCCGAGCGGTTTGGCCAAAGCTTGCGCACGGGCGGTAATGCCAAGCCGTTCCAGAAACACGCCCTGATAGGTCAGGCGGGAATAGGCGCAACCGGCGGCACGTGCTGCCAGTGCAAGAGGTTCGAAATCCACATGCGCGGTCAGATCCGCCTGACCGGGTGTATCCAGCGGATTCACACGCTCATGCCCGCGCAGGGCCTGAAACGTGTCGCCCAGCGAATACCAGTCGCCATAATCCACGATCAGACCGGCACCGCCGTGGCTGGCGATTCGACCCGCGATGACGGTCAGGATGGGGATAGCTGCCGCGCAAAGCTCAACCAGATCGCCATCTTTCGTGTCTTGCAATCGGTCCGTCAGAGCGACCTGATCCGCCTGAGCACCCAGTCCGAAGGTCAGCGATTCGCCCTTAGCCCCGATAAGGCGCTCGCGCCACGCCAGGCCGTCGCGCAGGAACTGGCGGATGGGCAGGGCGTCAAAGAACTCGTTGGCGACCAGAAACAAGGGCGCGTCGGGCAGGTCGGTGAGCGTTGTGATCCGGCGCGGTGCAAAATCCTTCAACGTTTCTGCCTGTATGTCGCGCAACGTCGGTGAGGCTTCGAATAACACGATTTCAGCCGCACCATGGAACCCGTGGACCCCGCGTGTGGCCCGGAGGATGTCCGCCATCAGTGTTCCGCGCCCCGGCCCAAGCTCGGCCAGAACGAAGTGATCTGGGTGCCCCTGATCCATCCAGCTTTGCGCCAGACTTAGGCCGATTAATTCACCGAACATCTGACTGATTTCAGGCGCGGTGACGAAATCGCCCTGCGTACCCAAAGGGTCGCGTGTGGTGTAATAGCCATACGTCGGGTGCAGCAGGCATTCGGTCATGTAGTCGGCCACGGTCATCGGGCCGTCTTGCGCGATGCGCTCCAGCAGATGGTCAATCAGGCTCATCGCGCGTTTCGCGCGCGCAGGGCGAACCATAGGCCAAGCGCGATCATTGGCAGCGACAAGAGCTGCCCCATGGTCAGGCCATATTCGCCAATAGGCCACGCCAGTCCCAGTGGGTTTCCGGCCGAGATAAACTGTGCGTCCGGTTGCCGAAAGAACTCAACGATGAACCGGGACGCACCATACCCGGCCAGAAACACACCCATAACCAGTCCGGGTTTGCGCAGCGCGCCCTTGCGGTAGACCAGCCACAGCAGCGCAGCCCCCAGCAGCAACCCCTCCAGCGCGGCCTCGTAAAGCTGCGAGGGATGACGTGCACACATGCCAACCAGCACACCGGGGCAGTCTTGCGCGGCAGGGCCGGGGAAGATTACCGCCCATGGCAACTCGCTGGGGCGGCCCCAAAGCTCGGCGTTGATGAAGTTGGCCAACCGTCCCAGCAGTAACCCCGGCGGAACAGTGTGGGCAATGAGATCAGCCAGCGGCAGTACCGATATCTTGTGACGGCGCGCATAGATGTAAGAGGCAACAATCACCCCCAGCAGACCGCCGTGAAAGGCCATGCCACCCTGCCAGACTTTCAAAATGTCCGCCGGGTTCGCAAGATAGTAGTCGCGCTGATAAAACAGCACGAACCCAAGTCGACCACCCAGAATCACCCCAAGGATGATCCAAGTGATCAGATCCTCAAGCTGCTGGGGTTTCATCGGGGGCGTGTTATCCGCCCAAAGCGCGGGGCGTTTCAGCGCCGCTGACCCCAGCCTCCACGCGATTAGGATGCCTGCGATATAAGCCAGCGCGTACCAACGTAGGGCGAACTCCATCCCCAATAGTGAGATCGAGAACAGTTCGGGCGACAGATCGGGGAAATTCAGAACAGCCTGCATGTGCGTCTCATTGCCCGTGCTTTGCAGGGCAAGTCAACCTTGAGCCTGACGCAAAGTTTACCCATATAGAGAACAACCGCGATTTCGGAGAAAAACCATGCAGACCCGCAACAAGATCCTCGACGATGTTTCCCAACTGATGACCAACGCCATGGGCGTGGCGCAGGGCGCGCGGGAAGAGGCCGAGAATGCGATGAAGTCGATGATCGACCGCTGGCTGGCGGACCGCGATTTCGTCACCCGCGAAGAATTCGATGCGGTCCGCGCCATGGCGCAAAAGGCGCGCGAAGAAAACGCAGCCTTGGAACAGCGTATCGCCGCGCTTGAGGCAAAGCTGGACAAGTAACGTCTCAGCACAGATTCGAAGATAGAGAGAACGCCGCGCAATCTGAGGCCAGATTGTGCGGTGTTGTGCATTTTGCTGCCCTGCAAACGCAAATCAAGACAAAGCTGTGCTCGGCGCCAATATTTTGATCTCCGTTGCTGTTCGTCCACAACTTATTGCTGTTATCCCCAATAAATAGGGTTGCCAGATGGGTGCGCGCGGCGCACCATATTTAGTACAGGCACATGGGGGAAGCCCGGCTTGTAGAGCAGGCAACTAGCGCTGGGGCGCTGCCAGCCCCGAATTGCTAGAGATAAGTGAGGTGGCATTATGGCCCTATCCGAGCAGTTTCTCGAAGAAGACCTTCATCCGATTGATATTGTTGAACACCTGGCCGAACATCACGACTGGGATTTTGATCGCATCGGCGATGATCAGATCGCCATGGCTGTCGAAGGACAGTGGCGCACCTATTCCATCACTCTGGCCTGGTCGAACTATGACGAAACCCTGCGCATGGTGTGCTCGTTCGAAATGGACCCGCCATCCGAGCGGGAAAGCGAGCTGTATGAGCTTCTGAACAAGATGAACGATCAGTGCTGGGCCGGGGCGTTTACCTATTGGGCTAACCAGAAACTGATGGTCTATCGCTATGGTCTGGTTCTGGCGGGTGGTCAGACGGCCAGCCCGGAACAGATCGACACGATGATCACTGCAGCTGTCCTGAGCGCTGAACGCTATTACCCGGCGATCCAGCTGGTCACTTGGGGCAATCGTGATCCCGAAGATGCGATGCAAGTCGCCATTGCAGAGGCTTACGGCCGCGCGTAAAGCTTTGCCCCAAGCCAGATAATGGGGAGGGGCAATCATGGACATGTCGCGCATCGCGGAACAGGGGCTTGTGCTTCTGGGATGCGGAAAGATGGGATCGGCCATGTTGGCTGGCTGGCTAGAGCATGGCTTACCAGCGTCGTCAGTCTGGGTCGTGGATCCGTACCCCTCGGACTGGTTGAAAGCACAAGGCGTCAATATCAACACACCGTTGCCCGAAGCCCCAGCCGTGGTGCTTGTGGCCGTCAAACCGCAGATGATGGGCGAAGCATTGCCCGCGATCAAAGCGCTGGGCGGGGGCGGAAGCCTGTTCGTCTCGGTCGCGGCGGGGACGTCGATTTCCACATTTGAATCTGTGTTGGGCGCGGGCACGCCGATCGTACGGGCGATGCCGAATACGCCTGCAGCAATCCGGCAGGGCATCACGGCGCTGATCGGCAACGCACAGGCCTCCGAGGCCGATGTGACCATGGCCGAAAACCTGCTGTCCGCGATTGGTGAGACTGTCCGGCTGACGGATGAGGCGCAGATGGACGCAGTGACTGGCCTAAGCGGATCGGGTCCGGCCTATGTGTTCCACCTGATCGAAACGCTGGCCGCTGCGGGGCAGGCGCAGGGCTTGCCGCATGAACTGGCAATGAAGCTGGCCAAATCTACTGTTGCAGGGGCAGGCGCGCTTGCGATGACCGCCGACGAAGACCCCGCGCAGCTGCGAGTCAATGTGACCTCGCCCAATGGCACCACGCAGGCAGCGCTCGAGGTGCTGATGCACGAAGAACAGGGTTTCCCAGACCTGCTGCACCGCGCCGTCAAAGCCGCGACCGACCGATCCAAGGAGCTGTCCCGTGAGTGAGATTTCCTTCGACGATTTTCTCAAGGTCGACATCCGCGTGGGTGAAGTGATCCGCGCCGAGCCGTACCCCGAGGCCCGTAAGCCGGCGATCAAGATGTGGATCGACTTCGGCGATGAGATCGGCGAGCGAAAGACGTCGGCCCAGATCACCGCGCATTACGATCCGGCTACGCTGGTGGGCAAGCAAGTTATGGCCGTGGTGAACTTCCCGCCGCGCCAGATAGGCAAGTTCATGTCCGAGGTGCTGGTTCTGGGTCTGCCCGACGAAAATGGCGAGATCGTTCTGATCGGACCGGATGGAGAGGTTCCGACCGGCGGGAGGATGCACTGATGAAATTATTGATTACACGCCCCATGACCGACGCCGTAATGGAGCGCGCACGGACGGAGTTCGATGCGGAGATTCGCGAAGAAACGTCGCCACTGACACCGGATGAGATGCGGCGGGCCTTGACGGAATTCGACGTGGTAATGCCAACGCTTGGCGATCTTTTTTCGGCGCAGGTATTCGCGGATGTGTCCGATCCGCGCTGCAAACTGCTGGCCAATTTTGGCGTCGGCTACAACCATATTGACGTGGACGCGGCCAGCGCGTCAGGTATTGCGGTCACCAATACGCCGGGTGCCGTTACGGATGCCACAGCCGATATCGCCATGACTTTGTTGCTGACAACCGCGCGCCGTGTCGGGGAAGGAGAACGCATCGTCAGGGCTGGGGGCTGGCATGGCTGGCATCCCGCGCAAATGCTGGGCCACCACGTCACCGGCAAGCGGGTGGGTATCGTTGGCATGGGTCGGATCGGACAGGCCATTGCCCGGCGCTGTCACTTTGGGTTTTCCATGCAGGTTGCCTATCAGTCGCGTAGTGCGAAGGAATTGGAATTCCCGGCAGAGTTCGTACCCGATCTATCCGCTTTGGCCGCGTCGGTCGATTTTCTGGTGCTGGCCGTCCCCGGTGGAGCGGAAACTCAACATCTGATCAATGCGCCGGTACTTGAGGCGATGAACCCCAATGCCTTACTGATCAATATCGCGCGCGGAGAAGTCGTGGACGAGGCTGCCCTGATCGCAGCCCTTCAGTCCGGACAGATCGCAGGGGCGGGGCTGGATGTATACGAATTCGAACCCAAGGTTCCGCAGGCGCTGATCGACATGGAGAACGTGACCCTTTGCCCGCATCTGGGTACCGCCACTGAAGAGGTGCGCACCGATATGGGTTACCTGGCGCTGGACAATGTTGCGGCCTTTATCGCAGGCCGGGCGCTGCTGACGCCGGTTTAACCGCCCATCGCCTCGCGCCAGTGTCGGCGGCAGAGCGAGACATAGGTTTCGTTCCCGCCGATCTGAACCTGTGCTCCTTCGGTGATCGTATTCCCGTGCGCGTCCTGACGGATGACCATTGTGGCCTTGCGCCCACATTCGCAAATCGTTCGAACTTCGCGCATCTCATCCGCCAAGGCCAAGAGGGCTGCAGAGCCGGGAAACAGCTGTCCCTGAAAATCTACCCGTAACCCATAGGCAAGAACCGGTACGTTCAGATCATCCACGGCACTGGCCAGCTGCCAGACCTGATCGCGGGTCAGAAACTGTGCCTCGTCCACAAACACGCAGGCCACCTTACCCTGCGCCAGACGGCTCTCGATCATGTCGAACACATTATCTTCTGCCCCGAACGTGTCCGCATCTGCAGATATGCCAATGCGCGAGGCGATCTTGCCCACGCCCGCGCGACCGTCAAGCTGTGCGGTCATAAGATAGGTGTCCATGCCGCGTTCACGATAGTTGTGTGAGGCCTGCAATAACACGGTCGATTTGCCCGCGTTCATGGTTGAATAGTTGAAGTACAGTTTTGCCATGTGCCCGGGTCTAAAACGCCTGATCCGCATGGGCAAGTAACCAAATTCTAAGAAATAAGCGACGTCGCCGTTGTCGTTGCAAGGGTCGAGCGAAAGCTCATTGGGGATGGATACCCCCACGTCAACAACAGCGACGCCGTCGGCCATCATGCGGCCATAACAGAGCAAGACCAGAAAACCGCCTTGCAAACACTCATTACCGGCTGGAAACGCCGCCACTCACTCACAAAATCCCTGCATATCTGAGGGATAGTCAATTTATGGCATTTCAATTATGACTCGAGTATGGGAAATTTCCTTACCCTTTCCCCCATAGTGGCAGATGTCGTGGGAAAGCCAGGCAGTAAAGGTTGAAACATGGCAGATATCGGGGCTTATCTGAAAAAACATACCGAGGCGTTGGTAAAAGACGTCGGCATTGAATCGGCCTGCGAGATTACAGGCAAGTCCAAGGCAACATTGGGTCGGTACTATTCGGACAACGCGGAACATGCGGACCGTTTTATGCCAGTCGATGCGGTTGCTCGGCTCGAGGCCGTCTCGAACTTTCCGCATGTGACCTCGGCCCTGGCGGATCTTAAAAATATCACGCTGTCCTATGATGGCCGTAATACGGATACCCCCAGGACCGGAGGTGTGAATTCGGATGTCATCGCGTTAAGCCAACGGTTTGCAATGCTGATGACCGAATATCAAGCTGCTATTGAAGACGGCATCATCACCGTCAACGAGGCCAAGCGCTTGTTGAAGGAGACCAGCTTGTTGCAACAGGTCCTGATCGAGATGAAGCTGCATCTGGAAGAAGAAAGCGTGAGTTGATCGCCGGTTTTTCGTTAATCGAAATCGAAAAGCCGTTTAAGGTCGCCACCAAACGCGTCAGCTAATTCCTTTGCAGACTGATCGAATTCCGGTTTCAGAAGGGGATCAGCACCCGCTTTCAAAAGCGCTTCAATAACGCTCAGGTTTTGTTTCTTAACCGCGACGTGAAGGGGCGTTTCCGACATGTCGCCGACTGCGTTTACGTCAGCGCCAGCGGCAATCAACGTCAGGGCCGCGTAGGTGTCGTCGCGCCAAAGAACGGCGTGCAACGCAGTATCACCGTTTGACGCGCGGCTGTTCAAAGAAACCGGAGCTTCGCCGAGAGATTCCGGGAAAAGAACGTCCGAACAAGATGCCAGGATATCTTCCAGAGACGCACGTGCTTTAGGTTTGGTTGCCATTTTGTGAACTCAGAATGATTGGTGTCGCTGACTCAGCAAATGCGTGCAAAGGCAAGTTGACTTCAATCCATCACGCCAAAGGGTTTTGGAGCAAGTGAATTCTTGAGTTGCGCGATGGATCGAGCTGACTATCCGTGCCGCCGCACGATTACCGAACCTACGGAATACCCCGCCCCGAAGGAACAGATCAGACCGACTTCTCCATCCGCGAAATCATCCGAGTATTTCGAGAATGCGATGATCGACCCTGCTGAGGACGTGTTGGCGTAGTCCTGCAAGATATTGGGTTGTTCGCCGGGTACGGGCTCGCGGCCCAGAACTTTTTTGCCTATGAAATCGTTCATCGTCTTGTTCGCCTGATGTAGCCACAGGCGTTTCAGGTCAGAGCTGTTTAGCCCTTCGGAGTCCATATGGTCGGCAATGTGCTTGCTGACCATCGGAAGCACTTCCTTGAAGACTTTACGGCCGTTCTGCATGAATTGCATGTCGCGGCGATCAACTACGCCATCGGGGCGCGAACGGCGCAGGTAGCCGTTGTTGTTGCGAATGTTGTTCGAAAACTCGGTTGCGCAACGGGTGGAGAGGATTTCGAAATAGGGACCATTTGCGTCTTCAACACGCTCGATCAGGGTGGCGGTCGCTACGTCTCCGAAAATGAAATGGCAATCGCGGTCGCGCCACTCCAGATGGCCCGAGCAAATCTCGGGATTGACCACCAGCGCGGATTTCACTGACCCTGACCTGATCATGTCAGCGGCCGCCTGAATACCGAAGGTGGCCGAGGAACAGGCGACATTCATGTCAAAGCCAAAGCCTTTGATCCCCAGCGCCTGCTGGATTTCGATCGCAATCGCCGGATAGGCCCGTTCGTGGTTCGAGGCGGCGCAGATCACCAGATCCACATCTTCTGGTGCGCGCCCGGCCTGGGCCAGCGCCTTTTTGCAAGCATCCACGGCCATCTCAGTCATGATGCCGGGTTCATCATCACTGCGCTGGCGCAGCAAGGGGTGCATCACGTCGGGGTCCAGCACGCCGGTCTTGTCCATCACATACCGGTTCTCGATGCCTGACGCTTTGAGAATGAACTCTTCCGATGAATGCTGCAGGGGTTCCACTTCACCCGAAGCAATCGCGTCGGCATTTTCGGCATTCACCTTATCGGCGTATGCATTAAAGGCGGCAACAAGTTCCGCGTTGGTGATGACGTTGTCTGGCGTGAACACACCGGTGCCGGTGATTGCTGGCGTATACATTGTTGCCCCTGCGTTTTTCGGATTTGCCCAAAATGCAGTCAACGCAAGGTTAGTTCAAGAGAGATTGACCCAAGGGAATATCAAAGTTGCGGCGTCAATGCGCTTCAAATCTTGAATAGTTCATTTTTTGAAGTATATGACGCCCTGTGAACGGCAACGGATTCGACACATGACATTCGACGACAGCGCACTGGTAAAGCGACTAAGCCCCGAAATGCAGGCCATGATGGGGGTCTATGCCCTCTATTGGAAGCTGGAAGAGAGCTTTGATTTGATGGAGGTCGAACTGACCCATCAAGAGTGTCACATGGTGATAAAACTGGACCAACCCAAGCGTATGGGCGTTTTGGCGGCGGATATGCTGACGGTGCCATCCACAATCACGTCTACTGCTGATGCTTTGGAAACGGCAGGATACCTGACGCGAGAGCGCGATCCGGACGACCGTCGAGCCTGGCTGTTGGTGTTGTCCGACAAGGGGTTGGCGATGCGCCAGACTTTGGTGGCCGAGGCCGGGGCGCTGTTTCAGCGCGCATCCGGTTTGACGCCTGATGAAACGGCCGAATTCGCCCGGCTTGCCCGGAAAATCCGTGAAAACATTCTGAAAACGGGAATACCCGAGGGGTTGAAGAAATGAAATTGATCTCTGTTTTGGGCCTCGCCCTGACCATGCTGGCCACCACGGCCATGGCAGAAAGTGCTGCCAAGCCGGTCAAGCTGATGGTTTTGCAAGAAACTGCGCCCGGGTTTTCGCGGCAGTTCTTTGGCCGGGTCGCAGCGCGACAGACGGTTGATCTGGCTTTTCAGGTGGCGGGGCAAATCGTTGATATGCCGGTAACCGAAGGTTTCGTGATTCCCAAAGACGAATTGATTGCGGAACTGGATCGTGAACCATTCCAGCGTCGCTACGACCGGGCTGTGCTGCAGAAAGATCAGGCGGACCGGACGCTGGCGCGCTTGTCCCGTCTGCGGGGAACTGCAGCAAGTCAAGTTGCTGTGGATGATGCCGAGACAGCGGCTCAGCTGGCGGATATTGCGGTGCGCGATGCGCTTTATGATCTAGAGCAGGCAACGCTAACAGCCCCCTTTGATGCTCTGGTTTCAAGCCGGGCAGTGGAATCCTTTACGACCGTCTCGGCGGGGACACCGATTGTGCGTATCCATGACATGTCCGAGCTACGCATCGAAGTCGACGTGCCCGAGATTTTGTTCCAGCGCTCGGGCCAGCAGGATGACATCACCATCACGGCGAAATTCCCTGTCAGTGACGAAGTATTCCCTCTGCAAATTCGGGAATTCGACGCCGAGTCGTCGAGCGTCGGTCAGACTTTCCGTATTCAATTCGGCCTGACACCGCCAGAAGGTCTGCAGATTCTTCCGGGGTCATCGGTAACGGTGAATGTGCAGGTGCAGGACCAACGTACAGGTATCGTTGTTCCGGCCACAGCGGTTGTTGCGGATGCGGAAGGTGTTTTGGGTGTCTTTGTCTTTTCGCCCGTCGGCGCGGATGAAGGCAGTGTCAAATGGGTCCCCGTGACCATTGAACCCACGGCATCGGGTGACGTAAGCGTCCTGTCCGGGCTGGAGGATGGCGATGAAATCGTGGTTGCCGGAGGCGGAGCGCTGATCGACGGGCAAGCCGTACGCCGCTTTGCCGGCTTTGCGAACTAAGGGGCGGACGCATGAATATCGCACGCGCATCCATAGACCGGCCAATCTATACGTGGTTGATCATCCTGATCGCCTTGTTCGGCGGCATCTGGGGTTTTCTGTCGCTTGGGCGACTGGAGGACCCGGCCTTTACCATCAAGAATGCTGTCATCGCCACGCAGTATCCCGGCGCAACGGCCGAGCAGGTGGCTCTGGAGGTATCGGAGCCACTGGAATCGGCCATTCAGCAGATGGGAGAGGTCAAAACCATCACCTCGCTCAACCAGCCGGGATTTTCGCTGATCGAGGTTGAGATCAAGTCAACCTATGACGGTACCGAGCTGCCCGAAGTCTGGACCAAGCTGCGCGCCAAGGTTCGCGACGCAGCCCGGGCGTTGCCGTCCGGAGTCGGCCAGCCGCTGGTCAACGATGGATTCGGCGACGTGTTCGGCCTTTTCTATGCAGTCACTGCGGATGGCTTTTCGGACGCTGAAAAACACGAACTATCCACGTTTCTGCGGCGCGAATTGCTGACGGTCGAAGGAGTGGCCGATGTCGAAGTCATGGGCCTGCCGCAAGAGGCGATTTTCGTCGAACCGGACTTGGCAATCTCGGTCAATCAGAACGTGCCGCTGCAGGCAATCAACGATGCGATTGCCAATGCGGATTCGGTGAACGCATCAGGCTCGTTGCGGTCTGCAGATGACCGAACAACGGTCCTGACCGCCGAAGGCTCCGACACTGTTTCGGCCATTGCGGGTCTGTCCGTTGGATCGCAGGGGCAGGTGATCAACCTGTTTGACATGTCAAATGTGTACCGCGGCCGCCAGACCGACCCGGATGTCATCATCCGCTTTAACGGGGAAGAAGCCTTTACGCTGGGCATTGCGGGGCTGTCGACCGAGAACATTGTCGAGGTTGGCAAGCGCGCAGACGAGAAATTCGCCGAACTTGACGGGCAAATCCCCTACGGTGTCGAAATCCTGCCGATCTATCAGCAGCACGTGGTCGTCGAGCAAGCCTCGAACGATTTTCTGTTGAACCTTGCGATGTCGGTGGCAATCGTCGTTCTTGTCCTGGCCTTGTTCATGGGTTGGCGGGCCGCGATTGTCGTCGGCTCGACGCTGTTGCTGACCGTTGTCGGGACGTTGCTGTTCATGGCGCTGTTTTCCATCGAGATGGAACGGATTTCCCTAGGGGCCCTGATTATTGCGATGGGTATGCTGGTCGACAACGCCATCGTGGTCGCCGAAGGAATGCAAATCGCAATGTTGCGGGGCAAAAACTCGCGTTATGCAGCGGACGAGGCCGCGTCCAAAACCCAAATTCCGCTTTTGGGGGCGACCATCATCGGCATCATGGCTTTCGCCGGGATAGGCTTAAGCCCGGACGCGACCGGAGAGTTCATGTTCTCGCTGTTTGCCGTCATCGGAATATCACTTTTGCTGAGCTGGATTCTGGCCCTGACGGTTACTCCGATGCTGGGACATTACTTTTTCAAGCAGGGTAAAGCTGGTGCAATTGATGCCTATGGCGGTATCATGTTCCGCGTCTACGGAGCGATCCTAAGATGGGCATTGCGGTTCCGCTGGTTGGTGATTGCCTTGTTGGTGTCTGTCACCGTGGCATGCTTTGCCGGGTTCGGGCTGGTGAAACAGCAGTTCTTTCCCGACTCGAACACGCCGCTGTTCTTCGTCCATTACAACCTGCCGCAAGGAACGCCGATCGCGCGGACCGCTGAGGATATGGCGGTTTTCGAAGAGTGGCTGGCCAACCGGGATGATGTAGTGTCCGTCGCCACCTTTGTCGGGCAGGGCGCGACCCGTTTCCTGCTAACTTATGAGGCAGAAAAACCCAATCCAAGTTACGGCCACCTGATCATCCGTACCAGGACGCTGGAGGACATCCCCCCGCTGCGTGCCGAACTTGCGGAATTTGGTCAGGCGCAATTTCCTGAAGGAAAGTTTCGTACAAGACGACTGATCTTTGGTCCGGGCGGAGGCGATCCGATCCAGGCCCGCTTCTCGGGCAGTGACCCGGTTGTGCTGCGCCAGCTTGCGGATGAGGCTGTGTTGCGGATGCGGGATGCGTCGCAAAACGCGCTACACGTTCATCATGACTGGCGTGAAAAGTCGTTGGCCGTCCAGCCGATCTATGCGACCGAACGTGCGCAGACGGCGGGTGTTACGCGCGAGGATATTGCGGCCACGCTACAGTTTTCGACCGATGGAATCACGGGCGGCGTTTTCCGCGAAAGGGATCGCCTGATCCCGATCATCCTGCGTCGACCGGCGGACGGAGATTATTCGATCGTGGACCAGGTCGTGTTCTCGGACCAATCCGAGCGCTTTGTTCCTATCGAACAGATGGTGGATGGGTTCGAATACAAGGCGTTGAACACGCTTGTGCACCGAAGGGACAGGGTTCTGACCATCACAGTTGGCGCGGATATTCCGGCGGGATTCACGGCGGCTCAGGTCCATTCCGAGGTCCGTGAGGCCATCGAAAGCATGGACCTTTCTGCAGGGTATCGGATGGAATGGGGTGGTGAGTTCGAAAATGCCGGCGAAGCGAATGAAAGCCTTGGGCGTCAACTGCCGCTGAGCTTGCTGATCATGGTGCTGATCTCGGTGCTGATCTTTAACGCGATCCGTCAGCCGATCATCATCTGGTTGCTTGTGCCTATGTCGGTCAATGGGGTGGTCTTGGGCTTGCTGGGCACCGGATTGCCCTTCACGTTTACGGCGCTGCTTGGGCTGCTGAGTCTCTCGGGGATGTTGATCAAGAACGGAATCGTTCTGGTCGAAGAGATCGATCTGGTACGCGAAACCGGCAAAGGGCTGCGCGAGTCGATCATTGAAGCCTCGGTCTCGCGTCTGCGTCCTGTGATGCTGGCAGCGATCACCACCATTCTTGGGATGGCGCCGCTGTTGACGGATGCATTCTTCAAATCGATGGCGGTGACGATCATGGGCGGACTGGCTTTTGCCACGATCCTGACCATGGTGGCGGCGCCGGTGTTCTACATGGTGTTCTTCCTGCCGGAATACCGGCGAAAGTCCGCGCCGCAACCTGTTGTTTAAATGAAAAACCCCCGGTCATCGACCGGGGGCTTTGCTTTATTCTGGTGCGGGAGTCAGCCCTGAAGAGATTTGACCTCGACATCGCCCTCGGCCTGCGCCTTGATCGCCAAAGCGGCTGCATGGCTGGCGGCCGCTGTCGTGAAATAGGGGATCTTGTCATAGAGCGCGATCGACCGGATGGCTTTGCTGTCTTCGACCGCCTGCGCACCTTCAGTGGTGTTCATCACCAATTGTACCTGACCGTCTTTCAACATGTCTGCCACGTCCGGACGACCTTCATAGACCTTGTTGACTACTTCGCAGGCCACACCCTGTTCCGCCAGCCATGATTGCGTGCCGCGCGTGGCAACCAGCGTAAAGCCCTGTGCCGTCAGCACCTGCGCCGCCTCAAGCATCGAGGGTGTTTTGTCGGCATCCTTGATCGAGATAAATGCGCGGCCCTCAGACGGCAGAACCATACCAGCGCCCATCTGCGCCTTGAGGAAGGCACGCGGGAAGTCGCGGTCCCAGCCCATGACCTCGCCGGTCGAGCGCATTTCCGGCCCCAGAATGGTGTCGACACCGGGGAAGCGGGCGAAGGGCAGCACCGCCTCTTTCACCGAGAACCACGGCATGTCCGGGTCGGCCAGCGTCATCTGGTCGGCAATCTTGGTGTCTTGACCTTCTTTGTAGGCAGGGCGCATCGGGAAGGTCGAGAGCTTCTCACCAGCCATGATACGCGCCGCGATGGACGCAATCGCGCTGTCGGTCGCCTTGGCGACGAACGGCACGGTCCGCGAAGCACGGGGGTTCACTTCGATCAGGTAGATCTCATCGTCCTTGATCGCGAACTGCACGTTCATCAGGCCCACGACGTTCAGCGCCTTGGCCAGTTTGAACGCCTGATCCTTGATCTGGTCGAGGATATCTTTGGACAGCGAGTAAGGCGGAAGTGAACAGGCCGAGTCGCCCGAATGCACACCGGCCTCTTCGATATGCTGCATAATGCCGGCCACATGCACATCAGCGCCGTCGCACAGCGCATCGACATCCAGTTCGACCGCGCCGGCCAGATAGCTGTCCAGCAGAACGGGGCTATCGCCCGAGACCACTACGGCCTCGTTAATATAACGTTTTAATTGCTCCATATCGCGCACGATCTCCATTGCGCGTCCGCCCAGCACGTAAGAAGGGCGGATCACCAGCGGGAAACCGATCTCGTCCGCGATCTCAAGCGCCTGTTCATCGGTCGAGGCAATGCCGTTCTTGGGCTGTTTCAAGCCCAATTCGTTGACCAGCGCTTGGAAGCGTTCGCGGTCTTCGGCAAGGTCGATGGCGTCGGGCGTGGTGCCAAGGATAGGAATGCCTTCGGCCTCAAGCGCGTTGGCCAGTTTCAGCGGGGTCTGACCGCCGAACTGAACGATCACACCGTGCAGCGTGCCGTTTTCCTGTTCCTTGGACAGGATTTCCATGACGTGTTCAAAGGTCAGCGGCTCAAAGTACAGGCGGTCCGAGGTGTCATAGTCCGTGCTGACGGTCTCGGGGTTGCAGTTGACCATGATGGTCTCATAGCCCTGTTCGGTCAGCGCGAAACATGCGTGACAGCAGCAATAGTCGAACTCGATTCCCTGACCGATCCGGTTGGGACCACCGCCGAGGATGACAACCTTTTTACGGTCGCTTGGGCGGGCTTCGCATTCGACCTCGCCCATCATCGGGGCCTCATAGGTCGAGTACATATAGGGTGTCTGCGCCTCGAACTCGGCGGCGCAGGTGTCGATGCGCTTGAATACAGCGTGCACACCAAGGTTGCGGCGGGCGCGGCGGATATTGGCCTCGTCCCGGCCAGTCAGGTTGCCCAGACGCGCGTCGGTGAAGCCCAGCATTTTCAGTTTGCGGATACCGTCTTCGGTGACGGGCAGTCCCTCTTTGCGGACCTGACGCTCGGCGTCGATTATCTCGCGGATGCGGGCAAGGAACCACGGGTCGAACTTGGTTACGCCGAAAATCTCATCGTCGGTCAGACCATGGCGCATGGCCTGCGCGATGGTGCGTAGGCGATCCGGTGTCTGTTGGCTGATGGCCTTGATCACGGCGGCCTTGTCGTCGGCTTCATCCCATAGGCCAACGTTCAGGCCGGGGATTTCAATTTCATCAAAGCCGGTCAGGCCAGATTCCATCGAGGCCAGCGCCTTTTGCATCGATTCGTGGATGGTGCGGCCGATGGACATGGCCTCACCCACCGATTTCATTGCGGTGGTCAGGTAGGGTTCCGAGCCGGGGAACTTCTCGAAGGCGAATTTCGGGATTTTGGTGACGACATAGTCGATGGTCGGCTCGAACGAGGCGGGCGTGACCTTGGTGATGTCATTGTCCAGCTCGTCCAGCGTGTAGCCCACGGCCAGTTTCGCGGCGATTTTCGCAATCGGGAAGCCGGTCGCCTTGGACGCCAGCGCAGACGAGCGAGACACGCGCGGGTTCATCTCGATCACGACCATCCGGCCATCGACCGGGTTGATCGCCCATTGCACGTTCGATCCGCCGGTCTCGACCCCGATCTCGCGCAGCACGGCAATCGAGTGGTTACGCATGATCTGGTATTCTTTGTCGGTCAGCGTCAGGGCCGGGGCAACCGTGATCGAGTCGCCCGTGTGCACACCCATCGGATCGACGTTTTCGATGGAGCAGACGATGATGGCGTTGTCGGCGGTGTCGCGCACCACCTCCATCTCATATTCTTTCCAGCCCAGCAGGCTTTCGTCGATCAGGATCTGACCCACGGGGGACGCATCCATGCCTGTGCGGCAAATATGGATATAGTCTTCTCGGTTATAGGCTACGCCGCCGCCGGTGCCGCCTAATGTAAAGGCGGGGCGGATGATGGCGGGCAGACCGACGGTCTCCAGCGTCTCAAGCGCCAGCGCTACGCCCGCGTCCAGATCTTTCTTGCCGTCCGCGTCCTTGGGGGCGGTCACAATCTCGGCCTTGGGGTTTTCGATGCCCAGCCGGTCCATCGCCTCGCGGAACAGTGCGCGGTCTTCGGCCATCTCGATGGCGTCACGCTTGGCACCGATCATCTCGACGCCGAACTTATCCAGCACGCCCATCTCTTCCAGCGCTAGCGAAGTGTTCAGCCCGGTCTGCCCGCCCATGGTGGGCAGCAGCGCGTCGGGGCGCTCTTTCTCGATGATCTTGGCAACAACTTCGGGGGTGATCGGCTCGATATAGGTGGCGTCGGCCAGACCGGGGTCGGTCATGATCGTGGCAGGGTTCGAGTTCACCAGAATGACCCGGTAGCCTTCTTCGCGCAGCGCTTTACATGCCTGAGCGCCGGAATAGTCGAACTCGCATGCCTGACCGATGACAATGGGGCCCGCCCCGATGATCATGATCGACTTGATGTCGGTTCTTCTCGGCATGGCCACGTTCCTTCAATTGTTCGCGAGTCAGGGCACCCCCAAGCGCCCAAATTGTCCTGCGTTATAGGGACAGCGCGAAAAGGTTCAAGGGGTATCGGAAACAGGGGGGAAATTGCCGCTTTCCCCTCTTTCCCTCGGCACCGTATTCTCTATACCGCGCAGCACGGCAAATGAGGATGCAGGTGCGTATTCGTTTCGATCAGGGCCCGGCCGGGCAAGGGACCACTTTTGACCGGCCCACGCAGGTGATCCGCGCCGACCGCGCGGAGGACGTGCCCCACGCGTTGGAGGCGCTGGATTCCGCGCGCGCGGATGGTGCGTGGTTGGCCGGTTATGCCAGCTATGAGCTTGGTTATGCGCTGGAGCCGAGGTTGTCCGCGCGGATGCCCGAGGGCCGCCGCCTGCCATTGCTGTGCTTTGGCGTCTTTGACGCGCCAGCCCAAAGCGACCTGCCTGCGCCTGCGGGTGGAGTGACCGGTTTCGCGCCTCGCTGGGACGAAGCGCGTTATACGCGCGCCTTCAACCGAGTGCACGAGGCCATCGGCGCGGGCGATATCTATCAGGCAAACCTGACCTTTCCGATTGACCTGATGCTCGAAGGCGCCAGCGCTGCGCTTTATGCCGCGCTGGCGGCGGGTCAGCCCGTGGGCCACGGCGCGCTCGTACAGCAGGACGGGTTGCCTGACTTGCTCAGCCGCTCGCCCGAGCTGTTTTTCCGTACCGATGCCGACCGTTTGATCGAAACGCGCCCGATGAAAGGCACCCAACCGCGCAGCGAAGACTTGGCCGAAGACGCCCGCCGCCGCGATTTCCTGTCGACCGATGCAAAGAACCGGGCGGAGAACCTGATGATCGTCGACCTGCTGCGCAACGATATCAGCCGTGTGGCGCTGCCCGGTTCGGTCAACGTGCCCGAACTGTTCAAGGTCGAAACTTATGCGACCGTGCATCAGATGATCTCGCTGGTGCAGGCGCAGCTGCATCTGGGGGCCGAGCTTTCGGACATTCTGATGGCGCTTTTCCCCTGCGGCTCGATCACCGGCGCGCCCAAAATCCGCGCGATGGAGATTCTGTCCGACCTCGAACCCTGGCCGCGCGACATCTATTGCGGTGCCATCGGCTGGGCCGCGCCGGATGTGCGGTCGGAATTTAACGTTGCCATCCGCACGCTGATGGTCGAGGGCGGCAAGGCCACACTGAATGTGGGCGGCGGCGTGGTCTGGGACAGCACCGCCCCATCCGAATATGAGGAGGCGCTATGGAAAGCCCGCTTCGCCCGCCAGATGATCCTGACTTCCGCCTGATCGAAACGCTGGCCTTCCGGCCGGGGCAGGGGTTTGTGCGCCGTGATCGCCATTTGGCCCGCATGGGTCGCTCCGCTGCGGCGCTAGGAGTGCCGTTTGATCGGGACCGAGCTATTGCCGCTTTGGAAGGTGTCGCGGGTCCATCCCCTCTGCGTTGTCGCCTGACGCTGGACGCAGCGGGCGCTGTAGAGGTGACGACCGGCGCACTGGCCGAGAACCCGCCGCTCTGGCGGGTGGCAATAGCGGACCAGCGTCTGCAGGCCTCGGATGTATGGTTGCAGCACAAGACAACGCAGCGCGCTTTGTACGATGACGCTCGCGCATCGCTGCCACCGGGGATAGATGAGTTGCTGTTCCTGAACGAGCGCGATGAACTGTGTGAGGGCACGATCACCAACCTGTTTGTACACATGGCGGATGGCCGGCGATTGACACCTGCGTTGTTCAGCGGCGTCCTGCCTGGCATTCTGCGCGAAGAATTGCTGGATAATAAACAGGTTACCGCGGCCCCGGTGACCTTGACCGATCTGCAAAACGCGGAAAAACTCTATGTCGGAAACTCTCTACGTGGTCTGATCCGGGCGGAGTTGGCAATACAGTGAGCAAACAAACCGATTGGGCCGAAAGTGCGGCACCGCTATTGCGGTTGCGGCTCGAGTTCTGTCTGTTTTTTGTTGCAGTACCGGTGTTGATCGCGGTGTTTCTCCCGCCGAACTGGATGTTTCCGTCGCTATTTACCTTTACGGCCATCGGCATCGTCCTGCTGCATTACACGCCGGGATTTGCGTGGGCAGAGCTTCGATACAACCCGTACAACTGGTCCTGGACCGAAGTCGCCATTTTCGCAATCTTGATGACCGGGTTCTGTGTGGCCGTGGTCATGATCGCCCGGCCCGAGGCGGCCTTTTTCCTGCTGCGCGAACGGCCGCAGATGCTGTTGGTGATCTGCATGTTCTATCCGATTGTCTCGGCCCTACCGCAAGAGCTACTCTTCCGGTCGCTGTTCTTCCGCCGCTATCATGCAATTCTGCCGGGCGAGCGCGCGGCCTATCTACTGAACGCCGCGCTGTTTTCGCTGGCTCACCTGATGTACTGGAGCTGGATCGTCGCCATCATGACCTTTGCGGGCGGGCTGCTGTTCACCTGGGCCTATCGCAGGCGCGGTTCGTTTTTCTACGCAGTGCTGCTGCACGCAATTGCCGGGAACATCATCTTTGCGGTCGGTCTGGGCATCTATTTCTACTCGGGCAACGTGCAAAGGCCGTTTTGAGCGGGATACCTGCCTTGACTTTCGCGGCCCGACGGGGTGTATCGGCGCGACGAATTCTGCGCCCGAAGGGATATGATCCATGCACGCCTATCGCAGCCACACCTGCGCCGCTCTGACCGCCGCTAATGTCGGTGAAACCGTCCGCCTGTCCGGCTGGGTGCATCGGGTTCGCGACCACGGTGGCGTGCTGTTCATCGACCTGCGCGATCACTTTGGCGTGACCCAAGTTCTGTGCGACGGCGACAGCGCCGCCTTTGCCGAGCTGGAAAAAGTACGCTCCGAATGGTGTATCCGCATCGACGGTACCGTCAAAGCGCGCGACCCGGAACTGGTGAATCCGAAACTGCCCACCGGTGAGGTTGAAGTCTACGTGCGCGAGCTAGAGGTGCTGGGCGCAGCCGACGAACTGCCGTTGATGGTGTTCGGTGATCAGGAATACCCTGAGGAAACCCGCCTGCGCTATCGCTATCTGGACCTGCGCCGCGAGGCGATGCAGCAGAACATGACCCTACGCTCGGACGTTGTTGCCTCGATGCGCCGCCGCATGTGGGATCAGGGCTTCCGCGAATATCAGACGCCGATCATCACGGCGTCCTCGCCCGAAGGCGCGCGTGACTTTCTGGTGCCCTCGCGCCTGCATCCGGGCAAGTTCTATGCGCTGCCGCAGGCCCCGCAGCAGTTCAAACAGCTGATCATGGTGTCGGGCTTCGACAAGTATTTCCAGATCGCGCCGTGCTTCCGCGATGAAGACCCGCGCGCTGACCGTTCGCCCACCGATTTCTACCAGCTGGACCTTGAGATGTCGTTTGTCGAACAGCAGGACGTGTTCGACACGATCCAGCCCGTTCTGACCGGTGTGTTCGAGGAATTCGGCGGTGGCCGCAAGGTCGATCAGGACTGGCCGCAGATTTCCTACAAGGACGCGGCGCTGTGGTACGGCTCCGACAAGCCCGACCTGCGGAACCCTATTAAAATGCAAGTGGTCTCCGACCACTTCCGCGGGTCTGGCTTCGCGATTTTCGCGAAGCTGTTGGAGCAGGACGGCACCGAAATCCGCGCCATCCCGGCGCCGACTGGTGGCAGCCGGAAATTCTGTGACCGCATGAACGCGTTTGCCCAGAAAGAGGGCCTGCCGGGGATGGGTTACATCTTCTGGCGCGATCAGGGCGAAGGGATGGAGGCTGCAGGTCCGCTGGCCAAGAACATCGGCCCCGAACGCACAGAAGCGATCCGTCAGCAGCTGGGTCTGGGTGTCGGCGATGCGGCGTTCTTCCTGGGCGGCAAGCCGAAAGCCTTTGAAAAGGTTGCGGGCAAGGCGCGTGATGTGATTGGTGAGGAACTTGGCCTGACCGAAAAAGACCGCTTTGCCTTTGCCTGGATCGTCGATTTCCCGATCTATGAGCAGGACGAAGAAACCGGCGCGATCGACTTTGAACATAACCCGTTCTCGATGCCGCAGGGCGGGATGGAGGCGCTGAACGGCAACCCTCTGGACGTGCGCGGCTATCAGTACGATCTGGCCTGCAACGGGTATGAGCTGGTCTCAGGTGCGATCAGGAACCACAAGCCCGAGATCATGTTGAAAGCTTTTGAGCTGGCAGGCTATGGTGCGGATGAGGTGAAATCTCGATTTGGTGCGTTGTTCAACGCCTTCCACTATGGCGCGCCGCCCCACGGTGGTTGTGCTGCAGGTATCGACCGGATCGTGATGTTGCTGGCGGATGAAGCCAACATCCGCGAAGTCATGATGTTCCCGATGAACCAGCGCGCCGAAGATTTGATGATGGACGCTCCGTCCGATCCAAGCTCGGATCAGTTGATGGAACTGGGACTGAGGATCATCCCGCAGGAATAACAAAAACCCGTCGCATCCTTTGCGGCGGGTTTTTTCTGTACGCCAAGCTATATCCGTCCGGTCTTTTCCAGCGGATCGCTGACCTCGTCGCGGGCTGCCCTAATATCGCGTGCTGCAAGTCTTGCCTGGCAATAAGCCCACAGGCAGACCAAACCTGCGGTTACAAAATAGGCGGTTGCCATCTCAGATGGCCTCGCGCTGTTCAAGTCGCGCCTGAACAATGCCGGCCACCTGAGCCGCAAGTGCCGTTACCGGAGTGCCACTCGCGCGTGACTCAGCAAGTTTGCTGGCAGCTTCAGCCAGAATCGTGTCTTCGGCATCGCGTGCAACGCCACGCAAGAACTGCGCCGCATAGTCCAAACTTCGGTGATCGTTCGGCCCGGCAAGAACATCAGCGATATGGGCCATATCGTCCTGATAGGCCATTGGGTCCGGGTGTATAACTTCGTCCCGGACAGCGTGCAGACTGTGAGGGCGGCGGTCCGCGGGCAGACGCTCTAAAATCGACTTCTGAAAATAGGAAAGTGATTTTAGGGGTTTGGCCAGAAATCCATCGGCCCCTGCGGTTTGCGCATCCTTCTGTGCGTAGTCATCCCCGGACATACCCAGAATGGCACCGATCCGTGGCACAGCCTCGGTCAGTTCGGCGATCAAATCAGCGCCTGACCCGTCAGGCAGGCCCATATCGACCAGAATTACCGAGGGGCGATAAATCTGCAGGTGTCTGCGGGCCGATTTCAAGCAATCTGCGCGTCGAATACGTGCGCCAGAGTGCAAACACATCAGGCGTATCGCATCGCAGGCATAGCGGCTGTCTTCGACAACCAAAATCGTTTGACCCAGCAGCGGCCGCGTCGCCGTTGGCTGCGCGGGCGAGGTGAAGGGGTTCGAATCGTCCATGGCAGAACTCCTATTCAGCAGATGCCTTCAGGCTAGGAACTTCTGGCTAACACGACGTTAACGGCAATTTGGCGCACTTGTTCTTTGCCCGGACACGCCCCATAACCGCTGCAACGCAGAGAACAGAGGAGAGTTCCATGATTGGTCGTCTGAACCACGTCGCCATCGCCGTGCCTGACCTAGAGGCCGCATCGGCGCAGTACCGCAACGCGCTGGGCGCCAAAGTCGGTGCACCGCAGGACGAGCCCGATCACGGGGTGACCGTTGTGTTCATCGAACTGCCAAACACCAAGATCGAACTGCTGTATCCGCTGGGCGATGACAGCCCGATCAACGGATTTCTGGAAAAGAACCCCGCTGGCGGCATCCACCATGTCTGCTATGAGGTCGAGGATATCATCGCGGCCCGTGATCATCTGAAGGAAACTGGCGCCCGCGTGCTGGGATCTGGTGAGCCCAAGATCGGGGCGCATGGCAAGCCGGTGCTGTTTCTGCACCCCAAGGACTTTAACGGCTGTCTGGTCGAGCTAGAACAGGTTTAACCGAAGCGAGGATGTCATGACCATTACTGCTGCACTCGTCCTGTTTGCCGTCATCTGGTTCATGACGTTGCTGATCGTGCTGCCGATTCGTATCAAGACGCAGGGGGATCTGAACGAGATCGTGCCGGGTACCCATGCGGGTGCGCCGGAAGTCCACCACATGAAAAAGAAGATGTGGATCACCACCGGGATTTCCGTGGTGCTGTGGGCGATTATCGCCGGGATCATCGTTTCCGGCGTGATCTCGGTCCGCGATTTCGACTGGCTGAACCAGTTGGAACCCAGGGGATAACTGTCAGGGCGTCGGCCCTGACAGCTTGTGATAGATGTGGGTGAATGTAGCCGCACCGATGATCGGAATCACAAGGTTCACTAGCGGTACTGACAGCGGGATGGCCATCAGTGTGCCGGCAAGCCAAATGGTTGACGTGTGTTTTGCGCGCAGCTTCCGCGCTTCTTCGCGCCCGATCCGGCGCATCGCGGCCAGAGTGAAATATTCCCGTCCCAGCAAGAAGCCATTCATGGCCCAAAAGATAAACGGAGCCAAAGGCGAGAAGATCACATAAAGGATCAACGCCAGAAGGTTGGCCACAATCAGCACGCCCATAAAGCTGAGCGCATCTCGGACACCGTCGCTAAACGGGATGCCGGGTACGGCGGGCAGCGTGGGATAATGCTTGTCTTCGACCGCCTGCGCGACCTCTTCGAGAAACATCGAAATTATGGCCGAGGCGACGGGCATCATCAAGAATACCGGCAGCACCAGAACGACAAAGATGCCCGAATAGTTCAGCACGTCGTTCAGCCATGAGACTGTACCGATCCAAGGCAACGAGATTTCACTGCTTGCCAACCAGTTAATCAACCAAATCGCCGCTGCGCAGCTCGCGATCAGAAGAATGATCGTTAACCCGACACCGCGCAAAAGGACCGAGCGGAACTTCGGGTCGCCGATCTGACCAAGCGCCGCGAAGAACGCGTTGAGGATCATCATTCGAACACCCATTCGATCAGCGCGGCCACGTCGGGTCGAGGGCGTTCAGGCGGTGTGACAGATTCTGTGGCGATGTGGATAAAGCCTGCGATCCGTTCATTGTCCTTTAGACCCAAAGCTTCGCGGCAGAACTCGGGGTCGTGCGATTGCCAGCCAGACAGCCAGTTTGCCCCCCAACCGGCCGCCAAAGCCGCGTTTAGCAAGCCAAGGCAAACCGTGCCTGCCGAATACGTTTGCTCGATTGAAGGCACCTTGTCAGACGGTTTTTGGACCTCAACCACAGCGACAGCCAACTGACCCATGTCGAATTGGCTGCGGGTCTTATTGATATCTTCCGGAGTTTTGCCCAAACGCTCGCCGCAGGTCTGTGTCAGGGCAGAAAGCCTGGGCATCGCGCCTTTCTCGATCACAATAAACCGCCACGGTTCCAGCTTGCCGTGATCGGGGCTGCGAGCGGCGGCTGTCAGCAAAGGCAACAGCTCTTCTCGGGTCGGGGCAGGGGCGACCAGCGTCTTTGCGGGCCGGGACCGGCGCGTTTGCAGAAACTCAAGGGCGGCCGGGTTCTTCAAGGACATATGTTAACTTCCTTCACATAGACAGATTGTATCTGGTTGACCATCTGGCAGGTTTCAAGAGCAAACGGCTGGACTGCGAGGATCATTTCCATCCCACGCCATAGGGTACAAGGGTGTTTGGGGACAGGAGGTCCGCATGGCAAAGCCAAAACTGCAAAACGTGCCGGATTTAACCGGCATTGCTCTTCCGGGGGCCGAGATCAACGTGAAGGTAACACCCAAAGCTGCCTTGGACCGGATCACGCTTGATGGCGGTTTAATTGGCGTCTACGTCACCGCCCCGCCCGCCGAAGGTAAGGCCAACGACGCAGTGCGCCGGGTTCTTGCGATTGCGTTAGGCGTTCCGGCGACTTCGCTGAAACTAAGGCGAGGGCAGACATCACGGGACAAGCTGTTTGTCTATGACCCTTGATCCGGTGTCTCGTGGATTTGGTAAACCCCCTCGGGCAGGTCAAGGGCAGCAGCCAGATCGCGAACCTGTTCGGGCGATAGTGTGATTTTCTGCACTGTGTCGGTCCGTGGATCCAGTTGTTCCAGCGTGACGCATTCGGCAAAATTGTTGATGATTACGTCCTCCTGCAAAGGCTTTCGGCCCTCGTCCACCAGAGTAATCACTGTCGAGTCGAATTCATGCTCAATCGAAAACATGTGATCAGATTGCCGGGCGTTTAACGCCATTGCAACCCGTTCAAACGCATTCAACCAGTGGCGGTCTTATTCTGGGCGCGCTATGGTCGAAAAAAGCGGCAGGACTGTTTAAAGGGATGATGAATGCGCCGTCTGATTGCTTTGATTTTACCTGTGGTGTTGGCAGCTTGCACAGCCGATACGCTGCGTGTTCAACCCGCTGAAGACTGGCAACAGGATTCTGCCGGTTTTGCGGTTCAGGCAACCGCTTTTCAGGAGATCAGCCGGAGGGTGGGCCGACAGGCTCGCAGTGAATGCCTGAAACGGGAAGGTGTCAGGAATTGCGACTTTACCATTGTTGTTGACCTGAACCCAAAAGCCCCCGCAAATGCCTTTCAAACGCTGGACGATAAGGATCAGCCGGTAATCATCTTTACAAGGGCCATGATTCAGTCGGCTGAGAATGCGGATGAATTGGCCTTTGTTATGGGGCATGAGGCCGCCCATCACATCCTGCGGCACATTCCCCGGCAATCGGTGAATGCCCGCGAAAGTGCTGCCATTTTTGGTGAACTGGCCCGGCTTGGCGGGGCGCAAGGTGCAGATGTGGAAGAGGCGCAGAAGCTAGGTGCTCAGGTCGGGGCGCAAGTCTATATCAAGGACTTCGAGCTCGAGGCCGACGCGCTTGGTACCGTTATCACTTACAAGGCAGGTTATAACCCACTTGTTGGGGCCAAGTACTTCGATCGCATTCTAGACCCCGAAGACAGTTTTCTAAGCACTCATCCGCCCAATGCAAAACGGGTTCAGGTTGTGGTGGATACAGCGCGCCAGCTTGGGTTGACGCAATGACCGGGTTGAAATGCTTGGGGGTGGTTCTGACTGACCGGGGATCAAAATACGCCGTGTCGGGTGCTCCGGTCGCATCGCGGGCCGATGTGGAAGTCGTTCTGAAGACGCTGAAATCGGATAAGAGTTATGCCAAGGCAACGCACAACACTTGGGCTGCGACACTGCCGACGGGTGCGTTAAAGGCGGACGACGGTGAAGCCGGGGCTGCCATGGTTATTCTGCGGATGATGGAACGTGCGGCTTTGGACGGGCACGTTATCATCGTAACGCGTTGGTATGGTGGTAAAAAACTGGGCGGAGACCGGTTCCGCCGCGTTCAGGATGCAACACGAGCATATCTGGACCAGATCGTTGCAGAGTGTTGACCTGAGTCAAGGGCGTGGCAGCAGCTTTCGGATACTCTGATCAAAACGTGTCAGGGAAAGGATGCCGAATGCCCAGCCGAGAAACGTTGAAGCAGCACGCAAGTCTCGTTGATCGAATGGCAACGCGGGTCGGTATCGACCTTGAAGATGCGGCGATCCGGGGGGATGTCTCGATCGATCAGATATCAGAGGCGGTGCTGCGTTGCGCGGAATGCGGAAATCCCGGACATTGCAAAACCCTAATGGAGCAAGACGCGACATCGCCGTCGGCACCAGAATATTGCCGCAATAAGGATCTGTTTTCTCAACTGGTCTCGTCGGCGGCTATGTCATGCAAAAATTAGGGAACGTTATGACTCATCTGCGGCTGGTGCTGCGTATGGGAAAGGCGACAGGCACAGATGTGACTTCGGCTCACCGACAAGGGCGTCTTAGTCAGCAGGATTGGGCAAGAATGGTGAGATCCTGTCAGGGATGCAATTGGGCCGAACGATGCCCAGACTGGCTGTCTGATGCTCAAAATGCGGTATGCGCGCCGCAGACCTGCCCAAACCGAGAGCGGTTTGCAGAACTAAAGGTGCAACAAATGCAGGAGACCCAATAATGCGGGACGTTCTAGGCGAAGTGGAGATGCATTTCTGGCTTACGCGGTCTATGGCCAGATGTATCGACCTATCGCTGTCGGAGGCAATGGCAGAGGGCAGGCTCAGTACAGATGACTACGCGACTATGGTGACGCGATGCAGGGCCTCGAAATGCAGCGGTCAATGCGCCAGATGGCTTGCGGACCAGCAAGCAGGGGCCGACAAGGCCCCCGGCTTTTGCGCCAATGCCGAGACTTTGAACGCCTTGAAGGCTTAGAGCTTTGAATGGGATCCGTCGCAAAGCGGCGGATTAGCGCTGTGTTTGCACCCGCAAAAAAACACCTTCTTGGTGCTTTCCGCGGTGTATTTTACCGGCTCAATACCGCTTCCCTTGTGAGACCCATCGCAAAACGGCTGGCGCTTAGACTGTCCGCACGCACACCAGAAGTAGTTTTTGCCCTCGGTCACCTCGACCGGGTATGGGGCTTTCTGAGCGATAATTGGCGCATCTGACATTTGGCTGCTCCTTTTCTTGGCGTGTGTTGTCCGATGGTTCTAGTTCAAATCCTCTGAAACTCCAGCAACGGTCGGATATTCCGCCACAACGGCGTAGAATTGCTGGCCTCACATTTTTGTGATCGGATTTGTTGCAAATTCGCCAGCGAAGTCGTATTTTGAGACTGGCCCCGAATTTCTGGGGAATATCAGGAAATTAATAAAGGAATGACGGACATGAAATTGAAATTCGCTACAGTTGGCGCGTTTGCATTGATCTTGGGCGCGTGTTCGCAACAGGAAGAACCGGCACCGGTTTATATCACTCCTGAATACGACAAGGTTGGAAACCCAAGCTGCCCTGCGGGTACTCAGCTGGCAACGACCGAAGCAGGTCAGACAGTTTGTGACCCGGTCGCACAATAACCATATCGCGGGCGACCTTCGCAGGGTCGCCCGTTTCCAGAAACGTGCCGCCCTTTGGGCGGTTTTTTCTTGCCTGCAGCCCCCGGATTGAGGTTTTGTCCGCTCTACTGTTATGCAGAGGGCGCATGAAAAACTTTCTGATCCGATTAAAACACCGCACAGTCTGGAGTTGGCAAGGACTGGCCGCCACGTGGCGCGACGAGTATTCGTTTCGTGTTTGGGGCTGGGCTAATCTCATTTCCGCTGGGCTTGCGGTAACTTTGCCTCTTACAGGCAGTCTGCGCGCGCTAATCATCGTGCTGGGCATATTGGTTATGGTCGCCGAACTGTTCAACACGGCGATCGAACGGGCTGTAGATCACACATCCACCGATCACAGCATATTGGCTGGTCAAGCCAAGGACGCCGCCAGCGCGGCGGTTGCGCTGACAGCCGTTGCCGCCGGGGTTGTATGGGTTATTGGCCTGATCACACTGATCTGACGTGGGCTATTTGATTCGATATCTTGCAAACCCACGATGGAATTTATGATGCCGAAACCCATGGCGTCGCGGCGTATAGTATTTATAGTATTTCTTTTTGTGCCGCTTGAACGACGATCGGTGGTGCTTTTTTACCGGTTTCGCGTGATGTAATTTTGCTTTTGCAGCAGGTTTATGCACTTTCGGCGCGATAAAATGCCGATGTACCCGCGCTTTTCCGCGATGCGAAATGCCGAAGGATTTCACCCCGGAAAGCGTAACTTTGGCCGAACTGCCATGTCGGTAGTCAGCGGCGGCAGGGGCCGCAATCAGTTGAGCGGCAAGCACTGCCACTGCTAATTTCGCCGCGAAGGGACGCAGTTTAGTCATGATAACCCTCCTTCTTGCGTGTTGAGGTCTCATGTCTATGTGGGGCGCCGAGTGGTTGATCTCCAATAAACTCGGCTCACGCTTCGACTATAATCAGTGACCGATCAGGCCAGTTTGCCCCAGAGATCGTATTCCCCCGCTTCATCCACTACGACCGAGACAATATCGCCGGGTTTGAGATCCGCGAACTCTTCGTCAATGAACAAATTGCCATCGATCTCGGGCGCGTCGGCCTTGGTGCGGCAGGTGGCGGCCTCGTCATCGACCTCATCCACGATCACGTCCAGCGTTTGTCCAACCTTTGCGGCCAGCTTTGCCTCGGATATCGCCTGCGCCTTTTCCATGAAGCGTTCCCAGCGGTCCTGTTTGACCTCGGCCGGGACATGATCAGGCAGATCGTTCGAGCGCGCCCCGTCCACGTTTTCGTACTGAAAGCAGCCAACACGATCCAGCTGCGCCTCGTCCATCCAATCCAGCAAAGTCTGGAACTCGGCCTCGGTCTCACCGGGATAGCCGACGATAAAGGTCGAGCGCAGGGTGATATCGGGGCAGGTCGCGCGCCACGCGGCGATTTCGTCTAGCGTTTTGGCCGCCGCCGCCGGGCGTGCCATACGTTTCAGAACGTCTGGATGGGCGTGTTGGAATGGAATATCCAGATAAGGCAGCACGTTGCAGCCTGCATCGGCCATCAGCGGGATCAACTCGCGCACATGCGGATAGGGATAGACGTAGTGCAGGCGTACCCAGGCATCGAATTGCCCCAGCTCGCGCGCCAGATCGGTGATGTGGCTGCGGACCTCGCGATCTTTCCACAGGTTCACGTCATATTTGCGGTCCAACCCATAGGCCGACGTGTCCTGAGAGATCACCAGCAGCTCGCGCACGCCATTGTCGACCAGTTTTTCGGCCTCGCGCAGCACCGCGTGGGCCGGGCGGCTGGCCAGCTTACCGCGCATGTCGGGGATAATGCAGAACTTGCACTTGTGGTTACAGCCCTCGGATATTTTCAGATAGCTGTAATGGCGCGGGGTCAATTGCACGCTGGCGGCGGGCAGCAGGTCTACGAACGGATCGGGATCTGGTGGAACCGCCTGATGCACGGCGTCCAGCACCTGTTCATACTGATGTGGCCCGGTGACGGCCATGATGCGCGGATGATGCTCGCGGATGTAATCCGGCTCGGCCCCCAGACAGCCCGTGACGATAACCTTGCCGTTTTCGACCAGAGCTTCTCCGATTGCGTCCAGTGATTCTGCTTTGGCGCTGTCAAGGAACCCGCAGGTGTTCACGATCACGGCATCCGCCCCTGAATAGTCCGGAGAAATACCGTACCCTTCCGCCCGCAGACGGGTCAGGATGCGTTCACTGTCCACCAAAGCCTTAGGGCAACCCAGCGACACCATACCAATGGTCGGCTGGTTCGCGCGGGGCGCTTCGGTGATCCGGGCGGCAGGCGCCAGGTCGGGGCGGAGGTTCGGCGGGTTTGTACTCATGGCGCGGCATATAGTGGGGAACGCTTCCCCTTGCAAATGCACTGAAGGCCAAGAATGATCATTTCCAAACAAGCCGAAGGGCGGAGAGCAGAAAAATGAAATGGCTGTTGCGCATTGTTTTCCTTTTTATAGCGGTGCTTGGGCTGGTAATCGGCGCTTTGCTACTGATGCCAGGTGACAAGTTGGCATCCATACTGGCTGAGCAGGTCAAAGCGGAAACCGGGCGCGATCTGAACCTGTCGGGCGATGTCCGTTTATCGTTCTGGCCTGTCTTGGGAATGGAAACCGGCCCCGTTGCCTTTGGCAACGCGCCTTGGGCAGGCTCCGATCCGATGCTGAGCGCCCAAAGCCTGGCCGTGGGCGTTGACGCGGCGGCGCTGATGGGGGGCGATTTGCGGATCAAACGGATCATTGCCGAAAACCCGACACTGCGGCTGGAATTGTCGGATGGGCGCGGGAACTGGGAGTTCACTTCGGCAACCCCGACTGAGGGCACCACCAGCGCAGCAGCGACCCCAGCGCAAGGGCAGCAAGGCGCGGTGACATTGGACCGTCTGCAGTTAACGAACGCGCGGCTTGTCTATGTCGAGAATGGTTCCACTCGGTATGATTTCGACAATGTCGATCTGGCCGCAAGTTGGCCGGACCCGAGTGCGCCTATGACCCTCGAAGCCCAAATGACGGTGCCGGGTGGCGCTGTGGACGTCGATCTGACGATTCCTGACCTTCCCGCCTATGCTTCGGGTGTTGCGACGCCTTTGACCGTGACGTTGACCGCACCCGGCGGAGACGTGCGATTTGATGGCCGCGTTAACCTCGCTGGTGAGATGGACGGCAATTTCCACGTCAGAACGCAAAACACCGAGCGGATGCTGGCAGCTTTTGGTCAAGCTGGTGTTGGCGTACCACTGGGGTTGGGGACGGCAGCAGACATATCGGGGCATATGACTTACACGCAGGATGGTCGCATTTCTGTTCGCGATATGGTTGCTCAACTGGACGAAAACCGAGTGACCGGCGAGGCGGATATTCTGATCTCGGATCCTCCACAAATCACGGCACGGCTGGACGCTGGTGACTTGGACCTGTCGAAATACAACGCGGCCCCGGCAGGTCCGTCAGGCGGAACAAGCACAGGCCCGGTTAATGACACAGGGTGGTCCACCGATCCTATCGACGCATCGGCTTTGGCACTGGCGAACGGGAAAATTCGGCTGAAGGCCAGCTCGATTGTGGTTCCGGGACTGACCCTGGGCCCCAGTGATCTGACGCTGAACCTTGATCGGTCGCGCGCAGTTCTGCAGATGAATCCGGCCAGCTTGTTTTCAGGTCAGTTGACCGGGCAGGTCGTAGCCAATAACCGAAGCGGATTGTCGGTCGGCGGTGACCTCAAGGCCGAGGGCATCGACATCGAACAGGCTTTGACTGCGCTTGCAGGTGTCGATCGCCTGTCGGGGACCGGGACAGGTTCGTTCAAGTTCCTCGGTGTCGGCCAAACCGAAGATCAGATCATGCGGTCGCTCAGCGGCGATGGGCGGCTGGATGTTGGCGCCGGGGTCATCAGCGGATTTGATCTGGACCGTCTGATGGGGCGCAGCTCGGAAACGGGTGGGACAACCGTCTTCAACAGCCTTTCAGCAAGTTTCACCTTGGATCAAGGCGTGCTTAGGAACGACGACTTGTTGATGTCACTCAAAAATTTCCGTGCGGATGGTGAGGGGCGTGTGGGCATTGGCGCGCGTGACATTGATTATCTTTTCACCCCTACAGCATTGCAGGCTAACGCAGGTCAGGGGCTTTCGGTACCCGTTCGAATTGTCGGCCCCTGGAGCAATCCATCGATCCAACCTGACCTAAGCAAAGTACTTGAAGCGGCAGCAGAGGGCAAAGTCAAAGAGTTGGAGGATGATGCCAAGCAAAAAGTTCTGGAAAAGGTTGGCGATGAGCTTGGAGTTACGGTGACCGACACGGAAAGCATCGAAGATGCGGTAAAAAACAAGCTGCAGGAAGAGGCTGCAAAAGGGTTATTGAAACTCTTGGGCGCAGATTGAGAGGGCAGGGGGCGTAAAGTGCCCCCCTTGCCGGTTCAGATGGTTTGGTCGTAGTCGCCGACGCCAGGTTCCGTTCGAATAACGGCGTCGATATCAGCGAAAATCGCACGCATCTCTTCTTCGCTTTCGCTGCTTTCGCATACGACAACCAGATTGGGCGTGTTGGACGATGCGCGAACCAATCCCCAGCTGCCATTGTCTAGAATGACACGGGCTCCGTTGACAGTGACCACCTCTTTTATGTTGCGCCCTGCGAAAGTCTCGCCAGCTTCGGATTTGGCGACCAGCTTGTCGACCAGACGCTTTAGGATGTCGTATTTTTCGGTATCCGCTGCGTAGGGTGACATGGTCGGGGTCGACCAAGTCTTGGGGAGGGCCTTGCGTAGATCAGACATGCTTTTGTCGGGGTTTCGATCCATAAGCTTGCAGATCTCAACCGCCACGCGCATCCCGCAATCATAACCACGCCCGATGGGTTCAGCCAAGAAGTAGTGGCCCGACTTTTCGAAACCAGCTAGCGCATTGATTTCCTTAACCCGCCGCTTCATATGGCTGTGGCCCGTCTTCCAGTAATCCGCTTTGACGCCGTGGGCCTGCAACTCGGGGTCACTGGCAAACAGGCCGGTGGATTTCACATCGGCCACAAAGGTGGAATTCGGGTACAGCTTGGCCAGATCGCGAGCCATGATCACTCCGACCTTGTCGGCAAATATCTCCTCGCCCTCGTCATCTACAACGCCGCAACGATCGCCATCACCGTCAAACCCGAGCGCCATGTCGGCACCGCTGGATTTCACGCTGTCGGCCATGTCGTGCAACATCTCCATGGCTTCGGGGTTGGGGTTGTAGTTGGGAAAGGTATAATCTAGCCGGTTATGACTGGGTACAACCTCGACCCCCATCCGTTCAAAGACCTCGGGTGCGAAGGCCGACGCAGTTCCATTGCCCGTCGCGCAGACGACTTTAAGCGGGCGGGACATTTTGAAATCGCCGACCAGATCGTCGATATACGCCTCTTTCACCCCGTCGACAAATTCATACGAACCGCCTTCGTGCGGCTGACATTCGCCATTCAGAACGATGTCGCGCAGCTCGGACATTTCATCGGGACCATGGGTCAACGGACGCTCAAACCCCATTTTAACCCCGGTCCAGCCGTTCGGGTTGTGGCTGGCCGTGACCATCGCAACCGCAGGCACATCCAGATGGAACTGCGCGAAGTAAGCCATCGGGCTAAGTGCCGGGCCAATATCCTTGACCTGTATCCCCGCCTGCATCAGCCCCAGGATCAGCGCGTTCTTAATCGCAAGAGAGTAGTCTCGATAGTCGTTGCCAACCGCGATCACCGGCGCGATTCCGCGGCGACGCATCTGTGTACCAAGACCCAGACCCAGCGCTGTCATGCCCGGCAAGTTGATCTCTTCGGGGTATTTCCAACGCGCGTCGTATTCACGAAAACCCGTTGGCTTGATCATTGCGTCGCGCAGAAATGTCCAGGTGTTCGGGGTCACCTCGGGGAGTGGTTTGGTCATCAAGAATCTCGGTTGTTAAATCTGAATCGGATTGGCTTTGGCAAGCGTATCAAATCGCATCAATGTATCAATCAGTTGAGGCATCTGATCCAGGTAAATCATATTCGGGCCATCACATGGCGCATTGTCCGGATCCTGATGCGTTTCCATAAAGACGCCAGCAACGCCAACAGCAACGGCCGAACGCGCCATAACAGGCGCAAATTCGCGCTGGCCACCGGATGCGCCGCCCAAACCGCCGGGTTGAGCCACAGTGTGCGTGGCGTCCATGATCACCGGATACCCGGTTCGCGCCATTTCCGGTAGCGATTGCATATCGACCACCAGACGGTTGTAGCCAAAGCTGACGCCACGCTCGGTCAACATGATGTTGTGGTTGTCGGTGCTTTCGATCTTGGCAGCAACATTTTGCATGTCCCAAGGGGCCAGGAACTGTCCTTTCTTGACGTTCACCACCGCGCCTGTTGCGCCTGCCGCCTTAAGCAAGGCAGTCTGGCGACACAGAAACGCAGGGATCTGAAGGATATCGCACACCTCGGCCACTGGGGCGCATTGTTCTTTCTCATGTACATCGGTGGTAACTGGCACCCCGATGCTGTCCTTGACCGATTGCAGAACGGACAACCCCTTTTCCAACCCCAAAGCAGGGGCGGCATTTATCGAGGTGCGGTTGGCCTTGTCGAACGAGCCCTTGAACACATATTGCGCGCCCGCGGCATCGCACGCCTCTTTCATTTTACCGGCGATCATTTGGGCATGATCGGCGCTTTCAAGCTGGCAGGGGCCGGCAATGATTGTCAGAGGCAGATCATTGCCGACCGTGAGATCGGAGATTTTTACATGTTTCATGTGTCTTACGAGGATACCTGTTCACGAAGGACCGACGCGGTAAGCGAGATCAACAGGTAGATACCAGCAAACAACAGGAATGCCAAAATCGTATTTTCGAATTTGCGCGGGTAAGTGGGGTCCTGACTGGGCACAGGATTAACCGAGACTGTCAGATATCTAACCTTACGGTTAGCCTCGGTCCGGGTGGTTTCCATTTGCTGCATAGCGTTTTGCAGCATCATATCCCGGGCAATCAAATCGGCCTGAGCCATTTGAAGGCGCACGCTAAGCTGGGCAAGCGAATTTTCGCCTGCCGAGACATCCAGCATCTGTGCATTAAGCTCATCCAGGACTTGTTCAAGACGACGGATATCTGCACGCGCGCCATCGACCTTGGCTTGGTTGGGCCGCAGGTTGTCCAGCAAAGCAGCCAATTGCAGTTCTTTGTCTTGAATCTCGGTTTCCAGCGCGTTGATGCGCCCGCGCAGACCAGCGATCACGTTTTCAGGGTCCAGCAAAGCACCTTGCAACTGCAACTCGATCAAGTCTTCCTGCGCTTTTCGGCGCTCGGCCTGGGCCAACTCGAATCCGGCGCGGGCCTCGCGCATCTGGTCTTCGCGTTTCAACTCGGTCAGTCCGTTGATCGTTTCTTCAGCATAGGACAACAAGCGCTCGGACAGACCGACGGCAAGCTCGGCCGATGGGGCGGCAACCTCCATCCGTATGATCCCGTCGCTTGGGTCATATCCGATCGTTATCATCCGTTTGAACAGCTTGTAGGTTTCTTCCAGACTGGCATCAGGCGACAGGCGCTGAATTGGATCAATCCACTCCTGTTTGAAGATTTCGGCGAAGCCCATGTCCCGATCCAACCGAAGAAGGGCATCTTTGGATTCCAAGAACTCCTGCGTCGCCACCGAGTCCTGCGCTGTGGCATATTGCGTACCGGCCAAAAACCCACGGAACGATGCGCCTCCGCCATCGGCCTGAAGAATCGAGAAAGCCGAATCGCTGGCATACATTGGGGTCGCGTAGCGATAGAAATAGGTGCCCACGATTAGCGTCGGAAGCAAAACAAATGCAGCGAGGCGCGCGAACAATGCCATCAGCTTGCGCCTGCGTCTGCGAGCAATGTCCCTTTGGATCTCCTTGATCTCAATCTCGCGACGCTCTGCCGGGTTCATTTCGGGGCCAGGCAGGGTTTGAGCGGCTTCAGAAAACGTTTGGGGCAGTTGGATGGTGATTTTGTCCTTGGTCTCACCCTCAGTGCGTTTCTTTTCAGCGGCCAGATCTAAAAGGTTAGCCCGTTCAAACGGGTCGATACCTTTTTTCCGCAAAAGACGTACGGCATCATAATCCGAGGTCGCGGCAAGCCCGTTTTTCTGAGCAAGACGTCGTGCCACCCTAAGCTGCCGTCCGGTCAGTCCTTCGCGTTTGATCTCGTCGATTTCTGTAGCAGTCTGCGACTCGTTTGCGGCGGCCGGAGCCTTCGTTGCCTTGCGAATACGCGAGATCGCCTCAGCGCGCGCTTCAGGGTCGCCAGAGCCTTTGCGCTTGCGGCGCAGGTTGTAGATGCTAGCCTTGGGTTTGGTAGTCATATAGCTGCTTAGCCTCTTCCAAGGTGTCAAACATGTAAAGCTGACCGTCCACGAGAACGGCAGCCTGACGGGCGAATTTTTCCAGCACTGCAGGGCTGTGGGATACAATGACCAACGTGGTCGTGCGCAACCTTTCCCTCAGAATGTCACCGGCTTTCCTGTTGAATTCGACATCCGTGGTGGCGGGCATGCCTTCGTCAATCAGATACATGTCGAAATCAAGTGCCAGCATCAAGGCAAAGGTGAAACGGGCCTTCATGCCCGATGAATACGTGGCCATTGGCTGGTCAAAATACTCGCCCAGATTGCACAGCCATTTACAATAGGCTTCGACGTAATCGGGATCCATGCCATAGATTTTCGCGATATATCGCGCGTTTTCCAGTGCCGAAAGCTTGTTCGCAACGCCACCAGTGAACCCCATCGGAAACGAAATCCGGCAGGACTTGCGGATCACGCCTTCATCCGGTTTCTCTAACCCGGCCATCATGTTGATCAGTGTTGTTTTGCCAGTGCCGTTCGGGGCAAGCACGCCCAGAGATTTCCCAAGCTCAACCCTGAACGACACCCGGTCCAGGATCACCTTGCGGCGCGTCCCGGTCCAGAAAGACTTACTGACGTTCTCAAACTCAAGCATACTGGGCCTGCTACATATGTCTTTTTATTGCACCGACCAAGCCGGTGATGCCGCGTTCACGCGTGCTGCATTATGTCGAAAAATGAGGGGGGGGATCAATGCGTTCGCTTGCATGCTGTTGCTATTGTGACTTTTCCATCTGTTGGCGTCCAAAGGCGCGTTGTCTATCCTTTGATCTAACCGTCACTCATTTTGATGCAGGAAACCTTGCGATCTGATGAATACACTCGAGAAAGACATCGCAGCCTGCAGGATCTGCGCCGATAGGTTTGCCGACACGCACACTGCGCACGAACCTCGACCGGTGGTCTGGTTCCGCAAAGGAACTTCGGTTCTGATTGCAGGGCAGGCACCCGGCGCACGCGTTCACGAATCCGGTCGCCCTTTTACCGACCCCTCCGGGGATCGCCTGCGGGATTGGTTGGGGCTTGATGAACCGACATTCTATGACCGCTCAAAGGTGTCGATTGTGCCAATGGCATTCTGCTTTCCCGGATATGATGTGCGCAAAGCCGATCTGCCTCCACCGCCGATCTGCGGGCAAACCTGGCACGACCGGGTGATGCAAGCGCTGGGCGAAATGCCGTTAACGGTTCTGGTCGGGGGCCATGCGCAAAAATATCACCTTGGCACAAAAAGCTCGGTGACGGAAACGGTGCGCAACTGGCGGGACCATGCGCCGCGCGTCTTTGCCTTGCCTCATCCGTCTTGGCGGAATACGGCATGGATGAAGAAAAACCCCTGGTTCGAGGCCGACCTTCTGCCGGTCTTGCGTGCGCGGGTGCAAGAGGTTCTGAATGACTGACACAACAGCTCTGGATGCCGCCCATTCCGCGATGGAGGCTGCCCCACTGGACGATGCTGCCCGACTGCGCTTTTTTGAACGGCTAGCGGATAGCGAGTTGTTTCTTTTGCTGACCGAAGAGGCGAAAGACGAAAACATCTCGCCCGAATTGTTCGATGTGGCTGACGGCCGGTTTGTTCTGGCCTTCGATCGGGAAGATCGGCTTGCCCGATTTGCGGAACGCCCGGTGCCTTATGTTGCTTTGTCGGGGCGGATTTTGTCCAACATGCTGGCCGGTCAGGGGATTGGTCTGGGTCTGAACCTTGAGGTCGCGCCATCGTCCATGCTGATCCCGTCCGAGGCCCTTGGATGGTTGGCTACGACTTTGCAGCACGCGCCAGAGGAAGTGCAGCAACACCTGTCCGAGTTCCTACCCCCCGTTGGGTTGCCCGACGATCTGTTAACGGCCCTGGACGCCAAACTGGCAACGGCCGTAGGTCTGGCGCAGGCGGCATATCTGGTCGGCACAAAGACGTCTGAGGGTGGCACAGGTCATCTGCTGGGCTTTGTCGGAGCGGTGAGCGGGGCTGAGGCTGCGCTGGCCAAAGCTGCGTCCGAAGCGTTGACCTTTTCGGGTATCGAAGCTGGGGCCATGGATGTCGGTTTTTTTTCAGCGCACGACTCGGCTGCCGCAGCGTTGGCGCGCGTTGGGCTAAGGTTCGATTTGCCCCAGCCCGAGACGTCCGAATATGCGCAGATAGCACCGGGCAGCGACCCGGATAAACCACCAATTCTGCAATAATAAGGCCCCGCAGATTAAGCTGCGAGGCCCATGCGTTACTCCGCTGCAGGTTCCAGCTTGTCCTGAGTGCGGGTTTCAAAGTCGCTGGCCTCGTGGCGTTCGTGAAGCTGCATGTGCTTTTCACCGAAGGGACGGTTGACCATGCGACCGCGCAGTACTGCGGGGCGTTCGTCGACTGCTTTGGCCCAACGCATAACGTTCTTATAGGATTCGACGTCCAGAAACTCGGCGGCGTCATACAGACGTCCCAGAACCAACTGACCGTACCAGGGCCAGATGGCCATGTCGGCAATGCTGTAATCGTTGCCTGCAATATAGGCATTTTCCGCCAGTTGCTTGTCCAGAACGTCTAACTGGCGCTTGGTTTCCATTGCAAACCGGTTGATCGGGTATTCCCATTTCTCGGGCGCATACGCATAGAAATGGCCGAACCCGCCGCCCAGATAAGGTGCGCTGCCCATCTGCCAGAATACCCAGTTCATCACCTCAGTCCGTTCGGGACCGGATTTCGGCAGAAAGGCGTCGAATTTCTCGGCCAAATGAAACAGGATCGAGGCGCTTTCGAACACGCGCACAGGTTCATCCCCCGACCGGTCCCAAAGCGCGGGTATCTTTGAGTTCGGGTTTGCCCCGACAAAGCCCGAACTGAATTGATCGCCCTCGCCGATATTGATCAGCCAGGCGTTATATTCGGCCTCTTCATGGCCAAGGGCCAACAGTTCTTCCAGCATCACCGTGACTTTGACACCGTTTGGCGTTGCCAGCGAATACAACTGGAACTGATGGCGTCCTACAGGCAGGTCTTTGTCGTGCGTCGCGCCGGAAATGGGGCGGTTGATATTGGCGAATTGTCCGCCATTCTGACTGTCCCAAGTCCAAACCTTTGGCGGGGTATAGGTCGATTGCTCGCTCATTTCTTGCCTTCCTCAGCAAATCTGGTGTGCATTGTCTGTCCGCAGCAACAGCTAATATTGCAAAGCGCCGAGTCCAACCCCGCATCTGTGGTTCATTTTGTAACATTCGGCGCCAATACTCTCACGTTTCTTCATCGGACGTCACAGCGCCGCGAGCAGGACTGCTCTGAGCCCTGAAATCGCTTATTGTCTGGTCAGACCCGGAATGCGGGTGACCTTGAAACCTAAGGACAAGAGGATTGACCTATATGAAACGTTTTGCCCTGACCCTTGCAGCAACGCTGGCATTCGCTGTTCCGGCATTCGCTGGTGATCAGTATGTTGATGGAACCGGTTATGCTGTTTCAGGCTATGATGTTGTGGCCTATCGCAGCCTGGATCAGTCACCGGTTGGTAAGGCGCAGCCGGCGGGCGTTCGTGGGCGTTCCGACATCACCGCTGAATACAATGGCGCAACCTGGGCATTCTCGACCGAAGAAAACCGCGACAAGTTTTTGGAGAACCCCGCGTACTACGCGCCGCAGTATGATGGCCATTGCGCCTATGGCGTGTCACGTGGCGGCAAGGTTCCGGCCAACCCGAACCTGTGGCGCATCGTTGATGACAAGCTGTACCTGAACATCACGGACGTGGTTGTTGGATTCTTCGAGGAAGATATCCCGGGTAACATCAATCTGGCGGAAGGTAACTGGCCGGGTATCGAGCCTGCGAAAGCTTCGACCGCAGTTATCCCGAAATTTACCTCGGACGCTCCGATTTCCAACTAAATGGAATCCGACAAACGAAAACCCGGCTGGTATCAGCCGGGTTTTTTGCATTTCAGGCCTAAGCTTGCCAGTTCAAAGGCATCCTGCAGGGCCTGATCCGCATCGAACCGTATGCGAACACTTTTGGCGCCAGGAAACTTTCGGGCCATGATCGCGTCAGGGACAACGACTTCGCCGGCACCTGCGTTCTTGGATTGGAAATTCAAAACTTCGGTTTCCGTTTTGCGAAACCCAGCCAGAACAGATGTGGGCAAAGCAACGCGGTTCGCACCTTTGCAGACCGGAGACTTCACGAAGTATATCAGATTACGACCAAAACACTCGATAGCGCTGGGGATGTGGTCCGAGTCAGCAACGATTTGGTCGGCACCGTCAGTTGGCGCAGTTTTGCCAGAATGGGCCAACGCCCGAGCAAGCAGATCACGACAGGCGCTGACTTCGGTGTCTTTCAACCGGATCACGCGTTTGCGCAGCTTGGGCCTTTTGGGCTTGCCATGCATCGAGCTCTTGGTGGTCAGCCCCTCTTGCCGCAGAAGATCATAAGCGTCTTTGGCGCGGACAAAATCCGAGCAATCATTGTCAGCGCGGTCAGGATGTGCGCTGAAGGCAATCTTGCGCCAAGCGTTGCGGATGTCGTCGGAACTGGCACTGTGGTCCAGCCCAAGCGCATACAAAGCATCTGTCCGCGCCTTGATCTTTTCAACTGCTTCCATACCCAAATCACTCACTAAACAACAACATGCCCTAGTGTTGTGACGGTCGCAATTTTGTCAAATTTGGTGAGTTTTTAGGGGGTATGTGGGAACAATTTCGAGATAACTATTTTGATTGTTCCCACTATTGCGTCTGATTGGCCAGGTATCGTCCGGCCTTTCGTTAGGCCACGTTCTGCAACGAGGGCTTTGGTGTGATCCCAAGAGCAAAGCAGACATCGCGCGTCAGTTCTGGCCGGTTCAGTGTATAGAAATGCAGTTTGTCCACACCGCCTTCTATAAGGTCCGAGCACAGCTCGGTGCACAATGCAGTAGCCAGCAAATCCTCGCGGTCATCCCGGAGGGCCTTGTCAAATGCCTGCTCGATCCAGCCGGGAATGCGTGTGCCACAACGTTTGGCAAAGTTGCGCGCGCCTTTCCAGTTCTCGATTGGCAGGATGCCCGGCACGATGGGCTTGTCGATCCCGGCCTTTTCGCAGGCGTCGCGGAAGCGGAAAAAAGTCTCGGCCTCAAAGAAGAACTGCGTCAGCGCTTCGTCTGCGCCAGCGTCCAGCTTGGCTTTCAACCAGTCGATATCAGTGCGAGCGCATTGCGCTTCGGGGTGGATGTCTGGATAGGCGCCCACGCGGATGTTGAACGCGCCGGTGTCTGAAAGCGCTTCGATCAGTTCGACCGAATTGGCGAACCCGTCTGGATGAGGGACGAACCGGTCCTGTCCTTTGGGGGGGTCGCCACGCAGTGCCACGATGTCTTTCACACCTGCCTTGGCGAAGGAATCTGCTATTTGCAGGGTCTCAGCGCGGGTCGCATCGACGCACGTCAAATGCGCGGCCACGGGAAGACCCGAAGACTTGTGCAAAGTCGCCACCGCATCGCGGGTCAATTCCCGCGTGGTGCCACCAGCACCATAGGTGACTGACACAAAGCGCGGGTCCAGCGGAGCCAGCGTCTGCACGGTGTCCCACAGGCGGAACGAGGCCTCGAGCGTTTGGGGCGGGAAGAATTCGAATGAAATCTCAGGTTGTGTCATCTCGGCCTCGTAAATACTGGTTGCAGGCCTTGTGCCATGACCTGCATTGTGAGACAAACTCATATTCCTCAAGAACAACATGAGTTCCATTGAATGCATATCGAATTCCGGCACCTGCGCACGATCAAGGCGATCCATGAATGCGGCGGCCTGGCCCGCGCGGCGGATCAGCTGAACATCACCCAATCGGCGTTGAGTCATCAGATCAAAGGGCTTGAGGATCAGGCCGGGGTTGAGCTGTTCCTGCGCCGCTCCAAGCCGATGAAGTTGTCGGCGGCGGGGTTGCGCCTGTTGCGGCTGGCCGAACAGATACTACCGCAGGTCGAAGCGACGCAGCACGAATTTTCTTCCCTGCGCGACGGGCGCACGGGCCGGATGCATATCGCGATCGAGTGCCATGCCTGTTTCGAATGGCTGTTTCCGGTGTTGGAAGCTTTCCGTAAATCCTGGGGCGATGTGGATGTCGATATCCGCCCCGGGCTGGCCTTTGACGCGTTGCCCGCGCTGCAGAAGGAAGAGGTCGATCTGGTCGTGTCCTCGGACCCCGAAGACCTGCCGGGGGTCGAGTTCATCAAACTGTTTGACTACGATGCGGTGTTTGTTGCGGCCTCGGCCCACCCATTGGCACAAAAGGATTTCATCGAAGCCGAGGATTTCCGCGGTCAGACTCTGATCACCTATCCGGTCGAACGCACGCGTTTGGACGTGTTCAGCCAGTTGCTGATCCCAGCGCGGGTGGAACCGGCGGCCATCCGGCAGGTGGAGCTGACAGCAGTTATCCTTTTGCTGGTCGCTTCGAACCGGGGGATTTCGGTCCTACCCGACTGGGTGGTGCGCGAGGTCAAGTATAACTCGGACTATGTGACCCGGCCACTGACCAAGGACGGGATCACCCGCAGTCTGTATGCGGCGGTGCGGTCCGAGGACCTTGAAAAACCCTATGTGCAGGAACTGATCGAACTGGCCGGGACCGAGGCGCGCAAGCTGCAATCGCAATAGGCGCGAAACGCGGGGCTGCTATGCGCATCAAGCCTCTTGGCAAGGGCGCATTGCATCAGTATACGCGCGGTTTGACCGAACAGGAGCCTTGGGACAATGGTAGGCAGTGCAAACCTCAACATCATGATCAAAGCCGCGCGCAAGGCGGGGCGGTCTCTAGTCAAGGATTTCCGCGAAGTCGAGAACCTGCAGGTCTCGATGAAGGGCGCGGGTGACTTTGTCTCCAAGGCCGATATCGCCGCCGAGGCGATCCTGAAAGAGGAATTGCTGGGCGCGCGCCCGACCTATGGCTGGCTGGGTGAAGAAGGCGGCGGGCAGGCGGGTGAAGACCCAACGCGCCGCTGGATTGTCGACCCGTTGGACGGCACCACCAACTTCCTGCACGGGCTGCCGCATTGGGCGATTTCCATCGCTCTGGAACACAAGGGCAAGATCGTTGCCGGCGTGATCTATGACCCCGCCAAGGATGAGATGTTCTTTGCCGAAAAGGGCGAGGGCGCGTGGATGAACGACACCCGCATCCGCGTTTCGGGCCGTCACCGTATGATCGAATCGATCTTTGCGACCGGTTTGCCTTTTGGTGGCCGTTCTGACCTGCCTGCGACCTTGCAGGATCTGGCCCGTATCATGCCCACCTGCGCTGGCGTGCGTCGTTGGGGATCGGCAGCGCTGGATTTGGCTTATGTCGCTGCAGGGCGTTACGAAGGCTATTGGGAACGTCGACTGAACGCGTGGGACGTGGCAGCCGGGATCATCATCGTGAAAGAGGCTGGCGGATTTGTGCAAGCCATCAATCCAGAAGGCAGTGTCTTGGAGGATGGTGAGGTTATCTGTTCGAATGAGCCGATCTTTGACCAGTTCTCGAAGGTGATCCGGGGCTGATTTTCTTAAGCCAGTGCCGAACAAGCGCGCCCCGTACAAGGCGCGCTTTTTTGTTTATAACGCAATGCGTTGGGCTAACCCGCAGTCTTCAGCCAGCCGTGCGGCGACGGATGCGACCGCCAGGTCCTGCAGGCCGACCCCTGTTCCATCGAACAAGGTGATCTGATCCGCCGAAACCCGGCCAGGATGAACGCCATTGATCACAGCGCCGATGGGCGTAATAGCCTTCTCTGTAAGAGCCCCGTTGCCAACGGCGTGCTGCGCTTCACCAATCGAGACGGATTGCGCCACCTCATCCGTAAAGACCGAGGCCGCAGAGACCAGTGCCGGGTCGACTTCTTGCTTTCCTTTGGTGTCGGTGCCCATACAGGCCAGATGGGTGCCGGGTTTGATCCACTCCTTCATCAGCAGGGGCTCGAAAGCTGAGGTGATGGTGATGATCACATCCGCCTGTGCGCCCAACTCCTGTGGGCTGACGCTTTCGAATTCCAACCCGATCTCGTCAGCGACGGAGGCCAATCGAGGCAGCATGTCCGGATGTGGATTCCACGCCACGACCTTTTCGAACACGCGTTGCTCGGCGGCTGCGCGCAGTTGAAAGGTGGATTGATGGCCAGCCCCGACCATGCCCAGAACCTTGGCGTCCTTACGGGCCAGATGAGCGATGGACACAGCAGATGACGCCGCAGTGCGCACTGCCGTCAGATAGTTGCCGCCAACCAGTGCCGACAGTCGCCCCGTATCCGGGTCGAACAGGAACACTGTGGATTGATGGTTGGTCAGGCCGCGATCTGTATTCCCTGGCCAATACCCACCGGACTTCACACCCAGCACTTGCCCTTCGCGGTCGAACCCGGACTTGAACCCATAAATCGCATCTGCGTGGCCCAAAGCCTCGCGGATCACGGGAAAGTTTCGCGCCCCGCCGCTGGCCATGGCGCCGAAGACGGCCTCGACAGCATCAAATGCTTGTTGACGGCCCACGAGTTGGGCACATAAATCCTCGGTCACAATCAGCGGTCCGTCTTGAGTAATCATGGCATCCCTCATCGCTTAATACGCCTTTCCGCGCGCCGACACTGGCCACAACGCTTCGACTTTGCCGCCGCGTACGCCGACATACCAGTCATGGACATTGCAAGTGGGGTCGCAGTGACCAGGCACCAGCCGTAGCTTGTCATTGACTTTCAAAACCCCGTCCGGGTCGCCAATCACGCCATGTTCGTCCGAACATTTGAGGTATTCCACGTCGTCGCGCCCATATACGAATGGCAGGCCGCTATCGACAGACTGGGCTTTGAGACCCGCATCGCAGACCGCAATATCAGGTTTGGAATGGCTCATGACACTGGTCAGGATGAACAGCGCGTTCTCCCATTCACCTTGGTCAATCCGGTTGCCGTCCTTGTCCAGAATGCGTCCGTAATCAGCATCCATGAACGCGTAAGACCCGCATTGCAATTCATTGTAAACGCCTGACTCGCTTTCAAAATAATACGACCCAGTTCCTCCGCCCGAGACCAGTTCGCAGTCTATCCCTTCTGCTTTCAAACCCTCGACCGCGTCTTTGACCATCGCGATGGCGACGTCCAGTTTTTCCTTGCGGGCTTCATAACTGTCCATGTGCTGCATCGCACCCTGATAGGCCTGTATTCCTGTGAACTTGAGATTTGCGGCGGCGTGAACCGCTTGGGCGATTTCAACGACTGCTGCGGTCGAGGTCACGCCGCAACGTCCTGCGCCGCAGTCGATTTCGACAAAAACCTCCAACTCGGTGCCGTGCCGCGTGGCTGCCGACGACAGCTCGGCGATGTTGTCCACGTCATCTACGCAGACGATTGTGCGCGCACCCAGTTTGGGCAGACGCGCCAAGCGATCGATCTTGGCTGGGTCGCGCACCTGATTGGATACGAGGATGTCTTTGATACCACCACGGGCAAAGACTTCGGCCTCGGACACTTTCTGACAGCACACGCCGACCGCGCCACCCAGTTCTTCTTGTAGCTTGGCTACGTCCACGGATTTGTGCATTTTGCCATGCACCCTATGCCGCATCCCGTGCGCTTTGGCGTAGTCACCCATCTTCTTGATATTTCGTTCAAGCGCATCAAGGTTCAGGATTAGGCTTGGCGTCTGGATATCGCGTTCGTCCATCCCAATGGCGGCAGGGATGTCGAAGCCGATCTCGAGATCGTCAAATTTCGCGGATTTGTTCATATTCTCTCTCCTCATCCTTGCAACCATGGCAACTTGTCTAGATCGACGTTCCCGCCTGTTATGATCACGCCTACACGTTTGCCGCGGAACACGTCTTGGTTCTTCAAGATGACCGCCAATGGCACCGCCGAAGATGGTTCCATCACCACCCGAAGGTGCTTCCACGTCAATTTCATAGCGGCGATGATCTCGTCGTCAGAGGCTGTGAAAATGTCCGTCACATGGTTCGAGACAAAGTGCCATGTGTTCTCTTTCAAGGGCACCAGCAAGCCGTCAGCGACGGTATTGGGTGCGTCGTCGGCAATTATGTACCCAGCCTTGAAGGACCGAAACGCATCATCCGCCTGCTCGGGTTCGGCCGCGTAAATCTCTGTGCCGGATGCAAGGTTCGAGACGGTCAGGCAGGTGCCCGAAACCATGCCGCCGCCGCCAATTGGGGCGATTACGGCGTCAACGCCGCCGGTTTGATCCAGCAATTCAGCCGAGCAAGTGGCTTGCCCTGCGATCACACGCGGATCGTTGTAGGGGTGGATGAACTCACCTCTTGTCCGGGCCTGAACCTCGGCAAAGGTAGCCTCGCGCGATGAAGTTGAAGGATCGCATTCCGTGATGGTACCGCCATACCTGCGTACCGCGTCTTTCTTGGCCTGAGGCGCTGTGCGGGGCATAACGACGTTGCACGGGATACCCCGGCGACCAGCAGCGTATGAGAGCGACAACGCGTGGTTGCCGCTGGAATGGGTGCACACCCCCTTGACGGCCTCTTCTTCGCTGAGGCTGAAGACCGCGTTGCAAGCACCGCGCACTTTGAAAGCACCTGCCTCCTGAAAGTTCTCGCATTTAAAGAACAACTGCGCGCCGGTCAGGTCATTCAGGTAGTCCGACGTCATCAGCGGTGTGCGTCTGATATGAGGTGCAATCCGCCGTTGCGCCGCGCGCATGTCCGCGATCGTCAAGTTGGCGGCTTGTGAATGGTCCAACATCTCCACCCTCCTTATGCGGCTGCCTTGGCTTGGTCCGGCGACCCTTTGCGATAGAAATCCTGTGCGGCGGCGACTCCGCTACCCAAGTTGATCGGATAGTGCAGATCGGCCATCGCCATCTCAATCGTCGACAGGCCGGACAGGACCATCGCATCCGTCAGGCTACCCAAATGACCAATGCGAAACGCCTTACCGTCAAGCTGGCCCAGGCCGATGCCGAATGACATCCCGTATGCGTTGAACGCATGATCTGTCAGCGCATTGCTGTTGGTACCATCCGGTACATAGATCGCGCTGACAGTGTCGGAATAAAGCTCAGGCGCCTCGGCAACCAGTTGCAGGCCCCAGGCATCAACGGCGCGCCGAACGCCTTCAGCAAGACGGGTGTGGCGGGCATAGACATTCTCAAGCCCTTCCTCGAACAACATTTTCAGGCTTTCCCGCATCCCGTAGATCAGTTGCAGCGGTGGGGTATAAGGAAAGCCACCAGACGCATTGGCTTGCATCATGTCGCGAAAATCGAAGAACGTGCGCGGTAGCGTCGCCGTTGCCGAAGCCGCCAGAGCCTTGGGGCTGACACAAAGGATCGCCATGCCGGTTGCCAGCATGAACCCTTTTTGCGACCCGGACACGGCGATATCGACACCCCATTCGTCGAACTCGAACGGCATGGACGCTAGGGAACTGACACAATCTACGAATAGCATCGCGGGATGATTGGCGGTGTCTATTGCGCGCCGAACTGCACTGATGTCCGACCGAACGCCGGTTGCGGTTTCGTTATGGGTCACCAGAACTGCACGGATTTGGTGTGCATTGTCCTTGGACAGGGCGGTTTCGAACTGCTCGGCAGGGGCACCGCTGCCCCAAGGGCAATCGATCACCTGAACGTCCAGTCCATGCCGTTGGCATAGGTCGATCCAACGGTGACTGAATACGCCGTACCGCGCCACCAGAACCTTGTCACCGGGGTTGAGCGTGTTGGTCACCGCAGCTTCCCACCCGCCAGTTCCGCTGGCGGGGTAGGTGACGACCTGACCAGAGGTGGTGCCAAAAACCTTCTTTGTGTCTTCAAGCACGGGGGCAAAGGTTTCGATGAAATCGGGCGCGCGGTGGTCCTGAGTCTGGACCTGCATTGCAAGACGCAGCCTGTCCGGGATGTTAGTCGGGCCAGGAATGAAAACAGGGTTTTGGTTGGACATGACGTGTTCCTCCGCATTTGAGGTCAGTGTCCGGGAATGCTCGGTTCCATGCAATTTTCTTGAAAAATATTTTCATTTTTGCAAGTTTAATACTAAGGCGCTGATTTGATTTGAGTTTCTTTTTTTCATTTCTTGGGGAAGAAAAACGGGCCAAAAAAATTTGACGTCGCAAACCGGAGAAAATGGGATGGAATCCTCAAAAAGACAGCGCGGTAGACCGAAGTCCTTGTTCAAGGAAAGCACGGCCGGGACGATGCAGTCGCTGGATCGCGCGCTAGGTGTTTTGACCGAAACTGCCCGGCAGGAGCGCGCAGCATTAAGCGATCTGGCACGTGAGACTGGTGTACCTACGGCCACCACCCACCGCATTCTGATGACTTTGCAGAAACACGGGTTCGTGGCCTTCGACGAAGAACGACAGGAGTGGATGATCGGGATCGAGGCTTATCGGACCGGGGCCTCGTTCCTGCGACGTAATAGTGTGATCGAGATTGGGCGGCCAGTCCTGCGCAGATTGATGCAGGACAGCGGAGAAACGGCCAATCTGGCGGTCCCGGACGGGGCGCAGGTGGTGTTTGTCGGTCAGGTTGAAACAGCAAACCCGATCCGGGCGTTTTTCCCACCGGGGGCGCGGACGCCGATGTATGCCTCGGGGACGGGAAAGGCGATTCTGGCCGCGATGGGAGAGGCCGCGCTGACCAGATTGATGACCGGGGCCAAACCGGAACGCTTCACGCCTCATACTTTAATAGACGACACCCGGTTGCAGGCAGACTTGGATCAAACCCGCGCGCGGGGATGGTCATTAGACCGGGAGGAGCGATATCAGGGAATGTCCTGCATCGGAGCAGCCATATTCAACGACCGGGGCGAGCCTTGTGCAGGTATCTCGGTGTCTGGTCCAACGGTCCGGTTCAACGCTGAACGCGCGCCGGAACTGGGGGCGCTGGTCCAGGCCGCCGCGCAAGAGGTAACGCGGCAAAGCGGTGGTCACTTACCGGCGCGGGATGCGGGGAATGCGGGATTGTGACAGCTTGTATTCGTGCTCGGGGTGGGGCGGGTGGCCGTGGGTGCGGTTCCAATAAGACATCGCGCCGCGCCTTAGCCACAAGGGGACGCAAAGGATCAGACCAACGAGGAACCCACCGGTATGTGCCCAATAGGCGACACCGCCCTTGTCAGGATCGCTTGCCAGGCTACCGAGGAACTGCATTCCCAACCACACTCCCAACATGACAAAGGCCGGGATAGTAAATACGCGGAAATAGACGACTAGGATCAACAGGATGTCGACGCGGGCTTTGGGGAACATCAGAAGATACCCGCCCAAGACGCCAGCAATGGCACCAGACGCGCCAATCGTGGGGATCACTGATTCAGGAGCCGTCACGACGTGGATCAACCCCGCTCCGATACCGGCCAGCACATAAAACAGCAGAAAGGGTAGATGCCCCATTTCGTCTTCCAGGTTGTCTCCGAAAATCCACAGAAACAGCATGTTGCCCGCCAGATGCATCCAGCCGCCATGCAAAAACATAGAGGTCACAAGCGTTTCCAGCGCAAATCCATCCGTGATACGGGCCGGGATTACCGCATAATCGAAGTAAAGTTGATTGAGTAACCGTGCGTTATCCATGATCCCCACATAGCTGAGGAAGATCACGATATTCGCTGCCATCAGCAGATAGACGACGTAAGGCGTGCGCCCCGAGGGGTTATGGTCACGGATCGGAAACATGGCGCGACGCTGGGCTTTTCGCGGCCCAGCGTCAAGGCCCGGTTACGCCGCACCCCCAAGCAGAGCGGCGTTGCCTCCTGCGGCGGTTGTGTCGACACAAACGTGACGTTCACTCAGCACACGCGCGCGGTCGGGCAGGCCGGGGATCAAAGGCAGGATCGGGCCATGGCGACGGGCCAGATGCTGTTCGATCTGCCGCGCGGTGGCCTCATCGCCCCACCACAACACGCCTGAGATGTTCGCGATGTTCTCCAGTCGGTGCAGGTCGATCATGCCAGACGCGCGGATCGCGGTGCCGCCAAGGGCCTCGACCGCTTGGGCCTGCGCCTGAACGGCGTCTGCGCTCGGCCCCATGCACAGTAGCGGCGCACGGGGGAATTCGCTGAGCCGGTTGGATTCGCCGGTGGGGCCGGGCAGCGACCGAGTGCGCAGCGGGGCCGGCTGGCCTGTGGGGTCGGGCAGGTCACTGGCGGTGTTGTCCCATGTGGCATCCACCTTTTGCCGGTCCGGCGCGCAGAACCTCGCCATATAGTTTGGCCCGCCCGCCTTGGGCCCCGTCCCCGACAGCCCCTCGCCGCCGAAGGGTTGCGAGCCGACAATGGCGCCGATCTGATTGCGATTGACGTAGATATTGCCCGCGTGAACGGCCTCGGTGATGTGCTGCACGCGGTCGTCGATGCGGGTGTGCAGGCCGAATGTCAGGCCATAGCCCGTGGCGTTGATGTCGGCGATGACCTGATCCAGATCTGAGGCCTTGAACCGCGCCACATGCAGCACGGGGCCGAATATTTCGCGCCCAAGTGCCGCAATGCCGGGGATTTCAATCAGGGTGGGGGCGATGAAAGTGCCCTCGGGCGGGGTTCTCAGTTCCTTCAATACCCGACCTTCACTGCGAGCCTGTGCGATGTGGTCGGCGATGCCTTGCCGCGCGTCGCGGTCAATCACCGGGCCGCAATCGGTTGCGATCAGCCACGGATCGCCCACCACCAGGGCCTCCATTGCGCCGGTCAGCATGGTCAGCAGATCGTCGGCGATATCCTCTTGCACATAGAGGCACCGCAGGGCCGAGCATCGCTGACCCGCCGATTGAAACGCGCTTTCGATGATGGATTGCACGGCCTGTTCGGGCAGGGCAGTGCTGTCGACGATCATCGCATTCAGTCCGCCGGTTTCCGCGATCAGAGGCGTGCCGGGTTGCAGATGATCCGCCATCGCCGCGCGGATTTTCAACGCCGTGCCGGTCGAGCCGGTGAAAGCCACCCCCGACACCCGCGCATCGGATGTCAGCGCCGCCCCCACGTGCGGGCCACCCGGCAGCAATTGCAGCGCATCGCGCGGCACACCCGCCTCGTGCAGCAGTTGCACGGCCCGATGTGCGATCAGAGGTGTCTGTGGTGCCGGTTTGGCCAGAACGGCATTGCCGGTGGCCAGAGCCGCCGAAATTTGCCCGGTGAAAATCGCCAGTGGGAAGTTCCACGGGCTGATACAGGTGAAAATGCCCGCGGGGTTGGCATTGGGGATATTGGCGGCGTAGTAGCGCAGGAAATCCACGGCCTCGCGCAGTTCTGCCACTGCGTCGGGCAGAGACTTCCCGGCCTCGCGCGCCAGCAGGGCGAACAGTTCGCCGAAATGCGCCTCGTAAAGATCAGCGGCTGCGTTCAGCACCTGCGCGCGCTGGGCGGATGGGGCTTGCCACGGTGCGGAAGAGGCCAGCGCCAGTTCCACATCTGCGGTACTGGCCGGGGCGACCGCTCCGGGGCGGTCTTGTGGCTGGGCGGGGTTGGTGACGGGCTGATCGCCTTCGGGGCGCGCATCGTCCGACAGCAGGGGCTGCGCGTACCAGTGATGTGCACGAAAGGCATCGCGCGCGGCGTCGATCCGATCCAGCGTTGGCGTGTGGTGCAGGTCGAACCCGCGCGAATTGGGGCGCTCGGGCCGGAACAGGTCGGGGCCGGTGGGCAGGGGGCGGGCGGCGTCGATGATCGTGACAAAGGGATCGGCGGCGACCACTTCGGGCGGCACGTCCTCATCCACGATCTGGTTCACGAAGGAGGAATTCGCACCATTTTCCAACAGGCGCCGCACCAGATAGGCCAGCAGGTCACGATGTGCACCCACCGGCGCATAGATGCGGCAGCGGGTGGCGTTCTGGTCCTTGACCAGCCCGTGCAGCGTCTCGCCCATGCCGTGCAAGCGCTGGAATTCGAAGGGCTGCCCATCAGCCATGTGCAGGATCGCGCTGACCGTATGGGCGTTATGGGTTGCGAACTGCGGATAGATCCGATCGGTCATGCCCAGCAATTTGCGCGCATTGGTGATGTAGGAAATATCGGTCGCCGCCTTGCGAGTGAAGACGGGAAAGCCATCGACGCCTTCGACCTGCGCGCGCTTGACCTCTGTATCCCAATAGGCGCCTTTCACCAGCCGCACCATCAGCTTGCGGTCGTGGCGTTGCGCCATGTCATAGAGCGTGTCCAGAACCACCCCGGCGCGGGGGCCATAGGCCTGCACCACGATCCCGAACCCGTCCCATCCGGCAAGGGCGGGTTCGGACATCACCTCTTCGATCACTTGCAGAGACAAAGACAGGCGGTCGGCCTCCTCGGCGTCCACGTTCAGGCCCATCCCGGCGGCTTTGGCCAGCAGGCACAAGGCGCGCAGGCGGGGAACAAGCTCATCCATCACGCGCTGTTCCTGCGCCAGCTCATAGCGCGGGTGCAGGGCGGACAGCTTGACCGAGATCCCCGGATTGGCGCGAATGTCATCATGCGTGCAGGCATCGGCAATGGCCGCAATCGCGCGCGAATAAGATAGGTGATAGCGGGCGGCGTCAGCCTCGGTCCGGGCGGCCTCGCCCAGCATGTCATAGGAATAGGTATAGCCTTTGGTTTCCATCCCTTTGGCGCGGTCCATGGCGGATTGGATCGTCTCGCCCAGAACGAACTGACGGCCCATTTCCTTCATCGCGCGGCCCACTGCGGTGCGGATCACCGGCTCACCCAGCCTTTTGATCGCCCCGCGCAGGGCACTGACCGGTGAGGCTTTGCCTTCGTCCAGAACCTTACCCGTCAGCATCAGGGCCCAAGTCGAGGCATTGACCAGCGAGGACGAGGATTGCCCCAGATGCTTGCCCCAGTCCGAGGGCGCGATTTTATCCTCGATCAGCGCGTCAATCGTATCGGCATCAGGCACCCGCAGCAGCGCCTCGGCCAGACACATCAGCGCGACGCCTTCATCGGTGGAGAGGCCGTATTCGGCCAGAAAGACCTCCATCATCCCCGGCGAGGTGCTGGCACGGATGTCGCGCACCAGTTGGGCTGCGGCCGTACAGATGGCGGCACGATCCGTGTCGCTCAGATCGGCCTGCGCGATCAGGCTGTCCAGAACGGCCGACGGGTCGGCATAGGTTTGGGCGTCAATATGGGTGCGCAGGCTGTGTGACATGAATCCTCCGGTGCTTTGGTTAAATATAGGATCGCTTTGGCGGGCTGATTGCCCTAAATTTCGCAGTATGCAGTCGATTGGACTAATTTGAGGGGCGGATGTGATGCAAATGGACTTTCCCGACTTGGATCGGTTCGACCGCGCCATTCTGGCGATTCTGTCCGAGGATGGGCGCATCTCGGTCGCGGACCTCGCGCGGCGGATCGGTTTGTCAAAATCGCCCACTCAAGCACGTGTGAAGAAACTTGAGGCAGACGGGATCATCACCGGGTACCGCGCCCTGCTGGACCCGATCCGCCTTGGACTGGACCATGTGGCCTTTGTAGAAGTGCGCCTGACCGACACCCGAGAAAAGGCACTGGCCGAGTTCAATGCCGCTGTACGGAAGGTGGGCGAGATCGAGCAAGCCCATATGATCGCGTCGAATTTCGACTATCTGCTGAAAATCCGCACCGGGTCGATGTCGGAATACCGCGCGGTTCTGGCCGAGAAAATCTCTTCCTTGCCGCATGTGGCCAGCACCTCGACCTTTGTGGCGATGGAGGCCGTGAAGGAAACCGGCGTCTCGGGCGGGATCGATGCAGTGGGTTGACGAACGTGTATGGCGCGTCACCATTGAGACATGAAACAGATCGTTACAGCTTTTGCATTTCTGGTCTCGAGCACAATTGCGGCCCAGTCCGAGGGGTGCCCCGCTGCGCCGGACCACTCGGACGGAGTTGCCGGGATCATCACGCAAATCCAGCAAGCCGAGAATGAGCGCACCGCGCAAATCCTTTCAAACCAGCTGTGGGAATTTTGGGCCGACGCACCGGACGACAGCGCACAGGCCGTGCTGGATCGTGGCATGACCCGCCGTAGCCAATGGGATTTGTTGGGCGCGATCGAGGATTTCGACAAACTGGTCGAATATTGTCCCTCTTACGCCGAAGGTTATAACCAGCGCGCCTTTGCGCATTTTCTGCGACAAGACTATCACGCGGCGCTGCCTGATCTGGACCGAGCGATCGAGCTGTCGCCCAACCATGTGGCTGCCATTAGCGGTAAGGCGCTGACCTTGTTGGGCTTAAAGCGGGTTGATGAAGCGCGTGAGACTTTGCAACAGGCGTTGAAGCTTAACCCGTGGTTGTCCGAACGCCATTTGCTGGACGCCGGGGGACCACTTGCCCCGAAGGGCGAAGACATCTGAAGATCAACGCCCCCGAAAAGAACTCCGGGGGCGTTGGTGCGTTAGTTAACCGACAAGACCGTTATCAGCGCGCTTGATTGCGATGACAGACGAGCGTGGCGTACCACCATCAGGCCAGTTGCTGCCGGGGTGCTGGATGCCAACAAACATGGTGCGCAGATCTGTGGACCACGCCAGACCGGTTACCTCACAGCCGTTCGGGCCGGTCATGAAGCGTGCAATTTCACCGGTCACGGGATCACCAACCAGCATCTGGTTGTTGCCGTTGCCTGCGAAATCTTCCTCGTTGTCGTCATTCCCGTCTGTCTGGATCCAGATCAGACCGGTCGAATCGATCACCATACCGTCGGGCGAGTTGAACAGGTTGCCCTCGTTCACATTAGGCGATCCGGCGCGGTCATCCGAGTGTACAGTCGGGTTGCCCGCCATGACGTACAGGTCCCAATCGAAAGCGTCGGCGGCGTGGTCGTCATTGGCCGGGCGCCAGCGCACGATCTGACCGTATTTGTTGGCTTCACGCGGGTTGGCCGCGTTGACCGAGGTATCATCACCACCGGCGTTTGGTTTGACGCCGCGGTTCTTGTTGTTGGTCAGGCAGCAATAGGCTTCGACCGCAACCGGGCTGGAGGCGACCCATTCGGGGCGATCCATGGTGGTGCCGCCCGCTTTGGAGGCCGCCATGCGGGTAAAGATGCGAATCTCGGCATCGTCCATTCCGGTTGTTTCCGGGGTCAGAGCCAGCCATTCACCCTTCATGTCGTCGTTGAACTTGGCGACATAAAGCGTACCGTCGTTTAGCAGGCTCTCGGTTTCACCACCGGGCTGATAGGTGCCGTTCGAGACGAATTTGTACAGGTATTCGCCACGTTCATCGTCGCCCATGTAGACAACCACGCGACCGTCGGCAGCCAGGGTGACTTCGGCGTTTTCGTGCTTGAAGCGACCCAGACCGGTGTGCTTGACAGGCGTGCTGTCAGGTTTGGTCGGGTCGATTTCAACGATCCAGCCCGCACGGTGCGGCTCGTTGGGGTTTTTCGATGTGTCGAAACGGGGATCAAAGAACTCGTAACCGTTCCAGCTTTCGGCCTTGATACCGTAGCGCGCCATACCGTCCGCGACCTTCTGGTCATAGGCGGCATTTTCATCCGATGAGCCGAAGTAGCCATTGAAGTTCTCTTCGCAGGTCAGATAGGTGCCCCAGGGCGTCTTGCCCGCACCACAGTTGTTCATGGTGCCCAGCGAGGTGGTGCCGGTCGGGTCAACCTCAGTTTTCAGCAGGTCATGACCGGCTGCGGGGCCAACGATTTTCATCGGAGTGTTGTGATGAATACGGCGGTTGAAGGGGCTGTCTTTGACAACCGACCAGCCGTCAGGGCCTTCGGTGATTTCCATGACTGTCACGCCTTGGATGTTCTGCAGCTTCAGAACATCGTCTGCGTTTGCCGGAACACCTTCCGCAGCGGCCGGCAGGTTGATCTTGCGGTTGGGGTATTCGTGGTTGATCGCGATCAGTTCGTGACCCTGGAACGAAAAGGTTTCCATCCCGTCAGTGTTCTCACCAAAGATACGGTCGGATTTTTCGACCGAACCACCATCGGCGATGTCATAGCCGTCGGCATCCGAGAACAGCGGATCGCCCCAGCGCATCATGACTTTCCACTCGTACCCTTCGGGGACGTGAACGGTGCCGTCGGTCTGGGCTGCGATCGGGGTGAAGGCAAAGCGCGACGCGTCAGCGGCCTGCGCCGAGGTCGAGCTGAGCAGACCTGTGCCCATTGCGGCAGCGCCCGATCCAAAGGCCACCACACCGGCCAGAAAACCACGGCGGGAAATGGCGCTTTCGACCACGCGGTCAAAGTCGTTTTCCTCGGGGCGGGGGAAGTGCAGCTCGTCCCAGTCGTCTGCGGATAGTGTGGTGTTGTCGACGTCTTTCATGGATGGCTCCTGGCTAAAATGAAAGTTGATGAACGGGATTTAAGAGGTCTTTGTGACAGGTTCTTAACAGCGCCATTAAAGCCGCTGTATTTCGACCTGAAAATAGATTCATTTTTGATGCGCTAAATCGCGCCGAAGCCCTGCCTGCGCGACGCAGACAGGGTTTTACAATCATCAAAATTGATTGATCACATCGCCGTGATGGGGTTAACGCAGCCGCTGCCCATCGGCATTGAACCGATACGCTTTTTCGGGCGCGAACCCAAGGCGCAGGTCTTGGCCTTCGGATATTGCGTGTTGCCCGAACAAGCGCGCCGTCACCGAATGGTTCTGAACAGTCGCAATGACGTTGGTATCACCGCCCAGCTTTTCGACATGGCTGACCTGTGCTGACAGGGGGCCGTCGTCAGACAGGAACAGATCCTCTGGCCGAATACCAAGGGTGTCTGACCCCTGATCCAGCAGGCTTTCGGGCAGGAAGTTCATCGAAGGAGATCCAAGGAATCCCGCAACAAACTGGTTGGCGGGGTTGTTATACAGCTCCATCGGTGAGCCAATCTGTTCCACCCGGCCATCGCGCAGAACTACGATCTTGTCGGCCAGTGTCATCGCCTCGGTCTGGTCGTGGGTGACATAGATCATCGAGGCATCCAGTGCCCGGTGCAGGTTTGCGATCTCAATCCGCGTGTTCATCCGCAGCGCCGCGTCGAGGTTCGAAAGCGGTTCGTCAAACAGGAACAGTTTCGGCTCGCGCACGATGGCCCGCCCGATGGCGACGCGTTGGCGCTGACCGCCGGACAGCTCAGATGGATAGCGGTCCAGATATTCCTCAAGGTTCAGCATCCGGCTGGCGCTGGCGACGCGCTCTTCGATCACCGCTTTGGGCTGCTTCTCTTGTTTCAGCGCCAGTGTCATGTTCCCGCGCACGTTCAGATGGGGATAGAGCGCATAACTTTGAAAAACCATCGCGATCCCGCGCTTTGACGGCGGCACCAGATTGACGGTCTGGCCGTCGATATTGATCTCACCCGAGGACGCATCCTCCAACCCAGCGATGACGCGCAGCAGGGTGGATTTGCCACAGCCCGAGGGACCGACGAAGACGACAAACTCACCTTCTTCCACCTCAAGCGAGATGTCTTTCAGGACATGCACCTCGCCAAAGGATTTGTTCACGTTGGTCAGGGTCAAAGCGGTCATGATGCGGATTCCTGTAGGGAAACGGGCTGGCCGGTGCGGATGCTTTCATCAGCGGCCAAACAAATGGCGAGGGATTGGACAGCGTCATTCATGTGGCGCGTCAGGTCGATATCGTCTGCGATGGCGCGCAGCATATACGCCTGCTCGGCGTCACAAAGCTCCTGATGGCCGGGCTCATCGGGCATCTCAACCGTACGGTCACCGCCCGGCGTGTGGATCAGTAGACCACCAACCTTGGTGTGGCCATCGATATCCGCCGACGCGCCTTTGTTGCCGTCGGTGATCGAGACCGAGCCGTTGGGCGAGACGATATCTTTCACGAAAAACGCGGTTTCGGACATCATCGGGCCCCACCCGGCCTCGTACCAGCCGACCGAGCCGTCCTCAAAAATCACCTGAAACTGGCCGTAATTGTACATGTCCTCGGCGATCTCATCGGACAGGCGCAGGCCCATGCCATGCACGCGGACGGGCTGCGCATCGGTGATCTGGCACATGACGTCCACGTAATGTACGCCGCAATCCACGATGGGAGAGGTCGTCTGCATTAATGCCTTATGCGTCTCCCACTCCGCGCCCGAGGATTGCTGGTTCAGGTTCAGGCGGAACACATACGGCCCGCCCAGATCGCGCGCCTCGGCAATGAGGCGCATCCACGAGGGGTGATGGCGCAGGATATATCCGACCACCAGTTTGCGGTTCAGGCGGGTGGCGGTTTCGACCACGCGCCGCGCATCGGTCACATTGGTGGCCAGTGGTTTTTCAACGAAGACATGCGCGCCAGCTTCCATCGCGGCGCAGGCGTAATCGGCGTGGCTGTCGGAATAGGTGGCGACGACCACTAGATCGGGATTGGTCTCGGCCAGTGCGGTGTGGAAATCCGAATAGGCGGGGTATTGGCCCAGATCGGGGTGATCCACGTGGCCCGAGCGGTTCACCAGCCCCACGATCTGCGCGTCCGCGTGGTTGTGATGAGCCAGCGCGTGGCTGAGACCCATATTGCCAAGGCCAGCGATCAGAACTTTGGTCATTTGACAGCTCCCGAAGTGATGCCGCGGATCAGTTGGCGCGAGAAGATGACGTACAGAACCAGCACTGGCAGGATCGCCATCGACAGGGCCGACAGAACCGCGTTCCAGTCGGTGACGAACTGTCCGATAAAGACCTGACTGCCCAGCGTGAGCGTCTTGGTTTCTTCAGCCGGGGCGAGGATCAGCGGGAACCACAGGTCATTCCAGATCGGGATCATGTTGAACACGGCCACGGTCGCCATCGCGGGCCTGACCAGAGGCAGAACCAGCCGGAAAAAGATCGTGTATTCCGACAGCCCGTCGATGCGGCCCGCGTTTTTCAGGTCATCGCTGACCTGCCGCATAAACTCGGACAGGATGAACACCGCCAGCGGCAGTCCCTGCGCCGTGTAAACCAGTATCAGCGCCCATAGCGTGTTCACCAGCCCGGTCGCCACCATCATCTCAAGGATCGCCACGGTGCCGATGCGGATCGGGATCATAATCCCCAGCGCCAGATACAGCCCCATCAGCAGGTTGCCCTTGAACTGATATTCCGACAGCGCATAGGCCGCCATGGCCCCAAACAGCAGGATAAAGAACAGCGACGCAACGGTGACGATCATCGAGTTCTGGAAGTAGAGGAAGAAATCCCCCTGTTTCATCACCGTCTCATAGCCAATCATCGAGAAACTGTCGGCATTTGGCAGCGCCAGCGGCTCGCGGAAGATCGCGCGGCGGGTTTTGAAGCTGTTGATGATGATCACAAAAACCGGGAACAGGGCGATCAGCGTGTAAAGGATCAGCGCCCCGTGCATCGCAGCGGTATTCAGCGGGTTATGGCGTGCTTTGTTCATCGCTGGACCCTCACAATTGATACCGGCGCATCCGGGTCTGGATGCCGAAGAGGTAAATGCAGACGCCCACAAGGATGATCGCGAACATGGCCCCGGCGATGGCTGACCCCATATGCGGGTCACCCAGTTGCAGCTGGAAGCCAAAGAAGGTGCGGTACATGAAGGTGCCCAGGATATCGGTCGAGAAATCCGGCCCGGCCAGCGCGCCTTGGGCGGCATAGATCAGGTCGAAGGCGTTGAAGTTGCCCACAAAGGTCAGGATCGAGATGATGCCGATCGAGGGCAGGATCAGCGGCAGCTTGATTTTCCAGAAGGCCGAGGCCCCGGTTATGCCGTCGATCTCTCCGGCCTCAAGGATTTCCTCGGGTATGGTCAACAGAGCGGCATAGATCAGCATCATCGGGATGCCCACAAACTGCCAGACCGAGATCAGCGCCAGCGTGGTGAGCGCGTATTCCTCTTTCCCCAGCCACGGTGCAAACAGGGATTTCAGGCCCACGGCATCCAGCATCGAGGGCGCGATGCCCCAGATGGGCGACAGGATCAGTTTCCATGCAAAGCCAACGATCACAAAGCTCAGGATTGTCGGGATGAAAATCGCCGACCGATAGAGCGCCGAGAACCTCAGGTGCGGGTGGCTGAGCAGCGCGGCCAGCGCGATCCCGATGGGGTTTTGAACAAGCATATGGATCAGGAAGAACCAGAAGTTGTTGCCCAAAGCGTTCCAGAACTGCTCGGACCAGATGGGATCGAAAAACAGCGTTTGAAAGTTCTGCAAGCCCACGAACACGCGGCTCTGATCCACCTCGGAATAGAGCGCTAGCCGCAGTGTGTTGAACAGCGGAAAGATCATCACCGCCGTATAAACCAGCACGGCTGGGGCCAGAAACACGACGATATGCAAGCGGAAGCGGGGGCGATTCATGGGTCAGCTTTCACAGGGGTGTCGGGTGTACCCGGGCGGGCGTTTCCGCCCGGGTAAGGATCAGCTTACTGATGCGGAGCGTACCAGGAGGCAAGACCTTCCTGCAGTTCGGCGCCCAGTTCTTCGGGCGATTTGGCACCCTTGATAGCCGCAACGGATGCGCCCCAGGTCTCATTCTCAAGGTTCGGTGTGCCGCGCGACAGGATTTGATAGGTCGAGCGGATGGTCGATTCACACTCATCACGCCAGCCGACGATTTCCTTGGCCAGCGGATCCTGCAGCTCAACCGGCGTGCTGGACAGCGGGAAGAAGCCGGGCAGCGCGTTGCCGAAGATTTCCGCGAACTCTGGGCTTGCGACCCAGGCCAGGAAAGTTTCGGCCGCCTCGGGATTCTCGGTGGCGGCGTTCATGCCGATGCCGATATCGGTGTGATCCGAGATATAGCAGGTGTCGCCCGCATTGCGGACCGGCGGCTTGAATGCGCCCATTTCGAAATCAGCCTGCGCGTTGAAGCCCGAGATTTCCCACGACCCGGCAGGGTAAACAGCCGCACGGCCCAGCGTGAAGATGTTCTGGCTGTCGGGATAGGTCTGCGCCTCATACCCGTCGCCCAGATATTCGCCCCAACGGGCCAGTGTGGCGTAGGGGGCGGTCCATGCCTCATCGGTCAGCTTCTGCTCGCCTTTGATCAGCGCCTGACGGCCTTCCTCACCTTTCCAATAGTTCGGGCCGATGTTGTTATAGCCCATGGTGGCGGCTTCCCACTGGTCGTTGGTGCCCATCGCCATCGGGATATAGGTGCCGTCTTCCTTGATCTTGTCGAGGGCGGCAAAGAACTCATCCTCGGTGGTCGGCACGTCGATGCCCAGCTCGTTGAACGCGTCTTTGTTGTAGATGAACCCGTGAATCACCGACGCCATCGGAACACAGAAACTGACCGCGCCATCATCGGTCTGCCACGCCGATTTGGCGACATCAGAGAAATTGCCCATCGCCTCGACGCCCGACAGATCAGTCAGGTGCCCGGCTTCGTATAGCGCCAAAGAGGCGTCAAAAGGACGGCAGGTGATCAGGTCGCCAGCCGAGCCCGCGTCCAGTTTTGAATTCAAAACAGCGTTGTATTCAGCGGGGGCCGAGGGCGTGAATTGTACCTTGATGCCGGGGTTTGCGGCCTCAAATGCAGGAATGATCTGATCCTGCCATAGGGTCAGGTCATCGTTGCGCCAGCTTTCGATGGTCAGCGTGACATCTTCGGCCATGGCAGCCGTACCCATAAGGGTTGAGCCCAGCAGAGCCAGCTTCAGACTTGTGCGTTTCATTTCATTCTCCCAGTTGGTTAGCAGTTGTTATTCATGTTTAGTGCGGTGCTCAGGATGCCGTCGGCTTCTTCAAGCCGCGCCACCGCGTCGCCCTTTGACACGCCAAGGGCAGCGATCAGGATGGCGGGTTTTACGTCGCCGTTCGTCTGCGCCAGCGCAGCCTGGGCTGCATCGGTGTCGACCTTGGCAATCCGTGCCACGATCCCGGCCGCGCGCGCACGTAGCTTGTGATTGTCAGCGCGCAAATTCACCATCATGCCGCCATGCACATGCCCCAGATCAAGCGCCATGAGCGAAGACAGCATATTGAGCGCGATCTTCTGCGCCGTCCCAGCCCCCATGCGGGTCGAGCCCGAGATCAGCTCGGGTGGCGTGGCGAGCAGAATTGGTATGTCAGCGGTTTGAAGAAGAGGGCTGTCCGCATTATTGGCGATGCCGATCAAGGTTGCCTTTTTGGCGCGCGCGATGTCACCCGCTGTCAGAGTATAGGGCGTGGATCCGCTAGCCGACACCGCGATGACGGTATCGGTAGGCTTTAAGTCGGACAGAGCTTCGGCAAGTCCTACGTCCGAGTCCTCTGTATCGCCGGGCATTTCAACACCGGTCGGTAAGCCGCCTGCCATGTGAATGCGTAAGTGACTTGGAAGGATCGAGAATGTACCGCCCAGTTCCTGCGCATCTGCTGCGGCCATCAAGCCAGATGACCCGGCGGCGACGTAATGCAGCACGCCCCCGGTGCGGAGTGTTGCCGCCATTGCCGCAGCTCCCCGCGCGATCGCGGGTGCCGCACGCTCAACAGCCTTCGCAGCAGCGATTTGACCAGCGGCCAAGGCGCGGGCCGAGTTGGCCAGATCGCTCCGGTCAAGTTGGGCGGCATCAATGTGCAGTTGTTCAGTCGACGGCAGCGTCAAGAGAATCCCCCTTACAGTCCTTTTACAATACCTATGTAATACCACTTGTCTATAACTTTATTATTGCAAGCGATGTTTGGGGATTTTTGCGCTAAACTCCAGTAATTTGCGATTTTTGCCCGAATTTTGGTCTTTCCTGTGAAGGAAAGGTATTATAATGGTATTGTCATGACTGAGTCTCAAAACACCGCGTTTCTGGCCGTTGACGGTGGTGGAACCCGATGCAGGGTCGCTGCTGAGGTCCGTGGCGTCGTACATTCGGTCGAGACCGGAGCGGCCAATGTATCAACGGATTTCGAGGGCGGGGTTCGTCAGATCGCTGCCGGTTTGTCTGAATTGGCAGCGGGGCTGGATACCTCTGTAGCAGAATTGGTGCGCTGGCCCGCCTTTATCGGGTTGGCCGGAGTAACGGGTGACAGCGTCGCCGATCGACTGCGAGTGGCGTTGGATATGCCCAACGCGCGGATCGAGGATGATCGACCTGCAGCGGTAAGGGGCGCATTGGGTTCCTCAGATGGCCTGATCGCGCATTGCGGGACCGGGTCATTTCTGGCTGTTCAGATCAACGGTGACATCCGCCTTGCCGGAGGGTGGGGGCCTATCTTGGGCGACGAAGCATCCGCGCAATGGGTCGGTCGACGTGCGCTGTCCGAAGTGCTGAATGCGGTGGATCAGATCCAAGCGAAGTCGAGCTTGACGCAAGAGTTTTCTAAGCAGTTCGGCGGTGTTGCTGGAATTGTCGAATTTGCAGGGCAGGCCGCGCCGGGGGCGTTCGGCGCATTGGCACCTCAGGTCACAGCCGCTGCCGCCGATGGTGATCACGTCGCGCGTCAGGTTATGCAGGCAGGTGCCGATTATATCGGTGGAATGGCGAAACGCCTTGGGTGGAAGGCGGGGTTAACCCTCTGTTTAACAGGCGGAATTGGCCCGCATTATGCCAGTTATCTGCCCGCAGACATGCAAGCTGCGCTAAGACCAGCACAGGGCGAACCGCTGATCGGGGCCTTGGCCTTGGCAAAGGAGGGCGCTCATGAGCATTGCTGATTTCTTGCGCGCAGAAGCGTGGCTGAGCCCTGAGAACGGCCCGCGATATGTTCAGCTGCGCCGCCGCCTTCAGGAAGGGATAGATACGGGCGTGCTTGCACCGAATTCATCTCTTCCGTCCGAGCGGGAATTGGTGGACATCACTGATCTGTCCCGCGTCACGGTGCGAAAGGCTATTCAAGAGCTGGTGCAGGAAGGTGTGATTGAACAACGTCAGGGTTCAGGCTCGTTCATCCGCGAGCGCGTGCCCCGGGTCGAACAATCGCTGACACATTTGACGTCTTTCACCGAAGACATGTCGAGCCGTGGAATGCAGACCACGTCAAAGTGGTTGGAGCGGGGCGTATTTGCGGCGACGTCTCAAGAGATAGCTGCGCTGAACTTGCCGGAAGGCGCGCAGATTGCCCGCATCTATCGTCTGCGCGAGGCAGACGGCCGCCCTCTGGCGCTTGAGAAGGCAGCACTGCCGTTGGACATTCTGCCGAACCCGATTGAGGTGACCACCTCGCTCTACGAGGTTCTGGACGGGTTAGGGCGTCGTCCCGTTCGGGCGGTCCAGAAAATCTCGGCACTTAATCTTGCTGCGCGTGAGGCTGAGTTGCTGGATGTGCCGGAAGGGGCGGCAGGGTTGAACATCGAGCGTCTTTCATTTCTCAAAAACGGGCGGGTCGCGGAATTGACCCGCTCTCTCTATCGCGGTGACGCTTATGACTTCGTCGCCGAGCTGCGTTTATAACCGGAAGGATCAAAGGCCGATGTCCGACAATACATCCAAGATGCGCCAGGAGATTTTGGAAATCCCTGCCGCGGTTGACCGGCTGCTAGGCAGTGGCGCGGCCAGTATTCAAAACGCGGCCGCGCTGGTCCGGGAAACCGACCCGCGGTTCCTGATCACGGTGGCGCGCGGGTCATCCGACCACGCGTGTAGTTACCTGAAATATGCCAGCGAGCTATTGCTTGGGCTGCCTGTGGCCTCGGTTGGGCCGTCGGTTAGTTCGATCTATGGGGCCGACTTGATGGCGCGGGGCGCTGTATGCCTGTCGGTGTCTCAATCTGGCCAAAGTCCCGATATTGTCGGACTGACACGCTCGCTGCGGTCATCAGGAGCTGTTGCGCTGGCGATCACCAACAACTCGGAATCGCGATTGGCAGACGTTGCGGATGCGATGCTGCCGCTGCACGCCGGCCCCGAGTTGAGCGTCGCCGCCACCAAGACATTTGTGACTTCGCTGGTGGCAGGGTTGTGGTTGCTGGCCGAAGTCAAGGGCGATGCTGAACTGTTGGGGGCGATACGGGCGCTTCCCGCCCAGTTGGAACGCGCAGCACAGTGCGACTGGTCTGCAGCGGCGGCCACGATTACAGGGCGTTCGCTGTTTACTTTGGGCAGGGGGCCATCTTTTGCCATATCGGGCGAAGCGGCGTTGAAGATCAAGGAAACCTGTCAGATCCATGCAGAAAGCTATTCAGCTGCCGAGGTGCTGCATGGACCGGTCTCAATCGTCGAGGACGGGTTCCCAACCATTGTCTTTGCGGCTGGGGATGCCGCGGAGGACACCACGGCGCAGGCCGCTGACGCGCTGGCCGATAAGGGGGCCATAGTCTTCGCCACTACGGATCGCGTCACGCGGGCGCAGCAGTTGCCAGTAGAGCGTACGGATCATTGGATCACCGATCCGATCACGACGATCACCGCGTTTTACTCTATGGTCGAATCCGTCGCCAGTATGCGCGGTATTGACCCGGACGCGCCGCGTCACCTCAAGAAAGTGACCGAGACGGTATGACAATAGATAGAGTGATCTTTCGAAACGGTGCAATCTTTGACGGCAAGCGGTTGCTGAGTGATCATGCGCTTGTATTCAGCGGCGGTCAGAGTGTGGAAATCGTAGCTGACGCAGAGGTAGCGGCTGTTGGGGATCACATTGATCTGAACGGAGATATCGTCAGTCCGGGTTATGTGGACTTGCAGGTGAATGGCGGCGACGGTGTCATGCTGAACGATGACCCTTCGGTCGAAACGATCCGCCGGATCGCGCAGGCCCATCACCGGTTGGGAGTCGCGGCTTTGCTGCCGACTTTGATCACGGATACCAGCGAAAAGACTCGGGCGGCGATCGCAGCGGCCATTCAGTCAGTGAAAGAGGGCGTTCCGGGTGTCGCGGGATTGCATTTGGAAGGCCCCCATCTGTCGGTTGCCCGCAAGGGGGCGCATGACGGTGACCTGATTTGCCCCATGTCTGATACCGACCTTTCCATGTTGCTTGAGGCGGCGCAGCATTTGCCTTGCCTCAAAGTGACTGTGGCACCTGAAACGGTCTCGGAACAGCAAGTTGGGGCGCTGAGTGATGCGGGCATTCTTGTCTCGCTCGGACACACGGATGCAGATTTCGCGACCTGTCAACGTTACGCGGCAGCCGGGGCACGCTGTGTCACCCATTTGTTCAATGCCATGAGCCAATTGGGCAACCGCGAGCCCGGTTTGGTTGGCTCTGCTCTTGCTAACGGCGGTCTTTCTGCGGGGCTCATCGCAGACGGAATTCACGTTCATCCTGAAACGATGCGAGCCGCTTGGGCTGCCAAATCCGGCCCGGGCCAGATCTATCTGGTTAGCGATGCAATGGCCGTTGCAGGCACTGATTTGTCCGAGTTCAGATTGGAAGGTCGTCGAATTACGAGAACCGATGGGCGACTGACTCTGGAGGATGGCACTTTGGCTGGGGCCGACCTGGATATGACGACAGCCATCCGCGTGCTGGTGACGCAGGTGGGTGTTCCCTTGCCAGATGCTCTGACAGCTGCCACGACCTATCCCGCCCAGTTGATCGGGCAAACGCATGGACCGTCGATGAAGCGCGATCAGATGATCCGCATCAGTGCAAACCTTGAAAAATGCACGTGGTTATTTCCCACTGAATGAACTGCTTGGGAAGGACTTGTCGGTTGCGCAATTTTTCGGCGCTGAATTTCAAAACAGCGACCGAAGGACGCTTGACGCCATCTGACGCATCGCTTAAACCGACCTCCGCTGAGCGGGCGTCGTATACTGGCTATTACCTCAGCCTTCCAAGCTGATGAAGCGGGTTCGATTCCCGCCGCCCGCTCCAAGTCAGCCCCAAAATTCTGCGTCAAAAGGCCCGTTTGGTGTTCGATTTTGCCATGGCAGCTTGACCCCACGCGCTGTCATCGCCAAGAAGCGCTGAAATAAACGCGAACACCACGTAAGGGCCAGTCATGGCAAGAAACGCCTCAGCCAGTCCATCGGCAAAATCCGCGCCCGGCGCCAGCGAAGAGCGCGCGCGTTCCAGAAAAATTGGTGTTCTGGGCTCGTTGTGGCCGTTTATGAAGCCCTATAAGCTGTTGATGATCGGCGCGACATTGGCATTGATCCTGACGGCCAGCATGACATTGACTCTGCCGTTGGCCGTGCGCCGCGTGGTGGACAACTTCCGCATCGAAGATGGCGAGTTGCTGGATTGGTACTTTCTGGCTGCGCTGGGCATCGCCGGTGTCTTGGCCATCGGAACAGGTATTCGCTATGCACTGGTGACACGGTTGGGTGAGCGCGTCGTGGCCGACATTCGTAAGGCCGTGTTCGACCGCGTCATCGGGATGAGCCCCGAATTCTATGAACGCATCATGACCGGAGAAGTCCTGAGCCGGATTACCACTGACACGACGTTGATCCAGTCTGTGCTGGGCTCTTCGGTATCAATCGCGCTACGCAACATGCTGATGTTCATTGGCGGTTTGGTGCTGATGCTGCTGACTTCGGCCAAACTGACCGCGATGGTTTTGTTGCTGATTCCGCTGGTTGTGGTGCCGATTTTGGTGTTGGGGCGCCGGTTGCGCGTGATCAGCCGCGAAAACCAGGACTGGATCGCAGCCTCGTCCGGAAACGCAGGCGAAGCGCTGGGTGCGGTTCAGACTGTTCAGGCCTTTACTCACGAACAGGCAAGCCGCGCCCAGTTCGGAGAGATGACGGAAACTTCGTATGAGGTTTCTTTGCGCCGTATCCAAACCCGTGCCGTTTTGACTGTGATCGTGATTTTTCTGGTCTTCTCCGGCATCGTGGGCGTTTTGTGGATGGGCGCGAATGACGTCCGCAACGGTGTGATGACCGAAGGTGTTTTGATCCAATTCGTGATCTATTCGATCATCATGGCCGGCTCGGTCGCGGCCTTGTCAGAGATCTGGAGCGAACTTCAACGTGCAGCCGGCGCGACCGAGCGTCTGGTCGAATTGCTGGACGCGCAGGACACTGTGAACGACCCCACGCAAGCCAAGGCCCTTCCCGCGCCCGTGCGGGGCGAGATACGGTTCGACGGCGTGACGTTCCGCTATCCTGCGCGGCCGGATGTGGTCGCGCTGGATCAGATGACGCTTACAGTCAGCCCGGGCGAAACGGTCGCCTTTGTCGGGCCTTCGGGGGCAGGCAAAACGACTGTCATTCAGATGATTCAACGTTTTTACGACCCGGATGCCGGCGGGGTAAGCCTGGATGGCGTCGACCTGCGTGACTTGGACCGATCTGAATTTCGACGTCACATGGCGCTGGTCCCCCAAGACCCCACGATCTTTGCCGCTTCGGCCCGTGAGAACATCCGCTTTGGCCGATTGGACGCAACGGATGCCGAAGTCGAGGCCGCCGCCCGCGCCGCCGCCGCGCATGATTTCATTTCGGCATTGCCGGAAGGCTATGACAGTTTCGTAGGCGAACGGGGCGTCATGCTGTCGGGTGGCCAGAAACAGCGCATCGCCATCGCGCGCGCCATCCTGCGCGATGCACCAGTTCTGCTGCTGGACGAGGCGACCTCGGCGCTGGATGCGGAAAGCGAGCGGGCGGTGCAGGGTGCTGTGGATCAGATGCGTGCGGGACGCACCACGTTGATCGTCGCACACCGGCTGGCTACCGTGAAAAAGGCGGACCGGATCGTAGTGATGGATGCAGGTCAGATTGTGGCGCAAGGTACTCATGATGATCTTGTGGCGCAGGATGGTCTGTATGCACGTCTGGCGCGGTTGCAGTTCACCGATGGTGTAGCTGCCGAGTAGTATGACGTCGGGGAAACGGATTTTCGCCGTAGCGTAATTTAGTTTTTTACCCCCTCCCTCTCTAACCCGTTGCTTGAACCCGCGTGGTTTTACTTCCATCCTGTGATGGAAAAAGCCGCGCGCAGAGTGCGAAATAAAACGGGAGGAGACGCATGTCGTTTGTTGGCATCGACGATAAGAAGAAACTTGAACAGGAAATGCCGTGGGAGGATCGGGACGTTCCGGTCACATTCCATCAGTTATTGTCGCGAACCGCGACCAAGTTTCCGAACAACAATGCGATCAGCTTTCAGTTGTTTTCTGGTCCCACAGACAAGGCCGAGACGCTGACATGGTCGGACCTGCTGGGCAAGGTCAATCAGGCCGCCAATCTCTTCCGGTCGTTGGGTGTCGGGGAAAAGGACGTAGTCGCCTATATCCTACCCAACTGTAATGAGACGCTGATCACCATGATGGGTGGCGCGGTTGCAGGTATCGTCAACCCGATCAACCCTTTGCTTGAACCCGAACAGATTGCAGCCATCCTGCGTGAAACCGGTGCCAAGGTTGTTGTCACGCTGAAATCCTTCCCCAAGACGGATGTGGCCCAAAAGGTCGAAGAGGCCGTGCGGCATGCGCCCAAGGTCAACACAATCCTCGAAATTGATCTGAACCGCTATTTGACCCCGCCCAAGTCATGGATCGTGCCTCTTTTGCGTCCCAAGATGGGCGACAAGGAACATCTGGCGCATGCGGACTACAAAAGCTTCAGTAAAGAGCTTGCCAAACAGCCGACCACTCTGACTTTCGAAGACAGTAAGGAAGACCGCGTCGCCTGCTATTTCCACACCGGTGGTACAACGGGTATGCCCAAAGTGGCACAGCACAAGTACTCGGGCATGATCTATAACGGCTGGCTTGGCGACACGCTGCTGTTCTCGGACGAAGACGTTGTTATGTGCCCGCTTCCGATGTTCCACGTCTTTGCCGTACATGTGATCATGATGGCGGCTGTGTCGTCGGGTGCGCATGTGGTATTCCCGACGCCGCAAGGCTATCGCGGCGATGGCGTGTTCGATAATTTCTGGAAGCTGATCGAGCGTTGGAAGGTGACATTTATCATCACTGTCCCAACGGCGATTGCTGCCAAGATGCAGCGCCCGGTAGATGCCGATATCTCAAGCGTGAAAACTGCGTTCTCGGGCTCGGCCCCGCTGCCGGTCGAGCTGTTCCGCCGCTTTGAAGAGGCCACGGGCGTCACGATCATCGAAGGTTATGGCCTGACCGAGGCAACCTGTCTGGTGTCATGTAACCCGACGGATGGTGAGAAAAAGATCGGTTCGATCGGGATTCCGTTCCCCTATACGGACGTAAAAATCCTCAACGACAGCCCGGACGGCCCGGTCGAGTCTGCTGCCAATGAGATCGGCGAGATCTGTATTTCGAACCCGGGTGTCTACGCTGGCAATACCTATACCGAAGCAGACAAGAACGTAGATCTTTATCATTTCGACGAATACCTGCGCACAGGCGATCTGGGCCGCTTTGACGAGGACGGATACCTGTGGATTACGGGCCGCGCCAAAGACCTGATCATTCGCGGAGGTCACAATATCGACCCGGCTGAGATCGAAGAGGCCCTGCTGGGCCATGAGGCAGTCGCATTCGCTGGTGCCATTGGCCAGCCCGATGCCTATGCGGGAGAGGTGCCTTGCGCCTTTGTCGAACTGGTCGATGGAGCGAAGGTCACCGAACAGGAACTGATGGAATACTGCGACGTCCACGTTCACGAACGCGCCGCACAACCCAAGCACATGACCATTTTGGACGAGCTTCCCAAGACCGCCGTCGGAAAAGTGTTCAAACCCGAACTGCGCAAACAGGCGATCACCCGTATCTACAACGGTGCGCTGGAAAAAGCCGGTGTCGAGGCCCGTGTTGTCTCGGTGCTTGATGATAAAAAACGCGGTTTGGTCGCACAGCTTGACGCGAACGGTTCCTCGGACGACGATGTCAGTAAAGTGCTGGGCTCATTTACCCGGCCATGGGAATGGGCTGCCTGATTGCGGAGGACACATGGATTATGAACGCCTGATCGACGAAGAAACCTGGGCGTTCATAAGACGTACCGCTGAAAGCTATCCAGATGATGCGGTTGATCTTTCCATCGCGGATCAGCGCAACGTGTATGACGCCATGTGCCGCGACTTTCGCCAACCGCGCCCGGTGGGCGTTGAAACAGAAGACAGGCACGCCGAGGGTGTGCCTGTTCGCATTTACACTGCCGGTGATCCGACACGGACGGTCGTCTATCTGCACGGCGGTGGGTTTGTTGTCGGAGGACTGGACAGCCACGATGACGTCTGCGCTGAAATTTGCGCGCAGACCGGGTACCGAATTGTTGCCGTAGATTATCGGCTCTGCCCCGAACATGTGCATCCGGCGCAGTTTCAGGATGCGTGGACCGCAGTGCAATGGGCCGCGAGTGAATTCGGTGACCCGCTTGTTCTGGCCGGAGACAGCGCCGGAGGCAATCTGGTCGCCGCTGTATCTCATCACGCGCGGGGTCGGCTGGATGGGATTCTGGGGCAAGTTCTGATCTATCCGGGATTGGGCGGGGACCGCTCTAAAGGGTCTTATATCGAACATGCCCATGCGCCGCTTTTGACGTTGGAAGACATAGTCTTTTACGAAAAGGTGCGTTGCGGTGGCACGCCTCCGCAAAGTGACCCGACCTACGCGCCTTTGCAGGATACGGATTTCGCCGGGCTGCCGCCCACAGTGATTGTGACGGCGGATTGCGATCCGCTGCGGGATGACGGGCCAGACTATTGCGCACGGATCAAAAAGGCCGGAGGGAAGGCACATTGCATCAACGAAGCGGGGCTGGTGCATGGCTATCTGCGGGCACGAAGCTCGGTCAAACGTGCCGCAGATAGTTTTGAGCGGATTTCGATCGCGATTGAAGCGCTGGGCCAGCAAATCTGGCCCTATGACTGATCACTTCAGAAAGGGTTGCGCCTTCATGGTCTCGGCCACCGGTGCGCCCATCCTCGTCAGGATCGTTGGTGCCAGCTGAAGCTGGTCTATGACCGTATCCGCCTCGGGGCCTTCCGCGTCGCCGAAGTAATACAGCGCCGTTTCCTGTTGCAGTGGACTGCGCCCTCCGTGGTGGCCGCGGTCGTCCTGACCGTGGTCCGCGGTGACGATCACCTCGTACCCCAACTGGCGCCAGCGGGGAATAAATGGGGCCAGCATTTCGTCCATGACAAAACAAGCGTGGTCCATCTCTTCGCTTTCGTGGAAAAAACGGTGCCCCATGCTGTCCAGAGTGCAAGTGTGCAGGATTCCGTAATCAAGCCCGAACCGAAGGCACATGTTGGTGAGCTGGGCAAACAGATCCACATCGCAGGGCGTCATCTGATTGGCTTTGCCGTAGCCCGTCATGGTGTGGAACCGGCCGTGGTTGATCGTCTTGCTGTTGGGTTCGTCATATTCCACGTCGCGCACGTAGTCGAAGGGATGGCGGTTGAAGAACTGTGACCAATAACTATGAGTGACTGCCCCTGTGACGCCCCCGGCCTCGCGTACCTGGCTGAACACGTCCTTGTGGCTGAGGCGGAAGACATTGCCATTGCCGGTGCAGCCATGTTCCTGCGGTGAGACACCTGTGTGGATCGAGGCGTAGCAACTGGCCGAAATCGACGGCAACACCGCGCGGTGTTTCCACGCGCGCGCCTCGCCGCTGTCGACCCAACCCTCGAGGTTGCCGAACAGGCGGCGGAAATTACGCCAAGGGACACCGTCAAGGATGATGAGAAGAAGTTTGCGGTCCATGGTTCGGCCTTTTCGTGGGGTCTTTCGGCGACCCTACGATATTCGCAGGGCAGGGGCAGCTTGTTCCCGCCCCAAATAGCAAAATCCCGACACCTGTTTGTGACAAGCGTCGGGATTTTATGATTGTTTTGCGTGGGATCAGTTCCCGGCGCTCTCCATCTTGCGGTGCGCGACAACCTCTTCCAGCCAACCCAAATGCATCTCGGGCACCGAGCTTAGCAGAAGGTCGGTATAGTCGTCGAACGGCGGGCTCAGAACCTGCGATTTCGGGCCGTAGCGGACCACACGGCCCTGATACATCACCGCAATACTGTCGCTGATCGCGCGGACCGTCGCCAGATCGTGAGTGATGAACAAATAGGCCACATCCTCAATCTTCTGCAGGTCCAGAAGCAGCTTCAGGATGCCGTCTGCCACCAGCGGGTCCAGCGCCGAAGTGACCTCATCGCAGATGATCATCTTGGGCTTGGCGGCCAAAGAGCGCGCAATACAGACACGCTGTTTCTGTCCGCCGGACAGCTCTGCCGGGTAGCGGTCAATGAACTTTTCGCCCAGCTCGATCTCGTCCAGCAGTTCCACAATCCGCTTGCGTTTTTCAGCGCCGCGCATGTTGAAGTAGAACTCCAGCGGGCGTCCGATGATGGTGCCCACGGTTTGACGAGGGTTCATCGCAACATCGGCCATCTGGTAGATCATCTGCAATTCACGCAGGTCCTCGCGGGTGCGGCCCTTGAGGTCGGGCGACAGCTTGCGCCCGGCAAACGTGATCTCACCATCGCGCGGCGGCAGCAGGCCGGTGATCACCCGCGCCAGCGTGGACTTGCCCGAACCCGATTCACCCACAACCGCCAGCGTCTGCCCTGGATGAAGCTCGACATTGACGTTGTGCAGCACATCGAAATTCAGCCCCTTGTAACGCGCGGTGATGCCGTCGACGCTGAGCACCGGTTCAGGTGTGGGCTGCTTTTCCTCGTGTTCGATCGAACGCACCGAGACAAGGGCCTTGGTGTACTCTTCCTGTGGGTTGTTGATGATCTGGTCGGTGGTGCCGTATTCGACCGTATTGCCCATGCGCAGAACCATGATGTCATCACTGACCTGCGCAACGACCGCCAGATCATGCGTGATATACAGCGCGGCAACGCCGGTATCTGCAATAGCCTCTTTGATGGCCATCAGAACGTCGATCTGCGTGGTCACGTCCAGTGCCGTAGTGGGTTCGTCGAACACCACCAGATCAGGCTCGGGGCATAGCGCCAGCGCCGTCATGCAGCGCTGTAGCTGACCGCCCGAGACCTGGTGCGGATAGCGCTCGCCGATATTGTCGGGGTCGGGCAGACCCAGCTTGGCGAACAGTTCGCGCGCGCGGGCCTCGGCCTCTTTGCGGCTGAATTTTTTCTGTTCAACCGCAGCCTCGACCACCTGATCCATGATCTTTTTGGCGGGGTTAAAGGACGCCGCAGCGGACTGAGACACATACGTCACCTCACCCCCGCGCAGCTTGCGGATATCGCCATAGGACGTCTTCAGGATATCACGCCCGTTGACCCAGACCTCGCCTCCGGTGATCTGAACTCCGCCCCGACCATAGGCCATCGAGGCCAGGCCGATGGTGGACTTGCCAGCCCCGGATTCACCGATCAGCCCCAGCACCTTGCCGCGTTCAAGGTCAAAGCTGACCCCGTGCACGATTTCGATGTCATGGGGCTTTTCGCCCGGCGGATAGACGGTCGCGCCGATCTTGAGGTCGCGGACCTTGAGAAGGGTATCACTCATCCCCGGCCTCCTTTCAGCGATGTGGTTCGGTTCAGGACCCAGTCAGCCACGAGGTTGACCGAGATTGCCAGCGTCGCGATAGCCACAGCGGGATAAAGCGCCGCGCCGATGCCGTAGACGATGCCGTCCTTGTTTTCTTTCACGATCCCGCCCCAATCGGCCAGTGGCGGCTGAACGCCCAGCCCCAGGAACGACAGTGTCGAGACGAAGAGAACCGCAAAGATGAAACGCAAGCCCAGTTCCGCCACCAGCGGCGACAGAGCGTTAGGTAGGATTTCGCGGAAGATGATCCACGATTGCCCCTCACCGCGCAGCTTGGCGGCCTCGACATAGTCCATTACGGCGATATCTACCGCGACTGCGCGAGCCAAGCGATAGACGCGGGTGGAATCCAACAGACCCATGACGATGATCAGAACCGGAATGGTCACTGGCACCATTGCCAGCACCACCAGCGCGCTGATGAGCGTCGGGATCGACATGATCAGGTCAACTGTTCGGGACATGACCTGATCGGCCCATCCCCCCAGAACAGCGGCCAAAAATCCAAGGATCGAACCGGTCACAAAGCTGAGGATCGTCGCAGCCGTCGCGATAAAGATCGTTGTGCGTCCGCCATAGATCATACGGCTGAGAAGGTCGCGCCCGATATTGTCGGTCCCAAGCCAGAACTGCGAACTTGACGGTTCCCAGACATCGCCCACGACCTCGGCCATACCGTATGGGGCCAGCACAGGAGCCAGCAGAGCAATCAGAAAGTAGAGGGCTGTAAAGGCCAGCCCGATCATTGCAGAGATAGGGATGTTCTTCATTTCGGATGCCTCAGCCTTGGGTTGGCCAGAATGGCAACGATATCTGCAACCATGTTTAGTCCGATATAGATCGCGGCAAAGATCACGCCGCAGGCCAGAACCACGGGAACATCTCGCTTGGTTACGTGGTCCACAAGGTACTGCCCCATGCCGGGATAGACGAACACCACCTCAACCACGACAACGCCGACGACCAGATAAGCCAGGTTCAGCATCACCACATTGACGATAGGTGCGACTGCATTGGGCAGCGCGTGGCGGTAGATGATTTTAAAGTTGGTCAGACCCTTCAGTTCAGCCGTTTCGACATAGGCCGACTGCATCACGTTCAGAATAGCGGCGCGCGTCATACGCATCATATGCGCCAAGACAACCATGGTCAGCACCATGACGGGCAGTGCGATCGAGTTCAGCTTTTGCCCAAGTGACATGCTGTCATTGATCATTGCCAGCGGCGAGAACATGCCCAGTTTTACGGCAACGAAATAGACCAGCACATAGCCGATCAGGAATTCCGGGATCGAGATTGTGGTCAGCGTGACAGCCGAAATCAGCTTGTCCGGCCACCGGTTGCGGTAGCGTACTGCCAGCAGGCCCAGAAAAATGGCCAGTGGAACCGAAACCAGCGCGGCCCAGAACGCCAGGAACAGAGTGTTGTTCAGACGGCCGCCAACAGATTCGGCGATGTCCAGCTTGTTTGTCAGGGACTGGCCCAGATCGCCTTGCACAATGCCACCCAGCCATTCGAAATAGCGGGTCAGGGCAGGGCGGTTCAGACCCATTTCTTCGCGTAGGTTAGCCAGAGCTTCAGGGGTTGCGGACTGCCCCAGGACGGCTTGCGCGGCGTCTCCGGGAAGGGCTTCGGTCAGGCCAAAAATCAGGGCCGAAGCGCCGAGCAGCAATAGGAGTCCCAGCGCCAGGCGCTGGGAAACCAGTTTCAGAATAGGATGCATTCGTCCGTGATCCGTATCAGGCGAACCACATCTTACGAGACATCTGGCCGTTCATCAGCTCTTGGGTCGGGTCGGTCTCCCAACCTTCCAGCTGGTTGCTGACGCCTTCGACAAAGTCGTTGAACATCGGGCAGATCAGGCCGCCTTCGTCGCGGACCATCTGGCCCATCTGGCTGTAGATGTTCTTGCGCTTGTCATTGTCCAGCTCGGCACGGGCCTGGAACAACATTTCGTCAAAGCTGGCAACCTTGAACCGCGTGTCGTTCCAGTCAGCGGTCGACAGATACGCGGTCGCGTACATCTGATCCTGAACCGGACGGCCACCCCAATACGAGGCGCAGAAGGGCTGAACGTTCCAGACTTCGGACCAGTAGCCATCGTTGGGCTCACGCTTGATTTCCAGCGGGATACCGGCCTGAGCGGCGGTTTGCTGGAACAGAGCGGCGGCATCCACGGCGCCCGGGAATGCACCATCTGCGACCCGCAGGATGATGGGTGATCCGTCATGGCCGGACTTCTTATAGTGCTCGGCGGCTTTTTCGATGCTGAATTCACGCTGTGGGATCGAGCCGTCGAACAGAGGATATGCCGCGTTGATCGGCATGTCGTTCCCGATCGAGCCATAACCACGAAGAACCTTGTCGACCAGTTCCTGACGGTTGATCGCATATTTCAGTGCCAGACGCAGTTCGTTGCTGTCGAACGGTGCGGTGTCGCAATGCATGATGAACACATAGTGTCCACGACCAGCTGTTGAATGCACTGTCAGGTTGGGTGCGCGGCCCAGCAGGTCTGCCACTTTGGGCTCGACCCGGTTGATCGCGTGAACCTGGCCCGACTGCAATGCGGCTGTACGGGCGGTTGCGTCGTTGATTACAACCACTTCGACGCTGTCGAAGTTGCCAAAATCACTGTTCCAGTGGTTGGCAAATTTCTTGAACACATGGCGTACGCCGGGCTCGTCGACCTCCAGTTGATAGGGGCCGGTGCCGATACCGGCACCGGGGTTGTCCATGCCGCCGTCTGGCTGGATGATCAGGTGGTAGTCGGCCAGCAAATAGGGAAGGTCGGCATTCGCTTCGGTCAGTGTGACCTGGAAATACTCGCCATCGGCCTTCATGGACTCGATGCCCTTCATGATGCCCAGAGCACCGGACTTGGAGTCTTCGTTCGAATGGCGCTCCATGGTTTTCAGCACGTCTTCGCTGGTCATGGTCTTGCCGTTGTGGAATTCCACGCCTTGGCGCAATTTGAAAGTCCAAACCTTAGCGTCCGCGCTGCCTTCAACGCTTTCGGCGACGCGGGGTTCGATCGAGCCATCGGGCGCGACCTCGACCAGCGTGTCACCGAACTGCTTGCCGTTCGCGAACGGAACCGAGCTGGCATAGGTTGCCGGGTCAAGCGAGTTGGTGGATTCGCCGCCCTGAAGGCCCAGCTTAAGATCGCCGCCCTTTTTTGGTCCCGCTGCGCGAGCTGCATCTGCAAACATGGTGCTGGCCATCGCTGCCGAAACACCCAATGCCGCCGCTTTTCCCATAAATTCGCGGCGGGTCAGTTTCCCGACTGTGACCTGTTTGGCCATGTGAGTGAGTTGTTCGTTCATCCAAAGATCTCCCAGTTGATTGGATTCCAGCCCTTGCGCGGGCTTTTTATTGACGCATGAGTCAAAGTTGGCTGATTTTTGCCCACCGGGCAAGTTTTATTGTCATACATTTGCATCGCACTGAGTCACATCTGCTCGCGCGGGATCGAATCCTCCGTTTCCTTTGAAAAAACCTCTGTCCCGTCCTCATAGGCGGTCAGTTTGGCTTTCAGGTAAAAGGTGTTGATATCCGACCACATTTCACAAGTGGTCACGGTGCGCAGGTGAATGTCATCCCGGCGCATTTCCTGTGTCCAAACACATTGACCGCGCGCTGAAAGTGGATCTTCGGGGTGAATAGACCATTTTTCAGTGGCCGTGCCCCCGTGTGTCAGACCGTGGTGTTTATCTGTGATCAACCCAAAATCATCTTCGATGATCAAGTGCGTTTCGCCCGTGTTCATGTCTGTTTCTACACGGCGTTTGTTGCTGTCTGCACGCAGAGTGTCGACATCGCGAGGGGTTTCAGAATCGGCGGGTTCGAACACCCATTCGTCCCCGGATGACGGGCGGAGAGGGATATCGATCTCACCTTTGGTCATATGAAGCTCGGTCGCCTCGGGCGAGGGCCAGATCAGCGGCCAGTAAGCGCTTGAGATTGCGACACGCAAATGGTGCCCTTTGGGAACGCGGTACGCGATATGGTCGAGGTCTAATTCTATCTCGAAGGGTACGTTGGGTGTCAGGGCAGACGGGGTCGCGTGGCTGTCTCGGTGTGACAGATTAAGGACCCCATAGGTGATACGCGTCGACGCACCGTCGGGGTGCACGTGGTTCAGACGCACGGCAATCTGTGCTTGTGGTTTGTCAGCGCTGACGCGAAGCCGTAGTCGAGGTGCGCCAACGATATCCAAATCATCGGACAGTACTGCGCCGTCGAAACAAGCAGACAACGCGTCGTCCCCCCGCTGATCACCGGGCATGTCCGGGCCGAGCCAGATGGCGCAATACTCGCCGCCTTCCATCCCGCAGGTGTGCGGCGACCGGATGCGAGCGTCCAACGCGCCTGACGTGCCCAACCCGTCCTCGGTCAGCGCCAACGTCTGAACAGGCAAGTGCGAGGTCGCGCCCTTTTCTTCAGCGATCCAGCGGCCGGGACGTTCGGTGTACCACCGTTGCGGGCGAACGCCGTCCATAAGATAGGCACGGTAATCCGGGTCCTGGTCCACTCCGGTATTTCGGCCTTTTAACCAGTGGTCCCACCAGCGCAGCGCCTCTTGCAGGAACCCAATCCGGGGCTCGGGGATCGCGAAATGCGGGTACTTGTGCACCCATGGTCCCACGATCCCTTTGGCTGGGGCGTCAAGTTGTTCGACCAGCAGAGGAACAGTGTTTTTATAGGCGTCACCCCATCCTCCGACGGCAAGGGTTGCGGCCCGGATAGCACCGAAATCCTCGCAGACCGAGCCGTGCTGCCAATAGGCATCCCGAGTCTGATGCCGCAGCCAGACCGACGGCAGGAATGGTTCATTTTCAAGTCGATCCAGCCATAGTTCGCGCCAGTTCGGGCGCAGTGCCGGATCAGGAGCGCGTGACGAATACGACCACATTGTTGCCCCCCAGCCGAGGTTTTCGTTCAGCAGGCAACCACCCTTGTAGTGGATGTCGTCGGCATAGCGGTCTGCGGTTGAGCAGAGGGTGATGATCGCCTTTAGGGCCTCGGGCTGCATTGCAGCGACCTGCAACGAATTGAAACCGCCCCAGCTGATCCCCATCATCCCAACTTGACCCGTGCACCAGGGTTGGTCGGCCAGCCACCGGATCGTCGAGACGGCGTCGTCCAGCTCTTGCTGGGTGTATTCGTCCTCCATCAGCCCTTCGCTGTCGCCATTTCCGCGCATATCGACCCGGATGCAGGCGTAACCGCGCTTAGCGAACCAAGGATGTGTCAGGGCATCGCGCGTCGCGGTGCCGTCGCGTTTGCGGTAGGGCAGGAACTCCAGAATGGCAGGGACAGGATCGTCCTGCGCATCCACCGGTCGCCAAACGCGGGCAGACAGGCGGCACCCATCTGGCATGTGAATACCGATATCTGGCAGGTCTTCGATCTCGCGCAGCGCATTGGAGGGATGAGTCATCGGATCAGTCTCGTGGTCTTGTGCGTTTCGGGTGAGATAAAAATCGTCAATTCAAGAGCGAATTGCGACAAGCAGATCCATCACGTTTGTTCCGGTGGGGCCAGTCACCAACAAAGCATCTGCACGCTCAAGGTAACTGCCGCTGTCGGCATTCTGAAGCGCTTGCTCTGCGCCGTCTGCCCAAGTGGTTCCATCGACAATACCGCCTGCCGCCTGCGTCGGACCGTCGGTGCCGTCAGTGCCGCCTACGACCACCGTCAGCCCTTCGACGCCAGCGATTTCCTTGGCCAATGCCAGCGCCAGCGCCTGATTGCGCCCGCCGCGTCCCGGATCGTCCGGCAGAACAACCGTCGGTTCGCCTCCAAAGATCATAACTCCCTTTGGCATGTCGCGCAGGCGAGGGCCGAGGGTCGCTGCCACGGCAAGAAAATCGTCGTGCAAAGCTTCTTCATCGGCAAATACCGCTGCGCCTTCGATCTCGGCCTGTCGGACAGCGGCCGCGCGGGCGTGGGCGTTTGAGGCCACAATCTGTGCCGATGCTTCGAAATCACGGGTATCGGGTAGCGCTCCAATCCCCGAGCCGATGACACTCAGATCATCCCCAGGCACATCCGAGATCGCCAGAACCGTTGCTTTGCGCCCTTTGAAATGGGACAGCAATCCGGCCCCCTTGATCCGGGATATCTTGCGACGTTCGACATTCATCGCAGTGATATCAAGCCCTTGGGACAAAAGCCGTTTGTTCAATCGCTCAAGATCATCCAGCGTCTGGCCCGGTACCAGATCTTCCGCCAGCGATGATGCGCCGCCTGACACGAGCAGTAGCAGGTGCGACGAAGCTCCCATTCCTTCCACGGTTTGTCGCAGCGCACGCCCACCGTCCAGACTGCGCGCGTCAGGAACAGGATGAGACGCCTCGATCACCGTTACATGATCAGGCAGGCCCCGTCCGTGATCGTCCTTGGTGACGACAAGGGTTGGCACCGGGCCGAAATGCTCAAGCGCGGCGAGGGCCATTGCCGCTGCAGGTTTTCCCACTGCCAGAATTTGGTCGGGCGCTGGGATATCACCAAGGGCTGTCTGCGTTGCGGCGTGGCCGCCAACGGCATCCACGCCTGCTTGCCAGATGCGTATTGCCTTTTGCGTTTGATTCATCAGTTCTCCACCCAGATTGTGACCGGCCCGTCATTTACCAGTTCCACGGCCATATCCGCACCGAATTGCCCGGTTTCGACAGGTATGCCTTGCGCGTCCAGAAAGCGCGCGAATTCTTCGTACAGGTGCTCGCCAATCTCAGGCGGGGCAGCTTCTGAGAAACCGGGCCGGTTTCCCCGTGTCGTATCTGCCGCCAGCGTGAACTGGCTGATCACAAGCGCCGAGCCCCCGATATCCAGAACCGACCGATTCATCTTGCCGGCGTCGTCCTTGAAAATTCGCAGTTTTGCGATTTTGGTCGCCAACTGCTCTGCTTTAACCAAGTCATCGCCCTGCATGGCACAAACCAGAATCATCAGGCCGGGACCGGTCCGCCCAACGACAACACCATCTACGCTGACCTTGGCTTTGGAAACTCTTTGTAAAACGGCCCGCAAGTGCTGCTCCTTTAGTTAATCGGCCCAGGTGATAAATTCACTTGGTGCAGCGCGTGTTGTACGAAATCCATTTGCCGGATGCTCTGAATCCGCATAGCCGAAGGAAATTGCGCAAAGGATCAGCCGGTCGTCAGGGATGTTGAAAAACCGGTGCAGGAATGGGCCGTAGCTGGCCACGGCTGCCTGCGGGATGGTCGCCACGCCCAAAGCCTGCGCTGCCAGCGTAAAGGCGGTGACAAAACCGCCGCAATCCATTGCACCATATGAGCCCAGCTCGGCCGGGCTGGACACAATCGCGCAATGAGGCGCACCGAAAAGGGTAAAGTTTTGCATCATCTGTTTTGCGGAGGCGGATCGGTCTCCGCGTTCAACGCCCACCGCTTCGTATAAGGCCCAGCCACATTCGCGGCGACGGTCCTTGTAAACGCCAGAATATGACGTCGGAAAGGGCAGATCAGGCGCAGGCGCGCCAGTGGTCGCCTCTTCTTGTAGCGCTTTTCGGAAGGTGTCGGTTTGGGCACCGCTGGTAACGACAACGTCCCATGGCTGTGCGTTGCACCAACTTGGCACACGTGCCGCGCTTGTCAGTATTTGCTCGATCTGGTCTTTTGGAATCGGATCAGGGCGAAAAGCGCGACAGGAATGGCGCTCGTCCAGCAATTTGTTCAATTTGGATAGCGTCACACTGGCCTCTCCCCTCGGCGTTGACGACGCGCAGGATGGCGTCTGACCAAAGGATGTTCAAGCAGTTATCCGGCTGGTACTGTGTCTGTCTATTGCTGACCGGTCGCGATCAGATAGCCAACCCCCGCGGCAACCAGCAAACCAAGCGCAACGGCGATGGTGATCTTGATTGCAGACCATGGGCGTTCGCCCTGTACCCGTCCCGTGCGGCCATTCACCACGAACCGATAGGTCTGGCCGCGATACTTGTAGGCCGCCATCCAGACGGGCAACAGGATGTGTTTGAAGGTGACATTCCGCACATCGGTATCAATCGCGTGTATGCGCTGACGGTCGCCGCCAATATCAAAGCGCACGTCCCGCTCGATCACGCGGGCCATATGGCCGCGCGCCTCGGTATAACCTTCCTTCAGCTCGACCGAGTACGCCTCGGCCCGGAACCCGGCCAGATATTCGGGCTGATAGGGTTCCAGCGCAGGCAGATCCCAAGGCTCCAGCGCGTCGGTATAGGTTTTGGGTAGGGACCGAGAGGCCAGCACCAGCACATCGTCAAAGAATCGCGCCACCCGCCCGGATTTGGGCGACCATCGCACTTTGGGAACCTGCTGTTGCACCCGCTGGCCATCGCGCATGACAGTGCGGGTTTCGTAATAGACCGTGCCGCGCTCACCTCGGTAGCTGGACTGGGTGTCGGCATCAAAGGTCCAGTAGGGCACATAGATACCCTGCATTTTCCGGCCCTTGCGGGCATAGTCCTTGAGCCCGTTAGGCGCAAACCACAGCCGGCCCAGCCAATCGCCCATCGCCTTATGCGCAACCCGCTCATCCAGCGCAAAAGGCAGCACGCCGCGCGGCTTGATGTGCCGGTTGACTCCGGTATCCGTCACCACGGGCGTGGCGCAGAATGGGCATTCGGCGGCATGGGTGGCTGGGTCGAATTCGACCTGGGCCGCACAATTGGGACAAGAAAGAACGCGCGTTTCCTCGATCTCGGTATCGGGCAGCCGGTCGGCGATGGCGGTGTCGAAATCCAGCTCTTTCAGGCTGGCCCCGCCCCACGGACCTGCGCCGATGGGTTCCGAATGGCCGCAATGGTCGCAGGTCAAAGTGCCATCGCCCGGGTTGAAACGGTAATCCGCGCCGCATTGGTCACAGGGGAAACGGTGTTCTTCGGTCATAGCTTGGCCTCTGTGGTCGTGGCGCTGCTCCCGGGGCCAATTATCAAACGAACAACCATGGCCGAGAGGATGCAGATTGCGACGAAATTCAGAGAGTTCTTTGCAAATACCCACCAACCATAGTCGGTGTAGACACCGTTGATCGAGATGGTGTCAGTCCCGCCGCCATAGCTGGATGTGCTTTTAGGATCCTGCGACATTAGCCAGCTTCTGAAGAACCTGAAGGTCAGTCGAATGGCGATGAGGTTTACCGCAATCCCTGCGCCCCAAATGGCCGCACGTACATAATTGATCCGGCGGCGCATCATGAAGCGCAGAAAGGGTTTGACCAATAGCCAGCAAATAAAAAACGATATTGGCAGGCCAAACAACGCGTACCAAAACACAAGGAACACAGAGTCCACGTCCAGAGCTTCACGGCTCAGGCTGGCAAACAGCGGTACGCCGATAACGCCCACCCAGCCCAACAGCGCAGAGAGTTTCACCGCACATCCCAGATCGCGCCGAGAATACGGAGACTCCGCCTTGACGTCGGCCACCGATTACGCCCCCGGCGGCGGTGGCGGCAGGATGGTGAACAGCTGTGCCAGTTCCTGCACCTCGCCCGCCTTTTTCCAGCCGTCCTGACCGGCGGTCCAGACATGGGTGTCACGGGTTAGCTCTCCGTCAGTGGCCATTCGGCCCATCTTGGCCTTGGAAAACGGCCCGCTGGTCTGCCCGTCGACGGCGATATGCCAAACATGCTCAACCGGAGGCGGGGGCGGCGGTGCCGCATGTGCAACTGTTTGCGGGGCAGCGGGGGCGGAGCTGCCCCACGGGCCGCTCGGTTGACCCGCTGCCATATTCGCCATCTGCTGCGCCATCGCCATTCCCATGCCCATACCAAGACCGGCCCCCATGCCACCGCCCTGACCGGGGTTGTTGGCGGCTGCGGTCATCGCCTCGGCTGCAGAATACTCGGTGAACTTGCCCAAATCACCGGCCAGACCCATGGATGTGCGCTTATCCAGCGCCGCCTCGACCGCCGGCGGCAATGAGATGTTTTCGATGTAAAACTCAGGCATCTCCAACCCGTACCCATCCAGCACGGGCGAGACCTCAGCCGCGATCAGTTTGCCCAGATCGGCGGTGTTGGCCGCCATGTCCAGAACCGGAATGCCCGATCCCGCAATCACGCGGCTGAATTCCTGCACGATGATGTTGCGGATCTGAAAGCTGATCTCATCCATGGTGAATTCGCAATCGGTGCCGACGATCTCGACCAGAAACTTCGCGGCATCCTTCACCCGCACCGTATAGGTGCCAAAGGCCCGAATGCGGGTTGGCCCAAATTCGGGATCGCGCAGCATGATCGGGTTCTTGGTGCCCCATTTCAGATCGTTGAACCGGGTCGTGTTGACGAAATAGACCTCGGATTTGAACGGAGACTGAAAACCGTGATCCCAATGCTGCAGGGTCGTCAGGATCGGCATGTTGTTGGTTTCAAGCATATAAAGGCCCGGCGTGAATACATCCGCCAGTTGCCCTTCATGCACAAAAACGGCGGCCTGACCTTCGCGCACGGTCAGCTTGGCACCGTATTTGATCGCATGGCCTTCACGCTCGAACCGCCAGACCATTGTGTCACGGGTGTCGTCGACCCAATGAATGACGTCGATGAATTCTCCGGTCAGAAAATCGAAAATACCCATTGGGGCCTCCTTATCCTTGGGCCTATAGCGGCTGGCCCATCAATTCACGTGCCAGTATCCGCACCACGGGGCGGGCATCCTGTGCCGTCACGCCCGGTTGCAGGCGCGGATCGTAAAGCATTGAAAGCAGTTTCTCGTCATGGCTGGTCAGCAGAGCAAACTCGTCATCGTCGTTAAAGATCGAAGGCCGTGCGGCCGGACTGTCGTTGGACAGGCCAAGACCCTGCGCCATTTCTTCATGGATGCAACTGCGGCGCAGCAAGTCCGGCAATTCCGTTCGGATGAGTACCACGGCCCGCACGAACTGGTTCGGCGCCCGGTTAGTGGGGGACGCAATTACAAAGCAATCAATATTGGCCCGAGGGTTTGCGACCAGTTCAAGGACCGGTTGGCTGATCCCCGGCGCGAGCTCCTTGAGGCGTGACACCACGTATGCGCTGTCGTCTTTGCCTGCAAAAAAGACATGAAAATTCGGTTTTCTTGTGACGACAGAAATCGGGTGGCTGGTAAGTCTCGCTAACCTTTCGGTGTAGGCGTTGACCTGAGCGGTATCCTGTTCGCGCAACTTTGGTTCCACGGTGGGCGCAAACTCAATTTGGACACGAACCGGGGTGGTCCAGCGGCTGAGTTGCCCCTCGGTGCTGTACGTCGTCGCGGTGACGGCGTGGTCGGGATATTCGTTGTAAAACGCAATCACGTCGAAATTGCGCTCAAGGTCGCTGGCGTCGTAGGGCGTATCTGGCCCCCCGCCATCTGTGCGCAGCAGGCCGCGCGTGACCAGATCGCGTTCGACCCGCTGGTAAAACCGTGCAAGATCCTGACTGGCGGCCGAGGGCGCGACATAGGCGTTGGGCGCGGGCGTTGCCGGCGCAGGGCGGGGTTCAGGCACTGCAGACGCGGTCAGGGTTTCGTCGCAACTGGCTAAGGCCCAAAGCGCAACGCACCCCAATGCATATCTGAGTGTCCTTAGTCCTGCCACCGTATCAGCCCGGAACAGCGGTGCCGGAATTGTCGCCGATGCCGTCCTTGCGGGCCTTGGCGGAGGCCAGCGTGTCGCGCAGCTCGGCCTCCATCTTCTGCAGCTCTTCTTCGGCGGCGGCACGTTTGGCTTTGCCCTCATCGGCAATAGCAAGGCTTTCATTTATCGTTCCGATCAGATCAGCATTGGCCTGTTTTACAGCTTCGATGTCGAACACGCCGCGCTCCATCTCTTCGCGGATCATCTTGTTCGACTGCCGCAGATTGGCCGCGTTCGAGGTCAGCAACTCATTTGTCAGGTCGTTGGCCTCACGCACGGCCGAGGCAGCCTCGGCACTGCGCTGGATAGTAACCGCCTGCGCCAGTTGGGTTTCCCACAGCGGTACGGTGTTCACCAATGTCGAATTGATCTTGGTCACCAGCGACTTGTCGTTTTCCTGTACCAAGCGGATTGAGGGCAGTGACTGCATCGTCACCTGTCGGGTCAGTTTCAGGTCATGCACGCGGCGTTCCAAATCATCTCGTGCGGCGCGCAGGTCGCGCAATTCCTGCGCTTTCATAACCTGATCATCTTCGGGGGCGGCCTGAACGGCGGCCTCTTTTTCGGGGATATCGTGGCTGTCCAGTTCGGTCAGCTTTTCCTCACCCGCTGCGATATACAGCGCCAGCTCGTCGTAAAAACCCAGCGTCTTTTCATAGAGCATATCCAGCGATTTGATGTCTTTCAGCAGCGTATGCTCATGCGCCAACAAATCGTCAGTAATGCGGTCTATCTGGCCCTGTACTTGTTCGTATTGCGCGGTGAACTTGGCAAATGGCGCCGCGCGGCCCATTAGTTTTTCCCACCAGCTTCGTTCGCGCCTTACGTCCAGCTCGCTGACCGAGAAACCGCGAATGGTGGTCACGATGTTGCGCAGGCTGTCTCCGGCTGGTCCAACATCCTTGTTGCGTACGTCGGCCAACATGGCTTGGCTTATTTCCTGCAGTTCGGCTTGCGCTGAAGACCCGAACGCGACGATCGAGTTGGTGTTGCCCATATCGATCTCGTCCATCCGCTTGCGAATTTCGGCACTGACAGGCTCGTCGGCATCCTCCAGCGAGATGACCTCGGCGGTGGGGTCGGGAAGGGCAACTGCAGTAACTTCCTGCACCATCGTCTCGGCTTCGACCGCCTTATTCTTGATTTCGTCGGACATGGGGAAATCCTCTCTTGCAATAGTGGCCGGTCAGTCCAACCGGACGCCTTCGCGCTGCAACCGTTCGCGCAACACGTCAATTTCAACCGTCAGATCACTGCGGTCATCCAATAGCATCTTGCGGGTTCGAGCCGCGAAATTCTGCTCCAAATCGTCTAGCAATTCCGAGTAACCGGCAAGGGCTTGTGCGTCCCGCGTGCGGGCATAGACATCCGAGAATTTGACGGTCGCATCACGTGCACCTTGCAGATAGACGGTCAGGTATTTGCGCGCCCCCGCGAGATCGCGCGGGTCCTCTTCGACCGTACGAAATAATTCGCGCGCAGTGTCCTGAAATCGTTCAACGCGAGCCTCGATCTGTCGGTCGCCTGCGCGTTTGATTGCATCCGTCATCTCGGCCAGATGGGTCTCGGCATCTTCGATCACGCGGGCCACGCGGTCCTGTTGAAAGGTATCGATGCCCTCCATTCCCTTGTCTTTCATCGGATCCAGTCCGAAAGACACGGAATGCAGCGCCGCGGCTGCTAGGCCAAACAGAACAGGCGCGATGATGCCGGCGTCTGACGCCGCTGCTGCGTCCAGAAATTCCACTCTGTAAGACGCCAACGCCGTACCAAGCCCCGTGAGAACACTGGCAAAGATCTTGCGCGGAATAGCGGGCCGTCGCGCCGTTCGACGGGCGTTATAAGCCGCTTCGGCGCGCAGACCCTCGCGCAGAAGAAACGCCGCGCCGGTCAGCAGCGCCGCTGCAATCAGGCCAATGGTCATGCCAAGTGCGCCATCGTTCAGCGACAGAAACACCAATGGTATGGGAGGGATGAACAGAATGTTGGTGCGGGCACCAGCAGGTTCTACCCGGACGCCGTCGAACTGACCACGCGACGGCTGTTCGGTCGGTTCGGCTTCACCGTGTGGGCTATATTTTCCGCCATAGCGTTTGGCCATGCGTCTACAAGCCCCCCAGAAGGCCGGTGCAAACGCCAAACAACAGCACCACCAGGGCCGCGTAGGCCAGTTTCTGCACTCCGGTTCCGGACATGATGCCCCCCAAAGACGATCCTCACATAAAATTTAGGGCATGAGGGGCGTGTACGCTAGGGGGAAGGTTGCCTAACCCGCGTCACTTGCGAGATTTCTTGCCGATCGGTGCCCGTTTTCTTTGCGGTCGAGCCTTGGGTTTGGCTTGCGCTTCCGGGGCCGCGTCCAAACCCAATTGGTCGCGCATCACGCGGCGACGAATTTCTTCGACCTCGCCGGGCTTCAGGCTGCCCAGTTGAAACGGCCCGTAAGACACACGCAACAGGCGGTTCACGGCGTAACCGATATCCTCCATCGCGCGGCGAATTTCGCGGTTCTTGCCTTCGCGCAAGCCGATGGTCAGCCATGCGTTCGCGCCCTGTTGACGGTCCAGCGAGACGTCCATGGGTAAAAACCGCTCGCCTTCAATAACCAGCCCTTTGCGCAAGGGGGCAAAATCCTCGTCCTTGGGGCGGCCATTCACCCGCACGCGGTATTTGCGCAGCCATCCGGTCGAGGGCAGCTCCAGTTTGCGCTTGATGCCGCCGTCATTGGTCAACAGCAGCAACCCTTCGGAATTTAGGTCCAGCCGCCCGACGCTCATGACTCGGGGCATGTCCTCGGGCAGGTTGTCGAAGATCGTCGCGCGGCCCTTTTCGTCCCGCGTCGTTGTCACCAGACCGGGGGGCTTGTGATACAACCACAAGCGCGACGGTTCCGGTTCGGACACCGGCTTGCCGTCAACAGTGATCCTGTCTTTGCCGGTGACGTTCAGGGCGGGGCTGGTGATGGGCTTGCCATTCACGGTCACACGACCAGCTTCGATCATGCGTTCGGCTTCACGGCGCGAGGCGACGCCCGCGCGGGCAAGCACTTTGGCGATCCGGTCGCCGGGAGGAGGGGTTTGTGTCATCCGCAGCCCATAGCGCATCCCGCCGCCTTGCGAAAGACAGGTTTCTGATGCAGTCAGGGGCATGGCATTCAGGTCTTACATGAATATCGCGATAGATCAGGCGCGCGCGGCTGCCGAACGCGGCGAGGTTCCCGTGGGCGCCGTCATTGTGCAGGGTGGCCGGGTGGTCGCAGCAGCGGGAAACCGAACACGAGAACTGAATGACCCGACTGCACATGCCGAGATACTCGCTTTGCGCGCAGCCTGCGCCGAGGCTGGGTCCGAGCGTCTGCTCGAGCATGACTTGTACGTCACGTTGGAGCCCTGCGCGATGTGTGCTGCGGCCTTGTCTGCTGCACGTATTCGTCGGGTGTATTATGGTGCAGCCGATCCCAAATCGGGCGGCGTGGCGCATGGCGCGCGGGTGTTTTCGCATCCACAAGCGCATCACAAGCCCGAAGTATTCGATGGTATTGCTGCGGCCGAGTGTGAAGATCTGTTGCGCCGGTTTTTTGCTGAAAAAAGAGAGCAAAAGTAACTTGGTCTTTGCTTCAATTCGCAGACCAATCCAGTTGATAGACAACTTGCTGCCCGCCGAATCCTTTCAACGAGACTGACGCAGGTGGTCTGAATACCAAGTTATCCTCTGCCCCGACCAAAAGGCGCGTTACGTCGGTGACGTGAATTTCGTTTGGCCCGCTGATATCGGTGACACGGGCTGCCTTGTTGACGACCGATCCGAAAAAATCCTCGTTCCGCTGTATGACATCTCCGGTGTGAATGCCGATCCGCAGCCCAAATGGGGCGTCGGAAGCTGCTGCCGCGTTTCGGCTCTGGATTTCGATCGCCGCCCTTAACGCGTTTTGAGGAGAGGCGAAAATCGACATGGTTCCGTCTCCAAGCGATTTGATCATCCGGCCGCGATTCGCCTCGATCATCTGCGAGGTCAGGGCAAAATGGTCCGCAATAACCTCTGCCCATCTGCGATCACCCAATCGCCGGGTGATCACCGACGAATTCGCGATGTCAGTAAACATGACCGAAGCGGTGCCTTCGGTCTGATCATGTTGAAATTCGTGACGCGCTGCGTCTATCAGGACGTTCAGCGCAGTGTGCTCGATCCCGATTTTTTTCATGTTCGAGGTGGGGTTGGACACATGCGCCTGCACGACTTTCCAGACGCCGTCCTCAAGATGCAAAACAAATGTAAACCGGTGAAATGCAGACTTTCCATTCGAGGCAAAGGTCAATGTCGCGGTGCAATGCGCCCAGCCCGCGTTGCCGCATTCAAACGCTTCCAGCGAGTGTTCATCCCACTCAAAGTCGGGGATTTCTTTCGTGTGATCGGCAAACCCTCGGCGAAAAACCTGCCCCGACCACTCCTCGTTTTCCGCTGATCCCTGATACCGCAGATGCTCAGAAGACGAGAGCATGTTGACCAAGGTCGCGCGGTCCTTGAGGCGTACGGCATCGTTCCACCGTCTGACAACGGCGATCAATTCGGGGGAAGGAACGATGCTTTGGCTCATTCGTGCGCTATAGTTTGATCGGCTGCATCACCACGGGCTCGATCACGTCTACACCGGGCAGCCTGTCGATCAGCGTTTGCGCGGATTGTTCCAGGATCGGGAATGTTTTGTAGTGGCATGGAATCACGGTTTTGAAATTGAAATACCGCTTGGCAGCGTATGCAGCCCCCTTCATATCCATGGTGAAATGCCCGCCTGCCGACAGGATGCCGATATCGGGTTTATAGTAGTCGCCCATCCAGTCCATGTCGGCCATTATGTCCGTATCCCCAGACACATATAGCATGTGCCCATCACCCGCGATCATGAACCCGACTTCGCTGCCACCGGTGCGCAAACCATCGGGCGTAGAGAAGGTCGAGCTGTGCGACGCGGGAACCATCGACACCATCACGCCGTTCAGGTTTACCGTGCCACCTTTGTTGAAGCCCACGGTTTCGATCCCTTCGGATTCGCTCCAATACCCCATCAAATCGTATTGGCCGACGACTGGAACCTTAAGGTGCTTGGCCAGTGACACAACATCCGCGACATGGTCGAAATGTGTGTGCGTCAACAGGATGTGGGTTGCCCCCTCAAGGGCTGCGTCGTGCTGGTCTTCGGGCAAAACCGGGTTTCCGGTCAGCCACGGGTCGATCAGCAACACTTGCCCTTCGGTCTCGATGCGAAAGCTGCCGTGACCCAGCCAGATGATATTCATGAAAAAACCTCCCAATCAGTCTGTTGGCTTCAACCTAGCATCGGCTATGTAAAAATTCATGGACTGGTTTCAGGAAATTGACGGGTATTGCGAACGGTTGTCGCCCGCTTATTGGGCCGAGCCGATAAATGCGGTCACGAACGCGGCCTTTCTGGTTGCCGCGTTGATTATGTGGATGCGCGTTCGGGGGCAGGGGATGCCGCTGGCCGTAGCCCTGGTGGCGATTCTGGCTGCGATCGGCGTGGGCAGCTATCTGTTCCACACACATGCACAGGTCTGGGCGGCGCTGGCGGATGTCGCGCCTATCCTGCTGTATATTCTGGTCTACATTTTCGCGATCAACCGTGATGTCTGGCAGATGCGGCCGCTTTTTGCCGCCATCGTTACGGCGTTGTTTACCCCGTATGCAGCCGCGACCATACCTGTGTTCCAACTCGTGCCGGGTCTCGGCGGGTCGGCGGCCTATGCGCCGGTCCCGTTGCTGATCCTGATCTACGCTTTCTTGTTGCGCACGCGCGTTCCGGAAACGGCCAAAGGGCTGGCCATCGGCGCGATAATCCTTATCGCCTCAATTACATTCCGAGCGCTGGATGAACCGATCTGCGGCCATCTGCCGTCGGGTACACATTTCATGTGGCACATCCTGAATGCGACCATGCTGGGCTGGATGATCGAGGTCTATCGCAGGCACATGATACGTCTGCGTTAGTTTTCGAAAGCGGCGGCAAGCTCTTTGGGTAGGTCAAATTCCGTCAATACCCGCGTGCGACCCTCGTCAGACATCTTACGGGCGGTCTTTTCGACGATGCTTTGGATTTTCTCGGCAGAGTGCTTTGCGGCGAAGGGTGCAAAATACCACTTTAGAAACACGAAACAGATCACATCTTCCAGCGCCTGAACCTCGTCGTCGCGCTTGATGCCCTGTTTGCGCAGCATTCGCTCAGCCGCTTCGATGTCGCCGGCGCCATATTCACTAAGCTCCATCAACCCGGCGACGACTTCGGCGTGATGAACCGCTTGCGCTTTGCGCCATGCCAGATAGCCCGCACGACCTTCGGGGTATTCACTGCGGGCAAGCTTCCAACGTTCCACATGCTGACCGCGCGCCGCGATTTGCAGTGGGTCCGAGGCGTTTGGGAACAGCCGGTCCAACTCGGCGGTCATGCGCTGACCGTAGAGCAGGGCGGCAGGTTGGCCATCTTCCAGATTGGGGTCTTGTGCGTTGGCCGCGTCAATCGCGTCCAGAACTGCTTGTTTGCGCGGGTTCATCTTGTGCTCCGTCGAATGGCTGACTTTGTGTCCATCCTAGCGTGTCATCAGATTAAGCGCAGCAGGCGATTGTATAAAATCCGGGTCGGGGAGAGGAGGACCCGACCCGGACGAAGGGGGTCACATCACTTACCGAGCTTCGTTTTATCTTGAGAGACAGGTTCCGAGACCGTTTCGGGGAAGGTCAGGTCGCGGGTCAGGCTGCCCATGGTCGGCCCGAATGCCTGTGCCTGCGCTGCCAGAAGGGTCGAGGTCAATACAAGGGCGGTCATGAACGTTTTCATCGTCTTACTCCGATTGTGCGTTTCCGTGAGTATGAAGTGAACAGTTCAGTTTAGTTTTTCAAGGGGCAAAGTGAACTAATCGGTTTATTTTTTGCATGACGGCTATGCTCTATTTGTAGTCGGCTTGGGTCGCCGGGGCGAAAGGCGGGTAAATCCGCCCCCTGCCGCTCTTGCGACCGGGGCGGCAGACAGGTAAACGCCACCTAACGCATATGAGGTTTTCCGATGTCGATTGACCAAAGCACCGCCGCCAAGGTGGCCAAACTGGCCCGGATCAAGGTCGAGGATGACGCGCTGCCCGCGCTGGCATCCGAATTCAACACCATCCTTGGGTTCATCGAGCAACTGAACGAAGTAGATGTTGAAGGTGTCGAGCCCATGGTTTCGGTCGAGCCGATGCGCCTGAAACGGCGCGAGGATGTGGTCACCGACGGAAACCAGCAGGACAAGGTTCTGGCCAACGCCCCTGACGCGCGCGAGGGCTTTTTCGCAGTCCCCAAAGTGGTGGAGTAAGACATGAGCGATCTGAACAAACTGGGCCTGGCCGAGGCCCGCGACGCGCTGCGCAAGGGTGATGTGACCTCGGTCGAGCTGACCGAAGCCTGCTTGAAAGCGATTGATGACGCCGACGCGCTGAACGCTTTTGTCCACAAAACGCCCGAGATCGCGCTGGAACGCGCCAAGGCTGCGGACTCACGGATCAAGGAAGGCGACGCGCCTTCCATGTGTGGTCTGCCGATCGGCATCAAGGATCTGTTCTGCACCAAGGGCGTGCCCTCTCAGGCGGCCTCGAAGATTCTGGAAGGCTTCAAGCCGGAATACGAATCCACTGTGTCTCAGCAACTGGCCGATGCCGGGGCTGTTATGCTGGGCAAGTTGAACATGGACGAATTCGCCATGGGCTCGTCCAACGAAACCTCGGTTTACGGAAACGCGGTCAGCCCATGGCGGCGCGGCAATGACGACGCGCAACTGACACCTGGCGGCTCGTCGGGAGGTTCGGCGTCTGCTGTGGCGGCTGACCTGTGTCTGGCCGCAACCGGCACCGACACTGGCGGTTCGATCCGTCAGCCCGCCGCGTTTACCGGCATTACCGGCATCAAGCCGACCTACGGCCGTTGCTCTCGCTGGGGCATTGTGGCCTTTGCGTCCTCGCTGGATCAGGCCGGTCCGATGACCAAAAACGTGCGCGATGCGGCGATCATGCTGGAAACCATGTGTGGCCATGACCCCAAGGATTCCACCAGCGCCGAATTGGCTGTGCCGAACTTTGAGGCGATGCTGACCGGCGACATCAAGGGCAAGAAAATCGGGATCCCTAAGGAATACCGTATGGACGGTATGCCGGCCGAGATCGAAAAGCTCTGGGCAGATGGCGCCGAGATGCTCAAAGCTGCTGGGGCCGAGATCGTCGATATCTCGCTGCCGCACACCAAGTACGCGCTGCCTGCCTATTACGTGATTGCCCCGGCCGAGGCGTCCTCGAATCTGGCGCGCTATGACGGCGTCCGCTATGGCCGCCGCGCCACGCTGGCGCAGGGCGATGGCATCACCGAAATGTACGAGAAAACTCGCGCTGAAGGCTTCGGTCACGAAGTTCAGCGCCGCGTGATGGTCGGCACCTATGTGCTGTCGGCGGGCTTCTACGACGCCTACTACAACCGCGCCCGCCGCGTACGTACCCTGATCAAGAAAGACTTCGAAGACGTCTTTGCCGCAGGTGTCGACGCAATCCTGACGCCCGCTACCCCGTCGGCGTCGTTCGGGCTGGGTGAGATGACCGAAGCCGATCCGGTGCAGATGTATCTGAACGACGTCTTCACCGTCACCGTGAACCTTGCGGGCCTGCCCGGTGTCTCTGTCCCGGCAGGTCTGGACGCACAGGGTCTGCCGTTGGGTCTGCAGTTGATCGGACGTCCTTGGGAAGAGGGTGATCTGCTCAACACGGCCTACGCGCTGGAAAACGCCGCCGGGTTTGTGGCCAAGCCGGGCAAATGGTGGTAGGTCTGGGCGCAGGCAAGACAACACGGAGCAGCCGGATGCGATTTACGTTTCTGATCCCCGCAATCGGGTTTGTGGCCGCCTGCAACACGGTGGCCCCGATCCAGGGGACCGACTTCAATACACCGTCTTATCAGGCCCAGCGTGAGGCCCAATTGGCTGGCCAAGGCTACACGGGCAACCCTCTGGTCGGCCCAGTGGACGTGTCAGAGCAGGCGCTTGGCGCGCCGGGTACAGCACTGCCCCCATCGGGAGACAACGCAGACCTGGCCTCTGCTACTGCGGCGGCTTTGGCTAGTACTTCTGCCTCTGGTGCACCTTTGACCGCTCCGGTTGCGACAGAGCTTCCGAGCAACAACGCCATCTCGGATGAGCAGGATTTTGGGGCTGTATCTGACCGCCGTTCCATCGAGTCAGATGCGGCACGGATCGAACAGAATCGTCAAACCTACGAGGTGGTTGCCCCAACAGCGATCCCTCAGCGGGGCACCGATGGACAGCCCAACATTGTGCAATACGCGTTAAGCACTTCAAATCCGGTTGGTACGCAGCTCTATAGTCGGGCAGGGTTCAACCTGCAGGCCAAGGCGCAAAGGAATTGCGCAAAATTCCCGTCGGCGGATCAAGCACAGATCGAGTTCCTGTCCAATGGTGGCCCGCAGCGCGACCGTAAGGGGTTGGACCCGGACGGAGACGGGTATGCCTGCGGCTGGAACCCCAGCGCGTTTCGCAGTGCCGTCAACAACTGACCTGAATCCGATCTGGCACCCTTCCCCCAATTTCGGCTCACGCAGAGACGGGTTGGGGCCGTCGCTGGTCGTTCTGCACTATACCGCAATGAACAGCGCCCAGGCGGCGTTGGATCGCCTCTGCGACCCGCAATACGAGGTGTCCGCCCACTACCTGATCGGTTGTGGCGGCACGCTCTGGCAGATGGTGCGCGAAGAAGACCGTGCTTGGCACGCCGGGGCAGGTGAGTGGCGCGGCCAAACTGACATCAACTCGCGCTCGATCGGGATCGAGCTGGACAATCGCGGCGACCACCCCTTTTCCGAGCCGCAACTGGCGACACTCGAAACCCTTCTGCTCGCGATCTTGTCGCGCTGGAAAATCCCGCCATCCGGCATGATCGGTCATTCCGACATGGCTCCGGGTCGCAAGATCGACCCCGGCCCGCGCTTTCCCTGGTCTCGGCTGGAACACCAAGCCCTTGCCGCCCAATCGGGCGCAGGCGATTGTCCACAAAACCTCACACAAGAGGCGTTCCGCGCTGCTGCCCGCGCCGCAGGCTATACTGCCCAAACCGACGACGATACGCTGCTGGCAACTGTGCGCCTGCGTCACCGTCCAAGTGCAACAGGCCCTTTGCACCCTGCCGATTTCGCCGCGCTTATCCCCTAGAACCTGATCCGTCCTTCATCTGGCCAAAAATACCTCGGGGTTGAATTGGCCGCAGGCCAAGAAGGGGCTGGCCCCTTCTACCAACCAATCCACCCTTGACGCCGCCTGGCCCAAAGCCTACCCAGCCCACGCGCGGAGGGCCGGATGGCCGCTGGGGTCGCAAGGCCCGAGAGGAAAGTCCGGACTCCACAAGACAACGGTGCCGGGTAATGCCCGGGCGGGGTAACCCGACGGAAAGCGCCACAGAAATCAGACCGCCACACGCGTGTGGTAAGGGTGAAACGGTGGGGTAAGAGCCCACCGCGCCGCTGGCAACAGCGGTGGCACGGCAAGCCCCACCGGGAGCAATGCCAAATAGGGTCCCCGCGCGGGCCGGTCGGCGCCCGCCGATACCGCCGCTAAGCCTGTCTTGGCCCAGAGGGACCGGGTTGGCAGCTTGAGCCGCGCAGCAATGCACGGCCTAGAGGAATGGTCATCGAAGGGGGTAACCCCGGAACAAGATCCGGCTTACAGGCCCTCCGCGCATATTCCCTGCTCACTTGCCTGGGGGTGAATAGGCTTCGGCAAGTTTGGCAGCTTTTTTCTGAATCGCGACAAAATCTTTGGCCTTCCATGCGCGAACTGTCTCGACCTTGGAAACTGCGCCCGAGGCTGCGACGGCCATGCCGACGGCGACCGCATCAGTTCCGTCCGGTGCCTCGCTGATAACAACCACGTCGTTTTCGCCAGTTGTCACATAAAAAGCCAATAACTTGCCTCCGACTTTCTTTAAAAGAGCTTTCACCGGTCCCGTCCGATCCGCCGGCTTCTTAAGCATCCCACGGACACCGCCCTGCGAATAAGTGGCGTAAGTAATGAAAATTGGCATGTCTACCTCCTGAAAAAATGAAGGGGACCCTTAAGTTGGCCGGCCCCGAAAGCCGAGTATTTTGATCACGTCACCGGAATCGAAAGCCCTGCGATCAACCAAGCACCGAATACGATCAAGGCAATGCTGGTCAGGGGAACCAGCCATCTTGCATGTGGGATAAGTTTTTCCAGCGCGACATACACGGCGATCCCGACAATCCAATAAAGGTTCATAATGCCGCCAACAAACAGCAGCAGCATCAGCGCCCAGCAGCACCCAAGGCAATATGCCCCATGCAGTACGCCGGTACGAAAGGCGCCAACTGCACCCGGTCTGCTGTGGTCGGCCAAAAAATGCGCAGGGTTGCGGCAATGACGCAGGCATGCAGTTTTCAGGCTGGACAGTTGATAGAGCCCGGCCGCTAACAAAATAATCCCGGCAAAGGTTCGGGATCGGATCGTCATCATCGGCCCGTCGGATAACCCGGCTTGTTCCAACCCCCATTGCGCTCCTGTTGCCAATGCGCTGAAGGCCGCCCAAGTCACCAGATAACCGCTCAGAAAAACCATGCTCAGGACAGCGGACCGGGCCTTTTCTGGTCCCATGCGTTTGATCGCGGTATAAAGCAAAACGGTAGGAGCAGCGCTGGGTGTCATCATGGCGACCATCATCACCCACCACATTAGAAAAATAAGGATGGCGTAGGGCAGGGACCACGCCGTTTGACCTGCCATTGTCATTGGCTCTCCGATCGGTCCGGCCATGCGGGTCATGTCCACTGCGGACATGTTCATACCAATGCCAACTGTTGTGTACCACGCAGCGCCAAGGACGACTGCGAGGACACTCAGCAACACGATTAGTCGGTCATGGCGTAAAACACGATCAATGGCTCCGGCCGAGGCCGGCTCGTTCTCAGAGGTCATGATCGCACCTGTTCACGCGCCAAGAACGCCGTGGCCTGATATGTTAAGATGCGCCAAATGCGCGTGGGTGGCGTCAAAGCTCAGGCTGATCTCGCCACCCGTTGTCTGTGCTTTCCCCGAGGCGGCCTCGGCCTGACGATATTCAAACCCATTCGGTAATTGTATGGATGCCCGATGGGGCAGACCCGATACGATATGTGGAATCGGATTGACCTCAAGATCGAAGACACCATGAACCTTTGCGTGGCCTGTGCGGTCTTCGCGGGACCAGCTCAACTCGATCGGTACATAGAGTGTTTCGTGTTTGGTTGGTGCCATGGCGCTGTAGACGAACCAGAATGTCGCCATTTCATCCGTGTCCTGACCAGTCATGATAGCTTGCATCGCCGCCCGCTGATCGGCCGAGGCCGAGACGTCGATCACCAATTGCATTTGGCCGTTGCCTTCGTGAATCGGGCCCGGCCAATAGTAGACGCCTGCCGCGCGGATTCCCGCAAGATCGGTGTCTCCGTAGTGGCCGCTTTGGATATCATAAACAACAATCGCTTCGCAGTTGCCATGCGTCGGCAAAACGCTGAATTGGCACGGGCAACCGAAGTTGCAGTTGCAATTGGCCAATTCCTCGGCCTGAAGTTCCCATTCCGTCATAATAGCCCCCCAAGTGTACGGCATGATAAAACCGCGCTACCCCAAGGTTTTGCCTGTGATCCGATGCCTCGTGCATCCCGCCGGAATGCAGCCTTTTGGCTTGCTCCGACCGCAGAACTGTATCACGGAACCGTGATCCCACCAAATCGACACGGTTCGGCCGTCGCGCGTCAGATGGAATTGTGCGGAAAAGACACCGATTCAGGTTGACTCGGCTGTGCGACCGGGTAAAAGCGCACGCTCATAGGAATTCAACCGAAAGGCCCCTGCCTTTTCGGACGCAGGAGATAACCATGGCGAAGCCGACGACAATCAAGATCCGTCTGAACTCGACCGCGGGCACGGGCCACTTCTACGTGACCAAGAAAAACGCGCGTACCATGACCGAGAAAATGACCATTCGTAAATACGATCCGGTCGCTCGGAAACATGTCGAGTATAAGGAAGGCAAGATTAAGTAATCTGCCGTCCCTCTTGGACAGCTTAGAAGGCCTCGTGTTTACGGGGCCTTTTTTCGTTTGAAACTGGTTGGATGGTGGATCTCGGACGACCTTGTGCTGCATCTGTGCCGTTGCAACGGCGCATCAGCCGTAAAGCTATTCGCTACGGCTGCGGGTTGCTTTTTGGAACGCCTTTCTCATACGCTTCAGCTAATCGTTCCAAAATGTTGGCCGTCATGAAAAAAATCTTGTTATCCACAGCTACCGTTCTGGCCCTTGCGGCCTGTGAAGACCCTTACAATCGCTCAGGTGTCGGCTTTACCGGCATTGATGGTGAGCCCCGGACAATTGCGGATGTTCCGGGTGCGGTCGCCTTCCTGCCTGAGGCAACGAACGTACCCGCAGAACTCGCCGTCTTGCCGGCGGTGCCCGTGACGACAAGCGAAACCGATCCGCAGAAAATCGCACGGATCGCGATTGACAATGGCGGCCGCAGTGACGCCAATTCAGTCGTGCTGACCGGTTCAGACACAAACCTGTTCCTTAGCACAGTCAGCGTAAACGGAACGCTGTATGGTGTCTTACGCACCGCGAATAATTCGACTCGTATCGACAACGAAATCGGCGCAGCCTTCGGTCGTAACGCCGAACAGTTCACTGGTTGTTTGCCTGCGGGTAATGTGTTCCGCAAAGGGTCGTCGCAGCGCAGCTCGGGCTTTGCTGTTCCTCTGAACTGCAGCTGATCTTTTCTTTAAGCCGTCTAAGACGAAAGGCCCTCACTGGATGGTGGGGGCCTTTTTTGGTGTACTAAATAGCCCGCGAAAAAAAGGGCGAGCCATTGGCTCGCCCTGAATTGCGTGGTCTGAAGACCGCGTTACTCGCGGTTGCCGAACAACTGCAGCAGGAACATAAACATGTTGATAAAGTCGAGATACAGGCTCAGTGCGCCCATGATCGCTGCTTTACCCAACCATTCCTGATCACCCGAATGGGCCATTTGCAGGTAAGTGGTTTTGATGTTCTGCGTGTCGTATGCGGTCAGTCCAGCGAAGATCAGCACACCGATGACCGAGATTGCAAAGGCCATGGCCGAGGATGCAATGAAGATGTTCACGATCGATGCTACGATCAGACCAATCACGCCCATGATCAGGAACGTGCCCATCGCCGACAGATCTTTCTTGGTCGTGTAGCCATACAGCGACAGCCCCGCAAAGGCGATGGCAGTGATAAGGAAGACCTGAATGATCGACTCGCCGGTAAAGACCAAGAAGATCCAGCTGATCGAAACGCCCATAACGGCTGCGAACAGGTAGAATACCGTCTGCGCAGCTGCTGCCGACATACGGTTGATCCCGGCGCTAAAGCCGAAAACAAAGGCCAGCGGCGCGAACATGATCACCCATCTCAGCGGCGATGAAAACAGGGCGGCACCTAGCGATGTCAGGTATTTGTCAGCGCTCAGTTGCGCCGCTGCCGCCGATGGGTCGGTTGTTGTTGCCAGGCCGGCAATTGCCCAAGCCGCCGCAAATGTTATCAGCATGCCGACGGACATGGTGCCGTAGACTTTATTCATGTGGGCGCGCAGGCCCTCGTCAATCTGGGCAGCGCGCGCGCCGGCCGCCGTCCGGATCGTGTCAAATTGTGCCATAAAAGGGTCTCCCTTCGTTAATTCTTTGCGCGCCCGCAAGAGGGCGGCGTTCCCCGCAAATATCGGCAACTGCGGGCAAGCTTTCAAGGGTTTAGCGCAGGATTCCGGTTAAAACTGACAACAAAAATGGCGACCTGCTGATGCGGATCGCCATTCCAGGAAAAAAGATCAATTTAAAAATCATCTTTGCCAGAATTCCGGCGCATCCCAGATTTTGCGCGAGGCCTCTGCCTCGGCCTGTTCGCGGGTGATTCCGATGTCTTCCAACGCGCGGGCATCCAGCCGAGCCAGGGTGCAGCGCTGGCGATACAAAGACACGGCGTCCAGCAACGTTTTCAAGCCAAACCGGCGGCGCGGTGGACAGGGGTGGTGGAGTGCAACTTGGGTCATAATTTATGTCCTTTCCTCTATTTGCGATGAATATCGCCTGTCTCATCAACTTCCTTGATTTATATGGCGTGGTGTGACACATTTTAAAAATGAATGTTTTTGATCTGATCCATAAGGAATCGTGAAGATGCGAAATCTCGATATTACGACGCTGCGATCCTTCGTGGCTGTAGCCGACCAAGGCGGAGTAACTCGCGCCGCCGGGTTCCTGCATCTGACGCAATCTGCCGTCTCAATGCAGCTGAAGCGTTTGGAAGAGCTTTTGGGTCTGGATCTGCTGGACCGCAGCGGTCGGACCATTGCGCTGACACCCTCGGGCGAACAGCTGTTGGCGTACGCACGGCGAATGGTCGCGTTGAATGATGAGGTGATCTCGAAGCTGACGGACCAAGCCTATGAGGGAGAAGTCGTGCTTGGTGTACCGCATGACATCGTATACCCGGCCATTCCGCGTGTTTTGAAGCAGTTCAATGCAGATTTCCCTCGGGTGCGCATCCAACTGGTGTCGTCTTTCTCATTGCAGCTCAAGGATATGTTCAAGAAAGGCGAATGTGATTTGATCTTGACAACCGAGGGCGGGGCGGCCGATGGTGCTGAGTCGATCGCAGAATTGCCTTTGCGCTGGGTCGGTGCGCCGAATGGGTCTGCTTGGCGTAAGCGTCCATTGCCCTTGGCCGAGGGGCGCCGGTGCCTTTTCCGACCCAAGGTGATCAGCGCCCTTGATGCACAGGACATTCCCTGGGAACTGACCGTCGACGCCGAAGATGATCGTACAATCGAGGCAACGGTCAGTGCCGACTTGGCTGTAAGCGCGATGCTGGAAGGGACCGAGGCCGCACATCTCGAGCTTATCGACTCCGGCGGTGCTTTGCCCGATCTGCCTGTGCAGATGATCAACTTGTACGGTGGAGAGGCGGGCCGAGGTGATGTGGTCGAGGCCCTGGCTGCTTTGGTCCGTCAAAATTTCCGCATGTTGGTCGGCACGCCCTTGAAGGCGGTCGCGGGGTAGGGGGTTCAGATAGTGATCACGACTTTTCCGGTCGCGGTCCGATCCCGTAGCATCTGCAAACCTCTGGCTGCTTCGGTCAGCGGAAACGTATGACTGATATAAGGTTTTATGCGCCCTTCGGTATGCCACTGGAACAGGTTTTGAAAGCTCTTTTGCACGATTTCCGGGCGGAAGTTCAGATACCCACCGATATAAAAACCTATGACGGTCAGGTTTTTGACCAGCAGATGATTCGCTGGGATTTGCGGGACTTCGCCGCCGGCGAAGCCGATTGGCACTAATCTTCCTTCGGGGTTTGTGGCGCGAAATGCGGCTTTGAACACATCGCCGCCGATTGCATCATAGACGACATCAGCGCCGCCCAGTTCCTTGACCCGCATGCGAAGGTCTTCAGAGCTATCAATCAAGTGATCAGCTCCCGCCTTGCGGGCCACCTCCAACTTTTCAGAGCCACGTGCTTGCGCGATGACGGTAGCCCCCATAAGTTTGCCGATTTCAACCGCAGTTAAGCCAACGCCTCCGGCGGCGCCGGTGACTAAAAGTGTTTCGCCCGGTTGCAGCTGCGCTCTGTGATCCAAAGCCATATGCCCTGTTCCGTAGGCAATCTGGATCGCGGCGGCGTCTTCAAAGCTCATGTTGTCTGGCATCGGGATCGCCCGCGCAGCCTCGAATACACCATACTCGGCTAGCCCACCTTGGCCTGAATAGATGGCGATGCGATCGCCCGGATTAAGGTGCGTGACGTCGGGCCCGCAGCTGTCGACAATCCCAGCGATTTCCATGCCCTGGGTGAATGGGGCCGGAGGCGTGTCCTGATACGTACCCTTTTGCATCAACAGATCGGCAAAATTCAGGCCACAGGCTTTGATGGCAACGCGAATCTTTCCTGGACCGGGCTCGGGTATGTCCAGATTGCACAGCCGGGGTTCGGCCCCGGTGGTTTCGATTCTAAAAGCCTGCATCAACTCGCTCCGTGTTTGCGGCATAGATTCGGTTTGTCCTGCCGTTGTCAATTCATTACCGGGCGAGACAACCTAAGGCAGCGCAGGAATTACATAATATTGCAATGCGTGTATGCGTTTATGTCTATTGCGATTGCACAACCGTAAACCATTGTTGGGTAATCTCGATTCAACCCGCTTGAAAAAATCACCAAAAGGCGCAATATTGCGCTATGGTGCTGATTTGGGGGCATGTTCCAAATTAGGGAGTGGTTAAGCGCGACTCGCTAGTGATGCGGTGGTGGTGTACGCCGTGCGTCCCTGGGAGTTGTGTGTAGTAGAGGAGAATACCGATGACCCATCACGTCGATGTCCATGTGGGCAAGCGCGTACGGCATCGCCGTTGGCTGATTGGGATGACTCAACAGCAGCTGGCGCAGCAGGTTGGTATCAAGTTTCAGCAAATCCAGAAGTATGAAACAGGGGCTAACCGAATCAGCGCATCCCGCCTGTGGGACATTGCCGAGGCGCTAGATGTTCCGGTCAGCTTTTTCTTTGAAGGTCTGGAAGAGGCCGAAAAAGAAACCGCTGGCAAGAAATCGGTTCCTGCGGATCTGATGGGGGACAAGGAAGCACTGGATCTGGTCCGCTCGTATTATGCGATTCCTGAAAACCAGCGCCGCCGTCTTTTCGAACTGGCTCGGGTTCTCAGCGACGTTGCTTGAATTAGCGGGTTGACTCTGATGCCGGTGATCCTCACGGGTGTCGCATGCAACAGATCTCGCTCAGTGACATAGAAGTAGCACAGGAAATGGCCGACGCCGCGCGCGAGGTCATTCTTCCTTTTTTCCGGAAACCGGATCTGGAAACCTCGAACAAGCTGACTGACGGGTTTGACCCGGTCACTGTCGCGGATCGGGCGGCGGAACAAGCCATGCGGGCGGTTCTGGCGCGTCACCGTCCAGACGATGGCATTTTTGGCGAAGAATATGGGCAGGTCGAGGGTCTCAGCGGTCGAACCTGGGTGTTGGATCCGATCGACGGAACCCGAGGCTTCATCAGTGGTACTCCGACTTGGGGGGTTCTGATTGCCCTCAGCACTCAGGACGGACCCGTCATGGGGGTGATTGATCAGCCCTATATTGGCGAGCGTTTCATAGGGTCGGCGGATACTGCCGAGGTCTCAGGTCCGACTGGTACGCAACCTTTGAAGACGCGCGCGACAGAAACGCTGGATCAAGCCGTTTTGTTTACCACGTTCCCCGAGGTGGGAACTTCGGAAGAACGCGCAGGATTTGAATCCGTAGCGCAGCACGTACGCCTGACACGTTACGGCATGGATTGTTATGCCTACGCGTTGTTGGCAGCGGGGCAGGTCGATCTGGTGATTGAATGCGGCTTGAATGCCTATGATATTCAGGCACCCATCGCAGTGATCGAGGCTGCAGGCGGTATCGTAACTGACTGGCAAGGTGGCCCGGCACATCAGGGTGGACGCGTGCTTGCTGCGGCGAATGCTGACCTGCATGCCAAGGCGCTGGCCATTCTGCACGACGTTTGAAACAGGTTGATGCGGGGGCGATGGTCAGGTAGCGTTCATCCCGCTGGTTCTTGAGCCCGTTTTCCGCCAGCCATCGCACTCCATGCATGAAACGGGCATGTGCAAGGAGGGCGAAGTGACAGAATTCCTTATCAAAAACGCAGATTCAATCCTGACCATGGATGACGCGCGCCGTGAACTGGCGGGTGCGGATATCTTGGTCCGGGGCGGTCAGATTGCTGCGATTGGCCAAGGGCTGACAACGCTGGGGGACGTGCACGATGCAGCCGGATGCGTCGTCACGCCGGGTCTGGTTAACACGCACCACCACCTCTATCAGACCCTTACGCGTGCTGTCCCCAATGGGCAGAATGCATTGCTGTTTGGGTGGTTGCAGACGCTCTACCCGATCTGGTCACGATTTGGGCCGGAAGAGATGTTTGTCTCGGCACAGATCGGGCTGGCCGAGCTTGCTTTGTCGGGCTGCACCCTGAGTTCTGATCACCTGTATCTTTACCCCAACGGCGCAAGATTGGACGATACCATAGCCGCGGCGGCCCAGATTGGCCTGCGTTTTCACCCGACCCGAGGCGCGATGAGCATTGGCGAAAGCGACGGGGGCTTGCCACCGGACGCTTTGGTTGAAAAGGAACAGGTAATCCTAGACGACATGATCCGCGTGGTGGACGCCTTCCATGATCCGTCCGAAGGCGCAATGTGCCGCGTCGGGCTGGCCCCCTGTTCGCCGTTCTCGGTCAGCCGCGACTTGATGCGGGATACAGCTGTTCTGGCGCGGGACAAGGGTGTGATGCTGCACACCCATCTGGCCGAGAATGACGAGGATATCGCCTATTCTCAGGCGCAATTCGGCTGCCGTCCGGGGCAATATGCCGAGGATCTGGGCTGGACGGGTTCGGACGTCTGGCACGCCCATTGCGTTAAGCTGGACGGGGCCGAGATTGACCTGTTCGCCCGCACGCAAACCGGCGTCGCCCATTGCCCCTGTTCGAATTGCCGTCTGGGGTCTGGGATCGCCCCGGTCCGGGCGATGCGGGATCGCGGCGTTCCGGTGGGTCTGGGCGCGGACGGCTCGGCCAGCAATGACAATGGCAGCCTGATCCTTGAAGCCCGGCAAACCATGCTGCTGCAACGGGTCGCAAACGGAGCCGATGCGATGTCTTCCCGCGAGGCACTGGAAATCGCCACGCGCGGCGGTGCGGATGTGCTGAACCGCCCTGATTGTGGCCGGCTAGAGCCCGGAAAACGCGCCGACATTGCCATCTGGGACACGCGTGGCATCGAAAGCGCAGGCAGCTGGGACAAGGCTGCGCTGTTGTTGTCCGGTCCGATGAAGGTCAAACACCTGTTCGTCGAAGGCCGCCAAATCGTGCGCGACGGGCAGATCACAACGCTGGACCTGCCTAAAATCATCGAAACCCAAAACCGCCTCGCCCGCGCGTTGGCGGACTAGGTACGGATCCGCTTTTCATCTGGCCAAAATATCCCCGCCGGAGGCATGGGCCGCAGGCCCATCAAATTGAAACAGCCCGTCCCCCGACCCAGACCTCTGCTATGGCGCGGTCGTCACCCATCATGATGGTTGGAAAGATCGCCTCCCAAATATCGTCCGCACAAGCTTCGCGCTGGGCGATAGCAGGGGTTGAGGCCAAATCGAGCACAACCAGATCCGCTTCCATACCCGGCTCAACGTTTCCGATCCGGTCGTCCAGCCGCAGCGACCGCGCTGACCCGACAGTGCCCAACCACAACAGTTGCGCCGCGTGCAGAGGCGCGCCGCGCAGCTGGCCGATTTCATAGGCCGAGGCCATCGTGTGCAGCATCGAAAAGCTCGACCCACCGCCCGTATCCGTGGCCAGCCCGACCCGATGCCCGTCGCGCATCAACCCGGTCATGTCGAACAGGCCCGAGCCAATGAACGTATTCGAGGTCGGGCAATGGATCAGCGCCGCGTCCACCTCGCGCAGACGATCCCGTTCGCGCGCCTCCAAATGGATGACATGGCCGTAGACGCCATGCGATCCCAGCAGGCCGAATTTCTCGTAGGTATCCAGATAATCCCGCGCCTCGGGGAACAGCTCGCGGACCCATGTGATCTCATCGGTCTGCTCGCTCAGATGGGTCTGCATCAGGCAATGAGGATGCTCGGCCCAAAGCGCGCCCATGGCCTCAAGCTGTTCAGGGGTCGAGGTGGGTGAAAAGCGCGGCGTGATGGCATAGGACAACCGGTCTATTCCGTGCCATTTCTCCAACAGCGCCTGCGACTGGTCATAGGCGGTCTGCGCCGTGTCCCGCAGCCCCTCGGGCGCGTTGCGATCCATACAGGTTTTCCCCGCGACCACCCGCTGATTGCGGGCCTGGGCTGCGGTGAAAAACGCGTCCACACTTTCGGGATGAATGGTGCAAAAGCTGCACATGGTGGTGGTGCCGTGTGCCGCCGTCAGGTCCAAATAGCGGTTGGCAATCTCGGCGGCATAGGTCGGGTCGCCGAACTTCATCTCTTCGGGGAAGGTATAGGTGTTCAGCCAGTCGATCAGGCGTTTGCCCCAGCTGGCGATCATCGCTGTCTGCGGGTAATGCACATGCGCATCCACGAATCCGGCCATGATCACGTGCTTTCCGTGATCGACCACCGCTGCCTCAGGGTAATCTGCGCGCAGGCGAGTGGCCTCCCCAACACCGGCAATGCGGTCGCCGTCGATCAGAACCGCCTCACTGATTTTCACCGCATCAGTGGGGTTGCCGTCAAAGGGCGAGCCCTCAAAGCTCAGCACACGGCCTTTCAGCAGCGTTTTTTGCGCCATTTTTTGTCATCTCCGCCTGTATGGGGTGTGGAAACACCATAGGGCGGCGAAACTTGTCGGTAAATCGCCGCATTGTCATTGTTTTCCGGTAGCTGCTTCTTCTAATTAGAGGCCAATGACCAGAACACGGGGGCAGACATGACCACAGGCTTTGATGAACCCGTAACCGAGACAACCAGCGATGAGGACGTCTATGCGCTGGACCGGCGGACCGTGGCGGCCATTCTCTACGCAGTTGACGTAGATGACCGCGACAAGCTGGTCGAGCTGATGGAGCCGCTGCACGCCGCCGACATCGCCGACCTGCTGGAACAGATCAACCCTTACGACCGTGCCCGCCTGATCCGGCTTTATGACAAGGAATTCGACGGTGACATCCTGTCTGAACTGGATGAGGCGATCCGCGAAGAGGTGATCGGCGTCCTGCGCCCAGACGTTCTGGCCGATGCTGTGCGCGACATGGAAAGCGATGATGTGGTCGACCTTCTGGAAGACCTGGAAGAGCCTCAGCAGGAAGCTATCCTTGATGTACTGGAGGATTCCGAACGTGTCGCTGCCGAGCAGGCGCTGTCCTACCCCGAGAACTCGGCCGGTCGCCTCATGCAGCGCGAGGTGGTCATGGCCCCCGAGCATTGGTCGGTAGGGCAGGCCATCGACTTCATGCGCGCCAACGATGATCTGCCCGAGCAGTTCTATCACGTGGTGCTGGTCGACCCGCGCCTTAAGCCTGTGGCGCAGGTGACTTTGGGCAAGCTGATGGCGACACGTCGCGATGTTCCCCTGCATGACATCGCCGAAGAAGAGTTTCACACGATCCCTGTAGATCAGGACGAGGAAGACGTGGCTTATGCGTTCAACCAATACCACCTGATCTCGGCCCCGGTGGTGGATGAAGATGGGCGGTTGGTCGGCGTGATCACCATCGACGACGCCATGGTCGTGCTGGATGAAGAACACGAGGAAGATATCCTGCGTCTGGCAGGGGTCAGTGACGAAAGCTCGATCTCGGACAGTGTGGCGGCGACCAGCAAGCGGCGTCTGCCGTGGCTGGCCGTGAACCTGTGTACGGCTATTTGTGCCTCGTTGGTGATTTCGCAGTTCGAGGCGGCGATTGATCAACTGGTGGCACTGGCCATTCTGATGCCGATTGTGGCCTCGATGGGCGGCAATGCGGGCACGCAGTCGCTGACAGTGGCGGTACGGGCGCTGGCCACGCGCGACTTGACGGCGGCAAACGTGATGCGGGTGATCCGGCGGGAATTGCTGGTGGGGATACTGAACGGGCTGTGTTTTGCCGTCGTGCTGGGCACAGTGGGGATGATGTGGTTCGATTCTCCGATGCTGGGTGTCGTGATCGGGTCGGCCTTGGTCGTGAACATGGTCATCGCGGGCTTTGCAGGTACGGTAGTACCGGTCGTGCTGGACCGTCTGGGCGTTGACCCTGCGCTGGCGTCGGGGACTTTTGTGACCACCACCACGGATGTCATGGGGTTCTTCATCTTTCTGGGGCTTGCCAGCGTGGTGCTACTGTGATCGATCTGACCGAAATCAAAGCCGCCGCGCGTAAGGCGGCTTTTGCGCGCCGCAAGGCCGCGTTTGACGCGCGGCTGCCCGGTGCGGCCGGACGTTTATCCGAAGTGCTGGCTGGGTACCGGGGCGTACCGATCTCGGGCTATATGCCCATCCGCACCGAGATTGATCCACTGCCCGCTATGGCCGAGGCTTCGGCCTATGGCCCGGTCGGGGTGCCGGTCATTCAAGCCGCCGCGCAGCCGCTAAAGTTTTCCCGCTGGACGCCCGAGGGCGCACTGAAAGACGGCCCGTTCGGCGCCAAAGTGCCCGAGGTCGACGACTATTTCGACCCCGAGATACTGATCGTGCCGCTGGTAGCGTTTGATGCACAGGGCGGGCGTCTGGGCTATGGGGGCGGGTTTTATGACCGCACGCTGGAAGGGCTGCGGGCCCAACGCCCGACGCTGGCCATCGGGTTCGCCTTTGATGCTCAAGAAGCGGAAGGGCTGCCGCTGGAACCGACAGATCAACCGCTGGATATGGTGATCACCGAAAGCCGGGTTCTGACGTTTTAAGTTAGCCCATGTTTTCTGCGCGGAAGAACTCCCACGCGTCTTGTTTTGACCCGTCGGGCAGGGTGCAGGTTCCGGTCTGTCCCTCGGCGCCGTCCACGATATCATATGTGCCGCCTTTTTCGACGCAGAACGTAGCCGCAGGATTGGCCAGTCCGACCTCAGGCCCGGGGGTGGGGTCACAGGCAGCCAATGGGGTCAGTAAAGCGGCCGAGAGGATGTAGCGGGTCATGAATGTCTCCTGATGCAATATGTTTCCCTGCGTTATGGCGGCAGTTTAACCACTTGTGCTTGGCCGAGGCCACACTTAGGACGGTTCGTATGAGAATATTGTTTCTGGGTGACGTTATGGGCCGTGCAGGACGCGCGGCCATTCAACAACATTTGCCACGTCTGCGCGATGAATGGCGGCTGGATTTTGTTGTGGTCAATGGCGAGAACGCTTCGAACGGGATGGGGCTAACCGGCGATCACGCCAAGCTGCTGCTGGATGCGGGGGCCGATTGCCTGACGCTGGGCGATCATGCGTTCGACCAGAAAGACATGCTGCAATTCATCGAGAAAGAGCCACGCGTCGTGCGCCCCGTAAACTTCGCCAAGGGGGCGCCCGGGCGGGGGCATCGTTTGTTCAACGCGCCGGGGGGGCGCAAGGTGCTGGTGGTGCAGGTGCTGGGGCAAGTCTTTATGAAGCGGCCCTTTGACGATCCGTTCTCGGGTGTTGAGCCGATCCTGAAGTCCCACCCGCGCGGCGGGCAGGCGAATGCGATCATTGTCGATATGCATTGCGAGGCGACGTCGGAAAAGATGGCGATGGGCCATTATTGCGACAAGCGCGCCAGCCTTGTGGTCGGCACGCACACCCATGTGCCTACAAGTGACGCGCAGATTCTGCCCGGCGGGACGGCCTATCTGACCGATGCGGGGATGTGCGGCGACTACGACTCGGTCATAGGTATGGATAAGGTCGAGCCGATGCGCCGCTTTATCACCGGGATGCCCAAGGCGCGGTTCACCCCCGCCAATGGCGAGGCCACCTTAAGCGGCGTGTTTGTCGAGACTGATGATCGCGACGGGCAGGCAAAATCTGTGCATATGGTGCGTGTTGGCGGGCGATTGCAGCAGGCGGGGCCGCAGTAAGGCTTGCTCTGTCTCGCGCAATGCGTGAAACTGACCGCCGGGCCAGAGGTCGGACACACCAGGAATGCAATTCATCCAACTGACAGAGACGGGCAGCGCGATACTGGCGCTGATGGTTGTCGCGGGCATGTTCATCATGTTCCTGCGCGAGATCTACCCAACTGAAGTGGTGGCTATTGGCGGCGTGGCCGTCATGCTGCTGACCGGTATCTTGCCTTACCAAAGCGCGCTGGCCGTGCTGTCCAACCCCGCGCCGTGGACCATTGCAGCGATGTTCATCATCATGGGGGCGCTTGTGCGTACCGGCGCGCTGGATGCGTTTACCTCCACCGCGCAAAAGCAGGCGCAGGTGAACCCGCGCTTTGCTATCGGTCTTCTGATGGCTTTTGTCGTTTTGGCCTCGGCCGTGGTGTCGAATACGCCCGTGGTCGTGGTGATGATCCCGGTCTTTGTGCAGATTGCGCGGACGCTGAACGTGCCGGCCTCAAAGCTGCTGATCCCGCTTAGCTATGCGGCGATTCTGGGCGGGACGCTGACCTTGATCGGCACGTCGACCAACCTGTTGGTGGATGGTGTGGCCCGGTCGCAGGGCATGGCCCCGTTTACCATCTTCGAGGTCACGCCATTGGGCATCGCACTAGTGATCTACGGCATGGTCTATCTGCGGTTCATTGCGCCGCGCCTGCTACCGGATCGCGACAGCATGGCTTCACTTCTAAGCGACCGCTCGAAGATGAAGTTCTTTACCGAGGCAGTTATTCCCCCAGAAAGCAACCTGATCGGGCGCGAAGTGACAGGCGTGCAGCTGTTCAAACGTCCCGGCGTGCGTCTGATCGACGTGGTTAGGGGCGATGAATCGTTGCGTCGCAACCTCAAGGGCGTTGAGCTTAAGCTGGGTGACCGCGTGGTTTTGCGCACCGAGATGACCGAGTTGCTGAGCCTTCAGAGCAACAAGGAATTGAAGCGCGTCGATCAGGTTTCGGCGGTCGAAACCAAGACGGTCGAAGTTTTGATCACCCCCGGTTGCCGAATGGTGGGCAGAACTCTGGGCGCGATGCGTCTGCGTCGGCGCTATGGTGTGTATGTGCTGGCTGTGCATCGCCGGAACCAGAATATCGGACGGCAGTTGGATGATCTAGTTGTGCGCGTGGGGGATACGCTGCTGTTGGAAGGCTCGCCTGAGGATGTTCAGAAACTGGCCGCAGATATGGATATGGTAGACGTGTCGCAGCCTTCGGCTCGGGCTTTCCGTCGCAGTCACGCGCCTATTGCGATCGGGTCACTTGTTGGCATCGTCGTGCTGGCGGCGCTTGGCGTTGCTCCGATCCTGCTGTTGTCGATCATCGCGGTTGCGGCGGTGTTGCTGACGCGCTGCATCGACGCCGATGAGGCGTTTTCCTTTGTCGAAGGCCGTCTGCTGGCGCTGATTTTCTCGATGCTAGCGATTGGCGCAGCGCTGGATAAATCTGGTGCGGTGTCCCTGATTGTCGAAGCGGTTGCGCCCGGCTTAAGCTCTCTACCGCCCTTCCTGATCATTTGGGCCGTGTACCTGCTGACCTCGGTGTTGACCGAGCTTGTGTCAAATAACGCGGTGGCCGTGGTCGTGACGCCGATTGCTATCGGTCTGGCGCAGGCGGTGGGCATTGATGCGCGCCCGCTCGTGGTGGCGGTTATGGTCGCGGCCTCAGCCTCGTTTGCGACGCCAATCGGGTATCAGACCAACATGATGGTCTACGGCCCCGGCGGGTATCGGTTCACCGATTTTCTGAAGGTGGGTGTGCCGTTGAACCTGACCGTGGGGCTTCTGGCGTCGCTACTGATTCCGCTGATCTGGCCGCTGTAGCGACGGCACGTAATTGCCGAATAAAATGCCGGGGGCTTGTAAACGCTGATCAAGTCACGATCTTTTTATCAAATACGAATGTGAAAGGATTGGAACATGCCTTTTCCGAAGCTCGGCCAGGCCATCGTCGTTGGCGCAGTTGCGCTGACCATTCTGGGAAGTCAAAGCCATGCGGGCACCGTTACCGGGACCGCTACATATCGCGAGCGGATCGCAGTGCTTCCGGACGCCACTCTTTACGTCGAACTGCAGGATATTTCTCTGGCTGATGCGCCTGCAGTGACGCTTGCGTCTCAGCGCTATGCGTTGGCCAGTGTCCCTGCCGACTACCAGCTGACCTATGATGACGCGCTGATTCAAGATGGCCGGACATATGCCGTCCGAGGCTCAATCTACCATGGCAACAAACTGCTGTTCACAACAGATACGGTGAACCCAGTGCTGACGCGAGGAGCCGGGGATACGGCAGATCTTTTGTTGGTGAAGGTTCCTTCGCAACCAGCCGCAAGTCTGGATGGCACCAACTGGACAGCAATCGGCATTAACGGAGAAGTGGTGGACGCGAAACGCCCGCCTCAGATTACCTTTGCGCAGGGCGGCGCGTTCGGCGGTACCGGCGGGTGCAACAGGTTCTCGGGCCAGGCCGAAATCAGTGGTGACAGCCTGAATTTCCCCGACAACATGGCTGCGACCCTGATGGCATGCCCGCCCGAGCTTGAAGAGGTCGAAGATCAATTCCTTGCCGCGCTCCAGACTGTGACCCGCTATGCAATGGCCGGAGACAGCCTTGTGCTGTTGGACGCGGCAGGAGAGCCCGTTCTGAAATTCGTCCGCGCGCAGTAATCAGGCCACAGCGCGCGAGCGTCCCGCATTGCGGCCCGAGAAGATGCAACCGCCCAGAAACGTGCCCTCCAGCGCGTTGTATCCGTGGTATCCACCGCCGCCAAAGCCCGCGACTTCTCCGGCCGCGAACAGGCCGGGGACGACCTGACCATCCGTACCGATCATTTGGCTGTCGAGGTTGGTCTGCAGCCCGCCCAACGTCTTGCGCGTCAGAACGTGCAGTTTGACCGCGATCAGCGGACCGTTGTTCGGATCAAGGAACTTATGCGGCTTGGCGGTGCGGATCAGCCGGTCGCCACGATAGTTGCGCGCGGCCAGAATGGCAGCCATCTGGGCATCTTTGGTGAAGGGGTTATCAACCTGTGAATCCCGCGCTTCGATCTGGGCGCGCAGATGGTCCTCGTCGATTGGGGCCTCCCCCATCTGGTTCATGCCACGCACCAACTCGCTGAGCGTATTGGCGACAATGAAATCCTCGCCATGCTGTTTGAACGCCTCGACCGGGGCAGTGGCTTTTGATCCGGTCAGTATCCGCTGCAACAGCACTTCGCGCCAACCGCCTTCGGTCATGTCGGGGTTCTGTTCGGACCCTGACAGGGCGAATTCCTTCTTTATCACCTTCTGGGTCAGCACGAACCAGCTGTATTCATAGCCGGTTTTCAGGATTTCCTTTAGCGTACCTAGCGTGTCAAACCCCGGCAGGCAGGGCGGCTTCATCCGGTTGCCGGTCGCGTCAAACCACATGGAGCTTGGTCCGGGGAGGATGCGGATGCCATGCGATGGCCAGATCGGATCCCAGTTCCGCACGCCTTCGGTGTAGTGCCACATCCTATCGCCATTGATCACGTGACCGCCTGCTTTCTCGCTGATGGCAATCATACGGCCATCAACGTGAAAGGGGACACCTGCGACCATGTCCTTTGGCGGCTCTCCCAGCCGTTCACGGGGCCAGTTCTTACGTACCATCTCGAAATTGCCGCCAATCCCGCCGGAACTTACGATGATCGAGGGCGCGTAGACCTCGAACTCACCCACTTCGTCGCGGTTGGTCTTGGCCCCGTGCTGGGCGGTGTCATCGGCCAGAACCTCGCCCGAGACACCCTTGGCGCAGCCGTTCTGCATAATGATATGGCTGACCTGATGGCGGAACTTCATCTGGATCAGCCCGTTATCCACATGTTCGCGCACGCGGCGGATGAAATGTTCCAGCACACCCGGCCCGGTGCCCCATGTGATGTGGAACCGCGGGACCGAGTTGCCATGCCCATCCGCATAAGACCCGCCGCGCTCGGCCCAGCCGACCACGGGGAACCAGCGCAGGCCCATATCGTGCAGCCAAGGGCGCATCTCACCTGCGGCGAATTCCACATAAGCCTCGGCCCATTTGCGCGGCCACGCGTCCTCATCCCGGTGGAACTGCGCGCTGCCCATCCAATCGCGCAAGGCCAGGTCGTGGCTGTCGCGAATGCCCATGCGGCGCTGTTCCGGGGTGTCGATCATGAACAGCCCGCCAAGGCTCCAGAATGCTTGCCCGCCCAGAAAATGCTCCGGTTCCTGATCGACGATGATGACCTTTTTACCCCGGTCGCCCAGCTCGGCAGCGGCAGCCAGCCCCGCCAGACCGGCCCCAACGACGATGGCATCTGCTGTGTTATTGGTCATGCGACGTCCTTTCGGCGGAACCATAGGAGGAAGGGCACGGCCACGACATACATCGTGATCCCGTAAACGGCCGACGGAAGGGCCAGCGGGCTAAATCCGCTTTCGGTGCCAGTGATCAGCGCGGCCAGCGTGATGCCAAGGGTCGAGTTCTGAATGCCGGTTTCGATTGAGACGGTCTTAGCCTCATCCCATGACAAGTTCGCGGCTTTGGCAATCCCCAGACCGATCAGCAGTAGTGCAATGTTCAGGGTGATCAGGCTGCCGCCCATGATCCCGAGATTTTCGGTGAATGTCTGCCAATTGGCGGCCAATGCAGCCAGAACCACGAGCACGAACAAGACCGTTGCCAACTTGGACAAGCCGCTCTCGATCCGGTTTGCAAATCCAGTTGCGAAATGGCGGATGCCAATACCGATTGCGACGGGCAGGGTGGTGATCAGGAACATGGCGATTGCCAGTCCGGTGATCGAGACCTCGGGGGCGTCGGCCCCCATGAAATGCGCGATCGACCACGCAGCCAGAAACGGCACTGTCAGCATCGACAACAGGCTGATCACTGCCGTCAGGCTGACCGACAGGGCCACGTCCCCCTTGGCCAGTTTGGAAAGGATATTGCTAGTCACACCGCCGGGGCAGAAGCTGAGGATCATAAACCCCACCGCAATTTCGGGCGGCAGCGCGAACAGTTTGACTGTGGCAAAGGCCGCTATTGGCAGCAGCACGACCTGACACAGCGCGCCGATAGCAAAGGGGTAGCCGCGTGTCAGGACGCGGCGAAAATCTGCAATCTCAAGTCCTACGCCCAGCGATAGCATGATAATGGCCAGCGACAGGGGCAGGCCGACAGAAATGAGTAGATCCAAGAACAACTCCTCCCAAAGCCGTTCCGGTCAGCCTATGCGAGCGGTCGGCAATTGCGCAACCGCGCCGTTGGGTCAGCCATAGCGTTCCGCAAAACGGCGCAGGATCAGTGCCGGCTGGGTGACGTCGGCCGCGTGGCAGATGTCGATCAGGCGCTGGGCATCCTCTGGTGGAAAATAGCCGTGATGCTTGTAGATATTGATGCGTTCCTCAAAGTCCTTTGCCTCGGCCTCGGGATGGAACTGCGTCGCATAGACGTTCTGGCCGAAACGGATCATCTGAAACGGGCAGGGGTCAGAAGCTAGCAAGTGCACGCATCCTTCGGGCAGTGCCTGAACCGCCTCTTTGTGGCCGACAAACGCGTCGAAAGTTACGGGCAGCCCTACTGTTAGCTGGTCCTGCATACCGTCCTCGGTCACGTGGCAGGTCGAAGGCCCGACGGGTTCACCGTATTTTTCTTTACTGACCGCCCCGCCAAGGTGGGCGGCCAGAATGCCTAAGCCATAGCAACACCCCATGAAGGGATGGTCCTGCGCAGTAATCTGCGGCATCAATCCCATGATCGACGCCTCGACGCGGGCATCTACGTCAGATTTCGTTGCGGGATCATCGCTGACGCAGCCGGGGCCTCCGCCGACGATCACGCCTGCGTAATCGGTTACGTCGAGCCCCTCAGGCAGAGTTTCGCAATCCAGACGGATGCGATGCGTTCGCTCGGGCGTTAGCCCGGTTTTGTCCAGGATCGAGGCATACTCAGCGTCCGAGGCGTCTGTCTCAGTTCGCAATTGCAGGATCAGAAATCGTTTCATACGCAGCCTTTACCCGTCACAGCGGCCAGAACACAAGGATCGAGGGGACTGAAACGGCGATGATCAAAGCCTCCAACGGCAGTCCCATGCGCCAGTAATCGCCAAAGCGATAGCCGCCGGGGCCAAGCACCAGCGTATTGTTCTTGTGCCCTATGGGGGTCAGGAACGCCGCCGAAGCCGCCACGGCAACCGTCATCAGGAACGGATCGGGCGAGACCTCCAGCGTGCGGGCCATTTGGATGCCCACGGGTGCGGCGACAATGGCGGTGGCGGTATTGTTCAACACATCCGACAGTGTCATCGTGACCACCATCAGCACCGTCAGAATGGCCCATGCAGGCAGGCCGTTGGTCAGCTGGATCAGAGCATTCGCAATCAGTTCTGTCCCGCCCGAGGTCTCAAGCGCGCTGCCCAGCGGGATCATCGAGCCCAGCAGTACCACGACGGGCCATTCGATATGGTTGTAGATCTCGGCAATAGGCATGATCTTGGTCAGTACATAGGCCACCACGACCAGACCCAGCGCAATCGGCAGGTAGATCAGCCCGATACTGGCCGCCAGCACGGCCGCCCCGAACAGACCGATCGCCAGCCACGCCTTGTCATTGGCGGTCACGTTCAGGCCGCGCCCAGCCAACGGTAGGCAGCCCAGCCACTCGGTCACGTCCGCACTGCGGTCACGAGGGCAGAGCAGCAGCAGGATATCGCCCGCCTCCACCTCGGTCTTGCGGACTTGTTCGGTGATTTGACGACCCTGGCGCGAGATGCCCATCAGCACTGTGCTTTGTCGCCATGCCAGCCCCAACCCTTGGGCGGTGCGCCCGGTGATGCGGGCGTTCTCGGTGGCGACGACCTCGATCACTTCTAGTCCGTCACCCTCGGCAGTCAGCAATTCCTGCCGTCGCGTGTCCGAGAAATCCAGGTTCAGCGCCGCGCGGAATTCGTCCAGCGCCTCGGGTCTGGCCTCCAGCACCAGCGCATCGCCCGCGTGCAGGGTGGCATGGGCTGAGCGCCCGTAGCGACGCTTGCCGTCGCGGATCAGGCCGATGATGGCGACGTCGGATTTCTCGGCCACCTCGTACAACTCGCTGACGCGTTTGCCGATCTGAGGGGATTCCGGCGGGATGGTCAGCTCGGCGATGTATTCGGCCAGCGCCTCAGAGCTTTCGGTTTGCGGCCCGCGATCGGGGATGAACCGCCATCCGATCAGCGCGACAAAAGCCAGACCGGCAATGGCTGCGATCCCGCCCACGGGGGCGAAATCGAACATATGGAACGGCTCACCCAGAGTTTCGGCTCGGATCGAGGCGATGATGATGTTGGGTGGCGTACCGATCAGCGTGACCATGCCACCCAGAATGGTAGCGAAACTCAACGGCATGAGTGACAGGCCCACAGACCGTCCGGCCTTGCGTGCGGTCTGGATATCGACCGGCATCAAAAGCGCAAGCGCCGCCACGTTGTTCATGAAGGCCGACAGGACCGCTCCGATCCCGCCCATCAGCGCAATGTGCGCGCCCAGCCCGCGCGAGGCATCGACCAGCGAGCGCGTAATCAGGAATACCGCGCCCGAGCGCACCAGCCCGGCAGACACAACCAGAACCAGCGCCACGATGATGGTTGCGGGATGGCCGAACCCGGCGAATGCGTTGTCCACGGGCACAACGCCCAGCACAACACCAATCATCAACGCCGAAAAGGCAACAAGATCATATCGGAATCGCCCCCATAGCAGCATTCCAAAAACTGTGGCGAAAAGGGCAAAAAGAATAATTTGATCACTTGTCATGTCGCCACCATACCCGCGACGGGATATCGGGCAAGCCGCTCTCTTGATCCTGCCCCCCGCAAACGTCTATATGAGCGCCGAACACGCAAACATGATGACGAGGACGCACTATGGCAGGCCACTCCAAATGGGCCAACATCCAGCACCGCAAGGGACGTCAGGACGCCGCGCGGTCCAAACTGTTTTCCAAACTGTCGAAAGAGATAACCGTGGCCGCCAAAATGGGCGATCCCGATCCCGACAAGAACCCGCGCCTGCGTCTGGCGGTGAAAGAGGCCAAGTCGAATTCGGTCCCCAAGGACGTGATCGACCGCGCTATCAAGAAATCGGTGGCCGGTGAAGGCGACGAATACGAAGAAATCCGGTACGAGGGCTATGGCCCGAACGGTGTCGCCGTGATCGTCGAGACGATGACCGACAACCGCAACCGGACCGCCTCAACCGTGCGCTCGACCTTTTCGAAGAACGGCGGCAATCTGGGCGAGACCGGTTCGGTCGGGTTCATGTTCGACCGCAAGGGAGAGGTTGTCTATCAGGCGGACGCTGGCGATGCAGACACGATCTTCGAGGCCGCGATCGAGGCGGGTGCCGAAGATGTCGAAAGCTCGGAAGACGGTCACATCATCTGGTGCGCCGATACCGATCTGAACGACGTATCCAACGCGCTGGAAGAGGCCTTGGGCGAATCCGAATCCACCAAGCTGGTCTGGAAACCCACGACCACGACCGAGCTGGGTCTGGAAGATATGCAAAAGCTGATGAAGCTGGTCGATGCGCTGGAAGACGATGACGACGTACAGCGCGTAACGACCAATTTCGAAGCGACGGATGAGGTCATGGCTCAGCTGTGATCCTGTCGTTAATCGATCAGGAAAACCCGGCCTCTGGTCGGGTTTTTTTATGCGCCTTTTCAGTGTGCTTGGCGGAATGCGTTAAACTCGGTAAGCTGTTCGTAAAACAGCAATGAGAGCATGACGGACAGTCCCCCGATCCCTGCGAAACGAAACCTGCCTGTGTTGACCGGGCAAAGCATCCTGTCGCAAATCGCTTGGACGCTTGGCAGCCCCTCTATCGTGCTGCCGTTTCTTGCTGTCTCGCTGGAATTGCCGATGTTCATAGCGGGCGCGCTGGTCTCGGTTCGCATGGTGGGCAGCGTGATTGCGGATGTGTTCCTAGCGCGTTCGATTTCGGCTCACGACCGCAAGAAACGCGGCATTGCGCTGACCGAAGTCGCGGTTGGCCTCTGCCTGCTGATCGCACTGGGGGTAGCGACGACGGGTTATGTGCCACTGATCGCGGCGGCGTTTGTCCTTGTTTTCTTCATCATCGGGTTGGTCGATGAGACGCAGATGCTCATGTATACCGATCTTCTAGGCGATCACGTTCAATCCAAATCCCGCATGATCATGCGCTATCTGCAACTAGGGGTCGGAGGGCTTGGCGCCATCGGTCTGGCGCTTTTAGTGCATGAGATCGTTAAAGAAAACCCACCTTTCTCGCGCCATTCAGCAATCATCTTCGTGTCCGTGGGCTTTTTTGTCCTGTCGGGCCTGGCCATTCTGGCGATGTTCGAAGGCGCGAGCGGTGATGAAAGCACCCGCGATGCCGCGCCCGGGCCGAAACGCAAATTCATCACGTATTTCACCGACATCACCGCGATGTTCAATGAGCCGTGGTTCCGGCGTTACATGATCATGCGCTTGCCTCTGGTCGCGGCCACGCTTTCAGTGCCCTTTTTCGCCCTGATCGCGGCTGAGGCGCACCATGCCTCGGCCAAGGGTCTGACAGCAATGATCGTTTCCTCGGCGTCTGGATATCTGGTTTCCGCTCCGTTGTGGCAGGTGGTGAACATGAAGTCTCATAGGGCGGTCATGGTGACGGGGAACCTTATGGTCGTCATCACTGGGACGGTGCTTTTGACCTTTCATTTCTTGCACTTGGATCATGATGTTCATCTTCACGCCATCGCGCTGTTTATCGTGACGGTGGCCGTGACCGGCATCAGCAGCGCACGAAAACTGTACTACCTGGACGTGGCCCCAAAGGATCAGCGGGTCAAAGGTGCGGCAGCGATTAAGAGCGTCAGCCGCCTGGTCGCGGTTATTCTTTCCGCCGCGCTGGCCGCGGTGGCGCATATGCACGAGGTCGCCTGGGCCATTGCCTTTATCGTTGTGGTGGCCGTATTCGCGGCCTTTGCCTGCTATCGCCTGGTTTTGCCGGTGGCGGAAAGCTCGGCTTCGGCTTGACCTATGCCGGCTGCAAGGCACTGTTTGCGCTGCGTTTCACCGCTTGGGTCAACGGGTCCAGGGCCGGGGCCAGAATGCGCCCGACTTGCCATGTCAGGGGGACATCGTAAGGCGCATCCGGAAGCACCAGGGACAGGCTGCCATCGCGCAACGCTGGCTTCACAAGGCTTTCGGGGTTCATCCCCCATCCCAGCCCGGCGATCGCGGCTTCGACAAATCCATGCGAAGAAGCCAGATAGTGAGAGGGTGGCGAAAGGCGCCGCCCGGTTTGTTGAGTGATCCAGGCCCTTTGCAGGCCGTCTTTACGGTTAAATGTCAGGTTTGGCGCTTGGCCAAGACTGTCGATGTTTACCCCTTTTGGAAACCACCTTTGCATGAATGCCGGACTTGCTGTCGCCAAGTACCTTAACGACCCGAGCGCGATTGCATCACAGCCCGCGACAGGTTGACCTCCGATAGTGACGGCTGCGCTGACCTCTCCGCGCTTTAACCAGTCAGCGGAATAATCCTGATCGTCGATCACAAGATCAAACAGCATGTCGTCCACCTGCGCCATGGCGTCGATAAACCATGTTGCCAGCACGTCGGCAGGCACTGCGATCCGAACGCGCGTAGGGTTCGTGTTTTGGTCCAGCGTCAATTCACGTGCCAGTTGGGCCTCTAGCAATCCGATGTCCTCGGCGTGTTGGGCGATGCGCAGACCCGCCGGGGTGGCAGTGCAGGGTGTGCCGCGAAGGATCAAGGCGGCACCGACCCGGTCCTCTAACGCTTTAATTCGCTGGGAAATAGCGGAAGGTGTGACCGATAGCTCGGACGCGGCGGCCTCAAAGCTGCCATGACGCAGAATGGCAGACAAAGCGGACAGGTGATTGGGGTCGAGCAGCATTAGTAAAACTTAATCGGGATAAACATCATTAATTTGATAGGCGGCCTTGGGCATCGTAGTCAACTGGCCAACAGCTTAAGGAGTTCTCATGCCCACGTCTCTGATTGCCGGTTTTGCGCTCGGCTTTAGCCTGATCCTTGCTATTGGGGCGCAGAATGCTTTTGTTTTGAGACAGGGCATGCGGCGCGAGCATGTATTTACCCTGTGTCTAACCTGCGCGGTGTCGGATGCGATCCTGATCGCAGCGGGTGTGGCCGGTTTCGGATCGCTGGCGCAGATGGTTCCTTGGTTCGAAACCGCGATGCGGTACGGGGGCGCGATTTTTCTGACCTGGTACGGGTTGCGAAGCCTGAATTCCGCGTGGCGCGGGGGCGCAGTGATGGAGGTAGAGGGCGGTCAGCGATCTGGCTTGCGGTCTGTGCTGCTGACGGTGCTGGCTTTCACCTGGCTGAACCCGCACGTTTATCTGGATACGGTTGTGCTAATCGGGTCGATTTCAGCCCAATACGAGGACCGTTTGGCTTTTGCTGTTGGTGCGATGACCGCAAGCTTTGTCTTCTTTTTCTCGCTCGGCTACGGGGCAGGGTTTTTGTCTCCGATATTCGCCCGTGCTAGGTCGTGGCAGGTCTTGGATATGATTATCGGTGTGGTGATGTTGGCGATCGCGGCCAAACTTGTCGTGATCTGAGGGCTTGTCCCCAAGCGGTATTCAGTGTTGAACCGTTAACATGACAACTCTTACCGCCCCCGCTCGGCCTGTTGCTGGCATGTTCTGGATGTTCTCGGCCGGGTTGTCTTTTGTGGTCATGACAGCGTTGGTCAAGTCGTTGGGGTCCAGCATGGATCCGATACAGGCTGCTTTTCTGCGGTTCGTTTTTGGGTTGGTCTTCCTCTTGCCCGCACTGCGCCTGGTCGTCTCGACACGGTTGTCGCGCAGGCACTTAACCCTGTTCGGCATACGCGGGATCGTTCACGCGGTGTCGGTGATGTTGTGGTTCTATTCCATGACCCAGATACCCTTGGCCGAAGTCACAGCGATGAACTACATGACCCCGGTCTACGTGACACTTGGTGCGGCGCTGTTTCTGGGCGAGCCATTGGCGTTTCGCCGCATCGCTGCCATTGGAGTAGCCCTGATTGGGGTTGCCATCATCCTCAGGCCCGGCTTTCGAGAGGTTTCGCCGGGACATATCGCTATGCTGATGACCTCGCTGACGTTAGGGGCGTCATATTTGCTGGCCAAACGGCTAGTGCAGGACCTGCCGCCCTCAGTCGTAGTGGCGCATATGTCGATCTGGGTGACACTCGCGCTGATCCCCTTTGCGGCGGCCGTCTGGACGCCGCCTAGTCTGTATGACCTCGGCGTGTTGTTTCTGGTCGCCAGTTTTGCCACTCTGGGCCATTACTTCATGACGCTGGCACTGCAGGCGGCACCCGTGGCGGTGACGCAGCCGGTCACGTTTCTGCAGCTGATCTGGGCGACCCTCATGGGTGCGCTGGTGTTTCACGAAAGCGTCGACATCTGGGTCGTTGCCGGAGGCACTCTGATTCTGTCCGCCGTCAGCTTTATTGCCTGGCGCGAAGCCGTTCTGAACCGCAGCAGCCTGACGACACCCAGTATCGCTCCGAAACTGTAGCTGTTTCCGAAGGAATAAGGCGTTATTGATTGACGGGTCAATAAAAACCTCTTAGCGTTTTTTCATCTTGCGCAGTGGAGGGGTAACGATGCCAAAACTCGGAATGGAGCCGATCCGTCGGGATGCGATCGTCAAAGCCACGATTGCCGAACTGGGGGCGAAGAAATCCCTTGATGTCACTGTTAGCCAGATTGCCAAACGGGCCGGTATGTCCAGCGCGCTGGCGCATCACTATTTCGGGGGCAAGGACCAGATTTTTCTGGCCGCCATGCGCCGCATCCTTTCGGATTTCGGGGCCGAGGCCCGGCAGGAGTTGAAAGGCGCCGCACCCAATCAGCGTGCTCAGGCGATTATCCGGTCCTGTTTTGCCCCGTCCTGCTTTACGCCTGACGTGATCGCAGCTTGGATGACCTTTTACGTGCTGGCACAAACCAATGATGAGGCGCTGCGTCTGTGGCAAATCTATCAGGCGCGTATTCGGTCGAACTTGATTTATGCGTTGCGCCCTTTGCTGTCCGATCCGATTGAGGCGGCAGAGGATATGGTCGCTCTGATCGACGGCCTGTATATCCACGCCGCCCTTAACGCGCCTGAAAAGCCGGAACGTGCGGTCAACCACGCGATGCGTGTGCTCGATACTTTTCTTGAGGCTGAAACATGACACAACCTAACATTCTGATCCTGATGGTGGATCAGTTGAACGGGACCCTTTTTCCGGATGGTCCCGCAGACTGGCTGCATGCACCGAACCTCAAGAAACTGGCAGCGCGGTCCACGCGGTTTGCCAATGCCTACACAGCTTCACCTTTGTGCGCGCCGGGCCGGGCCAGTCTCATGTCCGGGCAGTTGCCTTCGCGCACCGGCGTCTATGACAACGCGGCCGAGTTCCGCAGCGACATCCCCACCTATGCGCACCACTTGCGCCGGGCTGGGTACTTTACCTGCTTGTCAGGCAAGATGCATTTCGTCGGTCCCGATCAATTGCACGGGTTCGAGGACCGCCTGACCACTGACATCTACCCCGCCGATTTCGGCTGGACGCCCGATTATCGCAAACCGGGCGAGCGGATCGACTGGTGGTATCACAACATGGGTTCGGTGACGGGTGCCGGCGTGGCCGAGATTTCCAACCAGATGGAATATGACGACGAGGTCGCATATAACGCCAAGGCCAAGCTCTATGATCTGGCGCGCGGCAAGGACGATCGCCCATGGTGCGTGACCGTCAGCTTTACCCATCCGCATGATCCTTATGTGGCTCGTCGGAAATATTGGGATCTGTACGAGGATTGCGAGCATCTGCTGCCCGAAGTTTCGGACCTTGGCTATGACAATCAGGACGCGCATTCCAAACGGATTTTCGACGCGAATGACTGGCGTAGCTTTGACATCTCTGAGGACGATATCCGCAAGTCCCGCCGGGCCTATTTCGCAAATATCTCGTATCTGGACGATAAGATCGGCGAAATCCTCGAAGTGTTGGAAACCACGCGGCAAGAGGCAACGATCCTGTTTGTCTCGGACCACGGCGACATGCTGGGAGAGCGGGGCCTGTGGTTCAAGATGACCTTCTTCGAGGGCTCGTCGCGGGTGCCGCTGATGATCTCTTCGCCCGATTTACCAGCAGGTCGGATTGAGGCACCGGTCTCGACCATCGACGTCACGCCGACTCTTGGCGCGCTTGCAGGTGTCGACATGGCCGAAATCGCACCATGGACCGATGGCGAAGACCTCGTGCCGCTGGCTAAAGGCGCCGAGCGTACTGCGCCCGTGGCGATGGAATATGCGGCCGAGGCGTCATACGCGCCGCTGGTTTCGCTGCGGTATGGCAAGTGGAAATACAACCGTTGCGCGTTGGACCCCGACCAGTTGTTCGACCTTGAGGCCGATCCGCATGAGTTGGAAAATCTCGCCGAAAAACCTGAACATGCAGGCACCTTGCAAACCCTGCGTGCCAAGTCCGAGGCGCGTTGGGATCTAAACCGGTTCGACGAAGATGTACGTGCCAGTCAAGCCCGCAGATGGGTGGTGTATGAGGCGCTGCGGCAGGGGGGGTACTACCCTTGGGATTATCAGCCCCTGCAAAAGGCATCCGAGCGTTACATGCGCAACCACATGGACTTGAATGTCGTCGAGGAAAGCCAACGCTTTCCCCGCGGAGAATAACAGACTGATTTAGTAATACCCCCTTCGGTTCGGCCAAGGTTTTTCGATGGAAAATCTTGGTGCACCGGTGGGAAACGGAGACTCGAAAATGGAAGCAGATTTCGTCATCGTCGGCGCAGGTTCCGCAGGCTGCGCGATGGCATACCGGCTAAGCGAGGCAGGGGCCTCGGTTCTGGTGATCGAGCATGGCGGAACGGATGCTGGACCGTTCATCCAGATGCCGGCTGCACTAAGCTATCCGATGAATATGTCGCGCTACGACTGGGGCTATCAGTCCGAGCCCGAGCCGCATCTGAACAACCGTCGTTTGGCCTGTCCACGCGGCAAGGTGATCGGAGGGTCTTCCTCGATCAACGGCATGGTCTATGTGCGCGGCCACGCGCGGGACTTTGATACCTGGGCCGAGATGGGGGCGGATGGGTGGTCCTATTCGGATGTGCTGCCCTATTACAAACGCATGGAGACCTGGCACGACGGTGGGCACGGGGGCGACACGGCGTGGCGCGGCACCGATGGTCCGCTGCATGTGTCGCGTGGGCCGCGCGAGAATCCGCTGTTCAAGGCGTTCGTCGATGCGGGCCAGCAAGCAGGGTACGAGGTCACGGGCGACTATAACGGCGAAAAGCAGGAAGGCTTTGGCCCAATGGAGCAAACCGTCTGGAAGGGGCGGCGCTGGTCGGCGGCGAACGCGTATCTGAAGCCTGCGCTCAAGCGTGACAATTGCGATATTGTGCGGGGTCTGGCGTCGAAGGTCGTAATCGAGAATGGCCGTGCGACCGGAGTTGAACTTGTGCGCGGTGGCAAGACTGAAGTCATCCGTGCCCGGCGCGAGGTGGTGCTGGCGGCGTCGTCCATCAACTCGCCCAAACTGTTGATGTTGTCAGGGATTGGCCCGTCCGCGCATCTGGCCGAGCATGGGATTGAGGTTGTTGCGGATCGCCCCGGTGTGGGCGCAAACCTGCAGGATCATCTGGAGCTTTATATCCAGCAGGCGTCGCTTCAGCCGATCACGCTGTATAAACACTGGAACCTGATCAGCAAGGGCTTGATCGGCGCGCAGTGGCTGTTTACCAAAACCGGGCTTGGCGCATCGAACCAGTTTGAAAGCGCGGCGTTCATTCGCTCGCAGCCGGGTGTCGAATATCCTGACATTCAGTACCACTTCCTGCCGATTGCCGTACGCTATGACGGGCAGGCGGCGGCCGAGGGGCATGGGTTCCAGGCGCATGTTGGTCCGATGCGGTCGCCGTCGCGAGGTGCTGTGACATTGCGATCCAAAAGGGCCGAGGATGCCCCTGTGATCCAGTTCAACTACATGAGTCATGAGACGGATTGGGAAGACTTCCGCACCTGTATCCGCCTGACCCGCGAGATTTTCGGGCAGGAGGCGTTCAAACCTTATGCCGGCAAGGAAATCCAGCCCGGTGCTGACGCTCAAACAGATGATGAATTGAACGCTTTCATCGCGGAACATGCCGAGAGCGCTTATCACCCATGCGGAACTTGTCGGATGGGGCGTGCGGATGATCCAAACGCGGTTGTCGATCCTGAAGGCCGCGTGATCGGTGTGGATGGGCTGCGGGTGGCCGATAGTTCGGTTTTCCCTCAGATTACCAATGGCAACCTCAATGCGCCTTCCATCATGGTCGGGGAGAAGGTCTCGGATCATGTGTTGGGGCGCAACCCGTTGCCCAAGGCCAATGACCGACCATGGATTCATCCTCAATGGGCGACATCACAGCGGTGATTTGATCCGCGTCAAAGCGGGGTAGCGCAGACATCTATAAACCTGAATCGCAACGACTAATCTAAGGAGCGAACAGAAATGTCCAACACCCCGCATGAACTGGCCGATGAGTTTCCGGACAAAGTTGAGGTGATGAGCCAGCTCAAGCAATCAGACGCTCACTTTGCGCGGCTGGCAGAGGAGTACCATGAGATCAACCGCGTGGTGCACCGAGCCGAAACCAATGTCGAGCCCATGGAGGATTTGGCCGAAGGTGAATTGCGCAAGAAGCGCGCGGTTCTAAAAGATGAGATCTGGGCGATTTTGTCCAAAGCATAAGCCAAAAGGGCGGGGGCTCTGCCCCTGTCGCGGCACGTCGCGCTTCCCCCGGGATATTTCAGGCCACGTAAAGTTCAGGTGACTTCGTACGGCAAGGTATTGCGGGTATGGGCGTCGATGGTCAGGCGACGTTCGAGTGGTGGAACCGAACGCTGATGGCAGTTCTGCCTTTCACAGATACGGCAGGATATTCCGATAGGTTCGTAGGCGCTGGCGTTGTTGATATCCAAATTATCTGCATAGACGAGCGCTTCGGCGTGCCGGACTTCACATCCAAGCGCGATGGCGTACCGACGCACAGGCGCACCGAAGGATCCCCCGGATTTCGAAACGTCCCGCGCCAACGAGATGTATTGAACGCCATCGGGGGTTTCCGCCAGTTGCCGCAGGAAATGGCCCGGTGTTTCAAAGGCGCGGTGCACGTTCCAAAGGGGGCAGGCGCCGCCAAAGCGGGCGAATTGCAGGCGTGTAGCCGAGTGGCGTTTGGTGATTGTACCGGCCTGATCGACACGGACAAAGAAAAACGGAATTCCCTTGGCACCGGGACGTTGCAGTGTCGATAGGCGGTGAGCGACCTGTTCGATTGAAGCCCCAAAGCGGTTGCTGAGCAGTTCCAGATCATGGCGGTAGTCTTGCGCGGCCCCAAGGAATGCGCTGTAGGGCATTAGGGATGCGCCTGCGAAGTAGTTGGCGAGGCCGATCTTGGCGATGGCGCGGGCTTCATCTGTTTGGAATTTGGCAAAGTCCAAAGTCGCTTCGAGCAGCTTGTCCTGGTTTATCAGGGCGACTTGCAGCAAAAGCTGGAACACCTGCGTTTGAGGCGCGCTGCGCGAGGACAGAGACAGGGTTTTGCTGTCAGCGTCATACCGTCGGGTTTCTTTGATATCAGCAATGTGTACCCGAATATCCCTTTCTCGCAGGCTGCTGATCGCCGCATCGCGAATGCCGCCGGTTTCCTGTGCGATTGACGCAAAACGCTCGGCCGCCCGATCCACGGCGTCAATGTAGTTGTCGCAATAGTGGAAGAAATCCCGGACCTCTTCCCAGGGGCTGGCTTGAATTTGCGCATCTTCACGCCCCAATGCTTCGTCCAGCGATGCAAGCCGTTCGTGGGTCTGCCGATAAGTGCGGTGCAAAGCGATAAACGCGCGGGCCAACGCAGGCGCATTTGATGCCGCCAGTCGCAGATCGGCCAACGGGGGCATTGCATCGTCAAAAACCGGATCGGCGAGTGCTTCGCGCATGTCTGACACAAGGCGTTCGCTGTCGCCGGTGCTTAACTCGGTCACATCCATGCCGAATTCCTGCGCCAATGCCAGAACAACCGTGGTCGAGATGGGACGGTTGTTGTTCTCCATCTGATTAAGATAAGGGAGCGAAACCCCCAGCTTGGCGGCGAATTCCTTTTGGGTCAGGGTCAGGCGCGTACGCATCTCGCGCAGTTTCGCGCCTGCATAGAGTTTCTGGGTCGCCATGGCGCGCCTTTGCAACTATTCCGTTGTGGGAAATTAACTTTGCAAATCCCGGGGCGCAAGCATTGCTAGAGTCCCAGGCGACGCTCCCGCCGGATTACAGATGTAATTGCAAAGACAGCCAGCAAGGCGGTTATCAGCATCAGCCACAGCAAGGGCATCGCCCCTGTTTCGCGGGTCAGCAACGACCCGGCCAGTGCGCTGAGACCAGCCCCACCCGCCAGCATGATAGCGCCGCTCAGGCCCGCGGCCGTTGCCGCCAGATGTGGGCGCACTGACAGAGCGCCCGAAGTGGCGTTCGGGATCGTCATGCCATTTCCAAGGCCGACGAATGTCATAAGCCCAAAGAAACTAAGGGGTGTGCCTAGCCCAAACAGGAACAAAAGCGCCGACAGAAAAACGCCAGCGGCATTCAGGATGCAGCCCCGCAGGACCATTCGGTTGACACCAAATCGGACGGAATACCGACCGCTTAGGAAATTACCGGCAAAATACCCAATCGCAGGCGCGCCAAAATATACGCCAACTTCTGCGGCTGACATTCCGAATATCTCGGTCCCGATAAATGGAGCTCCACCGAGATAGGCGAAAAAGGCACCTGACGACAACGCAGAGGATAGCGAATACCCCCAAAAGCGAGGGGACGTCAGCAGTTCAGGATACTCTCGAAACTGTTGCAGCAGGGTCTTCCCGCTTTTGGCTGAGGTTTCACCGAAGTCTTTGAAGCACAGGATTAGCGTCAATGCGCCTAAAACGAAAGGCAGCCAGAAATTAGCCTTCCATCCGAGGGATTCTTCCAGCAGCCCTCCGATCGCGGGGGCAATCATCGGGACGACCGCCATCCCCATAGTCACGTAGCCAATCATCGAGGCAGCCTGATCCTGATCGTAAAGATCCCGCACGGCAGCCCGGCTAAGCACCATGCCGACGACTATTGTCGCCTGAGACATCCGAAACGCCAGAAAGACCGTGGCGTTCGGCGCGTAGATGCAGCCCAATGTCACCACCAGGAACAGGGCAAGGCCGTACAGCAAGACTGGCCTGCGGCCGGCCTTGTCTGCGATCGGTCCGATAAGAATCTGCAGCACCGCGCTGACCATAAGGTACAGGGCGATCGAAAGCTGCATGACCTTATAGTCTGTCTGGAAATAAACAGCCATGTTTGGAAGGCTGGGAAGATAGAGATTCAGACTAAGTGCCGACAGCCCTGACAATAGAACAAGCGTGGCAATAGATGGGGGTGAGCGTCGAGCGGAAGATGATCTGAACTGCATAGTTCAATTGTATAGTCCGCGATTTTGGGATTGGCATCAGCATTGTGATCTCAGCGTTGAAATTTGCTGATTTGCATTATTCTATCGATAAATGTTCAAAGGTTTGCAAATTTGCCGAAAGTTGCTTTGGGCTGGCAAGTATAAGGTATAGTGTCCCGCCAGATTACATTAGGGGATCACTGTCATGAAAGACATCCTGACCGAGCTTGAAGGCCGCCGTAACAATGCCCGTTTGGGTGGTGGTCAAAAACGGATTGACGCTCAGCATGCGCGGGGAAAGCTGACTGCGCGGGAACGTATCGAACTGCTGTTGGATGAAGACAGCTTTGAAGAGTTTGACATGTTCGTCAGTCATCGCTGCACCGATTTTGGTATGGAAAACCAGAAACCTGCGGGCGATGGCGTGGTCACCGGCTGGGGCACGATCAACGGTCGGATGGTTTATGTGTTCAGCCAGGACTTTACCGTATTTGGCGGGTCTCTTTCGGAAACGCATGCCCAGAAGATTTGCAAGATCATGGATATGGCGATCCAGAATGGCGCGCCAGTGATCGGCATCAACGACTCGGGCGGCGCGCGGATTCAAGAAGGCGTCGCCTCGTTGGCGGGCTATGCCGAGGTGTTCCAGCGCAACATCATGGCTTCGGGCGTGGTGCCGCAGATCAGCGTGATCATGGGACCCTGTGCAGGTGGCGCAGTGTACAGCCCGGCGATGACCGACTTTATCTTTATGGTCAAAGACACCTCTTACATGTTTGTGACCGGTCCCGATGTGGTGAAAACTGTCACCAATGAGGTTGTCACGGCCGAAGAACTGGGCGGCGCATCGACCCACACCAAGAAATCCTCGGTCGCGGATGGCGCCTTTGAAAACGACGTTGAAGCGCTGGCCGAAGTACGCCGTCTGGTCGATTTCCTGCCGCTCAACAACCAAGAGAAACCCCCTGTCCGTCCGTTCTTTGATGAACCCGACCGGATTGAAACCTCGTTGGATACCTTGATCCCGGACAATCCGAACACGCCTTACGACATGAAAGAACTGATCACTAAGGTGGCGGATGAAGGCGACTTCTACGAGATTCAGGAAGACTACGCCAAAAACATCATCACCGGTTTCATTCGCCTCGAAGGGCAGACTGTCGGTGTTGTCGCCAACCAGCCGATGGTTCTGGCCGGGTGCTTGGACATCGACAGCTCGCGCAAGGCGGCCCGTTTCGTGCGGTTCTGTGACTGCTTTGAAATTCCGATCCTGACCCTTGTGGATGTTCCGGGCTTTTTGCCGGGTACGTCGCAGGAATATGGCGGTGTCATCAAGCACGGTGCAAAGCTGCTGTTTGCCTATGGTGAGGCGACTGTCCCTAAAGTCACCGTGATTACCCGCAAAGCCTATGGCGGGGCTTATGACGTTATGGCGTCGAAGCACCTGCGCGGCGATTTCAACTATGCGTGGCCGACAGCCGAGATCGCGGTGATGGGCGCCAAGGGCGCGACCGAAATCATCCACCGCGCCGATCTGGGCGATGCCGAGAAAATCGCGCAGCACACACAGGATTACGAAGACCGTTTCGCCAATCCATTCGTTGCTGCGGAACGTGGCTTCATCGACGAGGTGATCATGCCACAATCGACGCGGCGTCGCGTTTCGCGCGCTTTCGCAAGCCTGCGCAACAAAAAGCTGAAAAACCCCTGGAAAAAGCACGACAACATCCCGTTGTAAGTGCTTGGGCGGGGTCGGTTTCTAGTCAACTCGCCCCCGATTTCCTTTTACAGTCCAAGGTAACGAAGACCTGACGGGGACTTGAGTTTGACATTGAGGGCAAAGCTGATAAATGAGTGCTCTTACCAGATATAGAAAAGCGCGGGCCAAAAGCCATGCGCGCGCGATCCCGGAGAGAGGAGCTCACCTTTGGTGGGTCCGGGGTCGCGCCTTTTGTCTAGGTTTTCTGACCCTGTCATCCCCTGTAGTTGCGGAAACCAATTTGGCTGTCCCTTCGGGTCAGCCCGTGCATCTGAGCGATGTTCTGTTGGACAACAACCCCGGCGAACTTTGGGTCCGTTTCCGCTTTGTCGCTCCGAAGATCGGTTCCGACGTAGGCCGTATCGGTTATGACGTCGCCTCGGTCGATATGGAGCACCTGTGCCATACGCTGGCCGTTGCTTATGTCGCTGAATACGATTTGGAACCGGCACGCGTAGTGATCTCGCTGTCTGATAGGCCAACGGAATTTGGACAAGCCGCACCTGACGCCACGCAGTATTTCGAAGCCTACCGATTGGAGCAGGCGCAGTGTATCTGGGAGGGGCTCTGATCATGAGACCCGGTTTTCAGATCGTCAGAGCGTTTCTGACCAGCAATGCGGCTTTGGAGGTGCGCAAGATGAACTCATCCATCACAGGATGCGATTTCGATGTTTTTGGGGACATTTACGTCAGCGGAGGAGCAACATGCTGAAGCACCGCGGATTTCCCGGTCGTTTGGCCGGAACAGATTTCCAATTCACAATCCGCCGGGCCAATCCCAAGGGCGTGACGCCGCTAACCAGACGAGAACGGTTCCGTGATCGCAAACCGGCCGACCGCCGGGCGGATGCGGGCTTTATGGAGGCGCTCTGGCAACATTTCGGCGACCAGCCTTTTGAGAGGGGTAATCTGGATGCCGGTCGTCTTAGCTGGTTGTTTGAGCGTGAAGTCATTCCAGCCGAGGATCCTTTTGATCCGGCCAGCTATGACGCATTGCTGGTGATCGATCCTGACGCTGCAAGGCTGTCGTTTCCGGATATTTTCGACGGACTGCGCTGATTGTGACCTATCAGGCCGTATATCCTCACGCGGGCAATGCTCCGTGGAAAACCCTGCCCCGATGGGGGCAGGGTCGTGATATGCGATCAGAAGTTCAACTGCGCCGCAACTTGAACGCGGCTGCCGTCAAAGTCATCGCCCGAGTTCACGTCGTTCCGCTCACCATAGATGTATTCGGCGCTCAGTGTCAGAGTCTCGGTCGCCTGATAGAAGGCGTTTACGTGGATCGTCTCAAGCTCGGTAAAGGCCAGGTCACCAGTCGAGGTTGCCAAGTCATAGTCCTCGTAACCGTAGGCGATACCGACGTTCCATTTCGGACCGATGTCCTGACGCAGTTCGACGGTGAAGCCGTCAACATCGTTGGCTTCGCCATTGACCACCGCATCACCCAAGCCGATCAGCCACGGTCCAAGCGCCTGACCGGTCACGTAGTTGACCTGGAACAGGCCACCCTGCCAAAGCCGCGCCGATCCGGACAGAGTCACACCCCATTGGTCGACTTCATTGATGCCGGCGTCGTCCTGGGCTCGACCGTAAAGACCGGCAATTCGGGCGACGTAAGTGCCATCATTGTATTCGGCCGACGCGGTGAAAACCGGATCATCCGAGTTGGAGCTACCGACGTTTTCCTCGATGGAGAGTGCAAATTCGGCATTTTCAGAGAATGCGTTAGTGTAACGGATCTGCGGAACACGGGCGAAGGCGATACCAACGGGACCGTTGAATTCAACCGAGGTCGGATACGTGTCCAAAGGCTGGAAGTTGGTCCAGAACTGGCCGATCAACCACTGGTCGCCGATACGGATATTGGCGTGACGCAAACGCAGTTCAGCAGCGCCGCCGCCTGCAAACAGGTCAAGCTCCAACTGACCGCCGATATCGCCAATGGCGCTAGGCGTACTGGTGAGCAAGCCGATCCGCGACTGACGGACGGTTGCGCCAAAGGTACCGCTGGTCTCAGCAGAAGGTTCACCAATTACGTTGACGAACGCTGTATCGCCTTGGTCGAAGTCGAAATCGTAGAAGAAGTCGGCTTTGACATAGCCATAGACGTCCAGTGTCGTATTCCCGATCCTAAACTCACCGGGTGTCGCGTTCGGTCCCTGAGATTCCAAGGCTTCGATCCGGAGGCGAAGTTTCTCCAGTTCGGCCTGCGTATTCGCATCCTGGGCATAAGCAAGCGTGCCAGTCACACTAAGCGCAGTGGCAGCGAGCAGAGATGCCGTTTTTCTCTTTGTAATCATTTGGATGTTTCCTTGTGTGCGAGTGTGCACGCGCAACGTTCCACGCCGACGATTTTCAGGGAAATCACGAGATTGGGACAATTAAACGCAAAAATCTCAAGAAAATTTGTGGGAAAAGCGGACCTGGATCACAGCAAGGTGAACAGATCTGTTAACCTTATGAGTGCAGTGTTTTTTTTCGTCGCTATCGCGTGCGCAAAACGTGATGCTGCAAGTGCAAAGCTTGTTTTTCGGGTCAACGTTTGTAACGGGATTGTGACGAACATTCACGTGAGTCCCCGTGAATATGCGCGAAACAGCGTCGGCGCAAAATTGCGCGGCTTTTCCTTGAATGGGCAGATTCCAGCCGGAAAAATTGCAACTCGTGAATCACAGTTTGCAGGTGCAACCACACCGTGCATGGTGTCCAAGCCGTGCGGCTCTACTTTGCCTGCGCCGCACATGCACCTACTATTCCGTACCCCTTCCTTCCGCGGGCAGGCTTGTGAGTTTCACAAATCCCTGCCCGCGTTTTTCTTTGCGCACACGGAGGGGGATCGACGGCATAAAGCTGCGCATATTTGGCCTAATACCTGTCTGTTATTGAATAGCGGTACACGAACCGCGCATCTGGCTTCGACTGATTCAAACCAACAGATGAGGCAGAAATCATGCGACTCTCGAAACTTGCGATTGCATTGGCGACCTGCGCCGGGCTTGCAGCCTGTGGCGACACCACGGGCGAACAGGCGATCTTGGGCGGCGGCGCCGGCGCGGTCGGCGCGGCGGTGCTGCAATCGGACCCGCTCTTTGGGGCCGTGGTCGGCGCGGCCGGCAACGTGCTGTATTGCAAGACGCAAAACAACTGTAGCTAACGAAGTCATCGGGGCTTACTCGGCCCCGACCGTCATCGCTGATCACGCCGTCGTGGGGTTAAGTCCTCGCGGCGGCGTGTTACGTTTTTCGAACACCAAGACAAAGGACGTTCCATGTTCAACAAGATACTGATTGCCAACCGGGGCGAAATCGCCTGCCGGGTCATCAAGACTGCGCGCAAGATGGGTATCGGCACCGTTGCCATTTATTCGGACGCGGACCGCAACGCGCTGCACGTATCAATGGCCGATGAGGCCGTTCATATCGGCCCGCCCCCTGCGAACCAGTCCTATATCGTGATTGACAAGGTCATGGACGCGATCCGTCAAAGCGGCGCTCAGGCGGTACATCCCGGTTACGGCTTCCTGTCGGAAAACTCCAAGTTCGCCGAAGCGCTTGAGGCCGAAGGCGTGGCTTTTGTCGGTCCCCCGGTCGGCGCGATCGAAAGCATGGGCGACAAGATCACCTCGAAGAAAATTGCGCAGGACGCAGGCGTGTCGACCGTGCCCGGTTACATGGGGCTGATCGAAGACGCGGAAGAGGCAGTGAAGATTTCGAACGAGATCGGCTACCCGGTCATGATCAAGGCCAGCGCCGGTGGCGGCGGCAAAGGCATGCGGATCGCATGGAATGACGACGAGGCGCGCGAGGGTTTCCAGTCGTCCAAGAACGAGGCCGCGAATTCCTTTGGCGATGACCGGATCTTCATCGAGAAATTCGTGACACAACCCCGCCATATCGAAATTCAGGTTCTCTGCGACAGCCACGGCAACGGTATTTATCTGGGCGAGCGTGAATGCTCGATCCAGCGTCGGAACCAGAAGGTTGTGGAAGAGGCCCCGTCGCCCTTCCTCGACCCCGAGACACGCAAGGCAATGGGTGAACAGGCTGTCGCGCTGGCCAAAGCTGTAAACTATGCCAGCGCCGGGACGGTCGAGTTCATCGTGGATGGGGATAAGAACTTCTATTTCCTGGAAATGAACACCCGCCTGCAGGTGGAACACCCTGTGACCGAGCTGATCACCGGTGTCGATCTGGTGGAACAGATGATCCGCGTAGCCGCAGGTGAGAAACTGACCATCACCCAAGATGACGTCACCCTGACTGGCTGGGCGATTGAAAACCGTCTGTATGCCGAAGACCCGTATCGCAACTTCCTGCCCTCGATTGGCCGTTTAACCCGCTATCGCCCGCCGATGGAAACGGCGGCTGGTCCGATGTTGGTGAATGGCAAATGGCAGGGTGACGCGCCCGAAGGCGAGGCCGCAGTGCGTAACGATACCGGCGTCTATGAGGGCGGCGAGATCAGCATGTACTATGACCCGATGATCGCCAAGCTCTGCACCTGGGCGCCGACCCGGGAAGCCGCGATCGAGGCGATGCGTGTGGCGCTGGACAGCTTTGAGGTCGAAGGTATCGGTCACAACCTGCCGTTCCTGTCCGCCGTGATGGATCACCCGAAATTTGTCAGCGGTGACATGACCACCGCTTTCATCGCCGAAGAGTATCCCGACGGTTTTGAAGGCGTCACCCTGCCAGAAGAAGACCTGCGCCGTATCGCCGCGTCTTGCGCGGCGATGTACCGTGTCGCTGAAATTCGTCGCACCCGCGTCTCGGGCCGTATGGACAACCACGAGCGCAAGGTCGGCGCGCATTGGAATGTTGCGCTGCAGGGTCAGGAGTTCGACGTCAAGATCGAAGCGGATAAAGAGGGCGCGACGGTGGCCTTCTCGGATGGCACAAGCCTGCGGGTTGCCTCGGATTGGACGCCGGGCGACCAACTGGCTGTTTTGGATGTCGACGGAGAGGCGCTGGTCATGAAGGTCGGCAAAATCTCGGGTGGGTTCCGTATCCGCAACCGGGGTGCAGACCTGAAAGTGCATGTGCGCCGTCCGCGTCAGGCGGAGCTGGCCAAACTGATGCCCGAGAAACTGCCGCCCGATACCTCGAAAATGCTGCTCTGCCCGATGCCCGGCCTGATCGTGAAGATCGACGTTGAACTGGGCCAAGAGGTGCAGGAAGGTCAGGCGCTATGCACTGTCGAGGCGATGAAGATGGAAAACATCCTACGCGCCGAGAAGAAAGGTGTGGTCGCCAAGATCAACGCAGGCCCCGGCGACAGTCTTGCCGTGGACGATGTGATCATCGAGTTCGAGTGATCATGACGGCGCTTTTGTCATACCCCATAGCTCTCCCGGCGTTCTGCGCCGGGGGCTTGGGGCGTGGCGAAGGCTATCAACCGCCCTCGCGCCGTTCGCGAATCTCGCGTTCGCGGAGGGGGGTCTTGTCGATGGATCGACCGATCTCACGCACGCTCCACGGGGACGGCTTGCGCAGTTTGACCACGCCGTCCTTGTCGACGAACACCATCTGGAAACCACGCGGGCGCAATTGCGACCGTATCGGGGATTTGGCCGCCGGGTCCGTGTCGGTGATGACAATCACATCGCGGTCACGCATCGCGGCTTCGCCTTCGATCAGCATGTCGATTTGTTGTTGGAAGCGGGGGTCTGCGGGCGTGTCGGCAAAGACGACAATGGGTCTGTTGACCCATAAAAACTCGCTCAACTCGCTGTCACCTGCGGGTCGGACAAATTCATCCTCATCCGGCGCAGACCCATCGGCAGCCATCGCGGCCAGCGGGATTAGTGCCGAGAAAACAAGGGCAAGCGTTCGTGTCATGGGGCCTCCTGTTCCATCGAATATAGCCCCTGTTCAGATGAATGCGACCAGTGAAATGCAATGCGCGCTCAATTTGTCGCGCGCAGCCCGGATTGGCCGGGCACTTCGAAACATAACTGCGTGCGGGTTCCTCTTCGCGCGCAACCCGAAATAGGAAAAGGAAATCGCCATGACCGATACCAAAGACTGGCAGGCGCTGGCCGAAAAAGAGCTGCGCGGGCGTCCGCTGGAAGATCTGACCAAAGAGACGCTGGAAGGCATCGACGTCAAGCCGCTCTATACAGCCGAAGATACGGCGGATCTGCCGCACATGGGTACGCTGCCGGGGTTCGGCCCGTTCACGCGCGGGGTGAAGGCTACGATGTATGCAGGCCGCCCATGGACGATCCGTCAATATGCGGGTTTTTCGACCGCCGAGGAATCGAATGCCTTCTACCGCCGCAATCTGGCCGCGGGTCAACAGGGCGTGTCGGTAGCCTTCGATCTGGCCACGCATCGCGGCTATGACAGCGACCACCCGCGCGTTGTGGGCGATGTGGGTAAGGCGGGTGTAGCAATCGATTCTGTCGAGGACATGAAGATCCTGTTCGATGGCATTCCACTGGACAAGGTTTCGGTCTCGATGACCATGAACGGTGCTGTGGTCCCAATTTTGGCGAGTTTCATCGTGGCAGGCGAAGAGCAGGGGCACGACAAATCTGTGCTGTCCGGCACCATTCAGAATGACATTCTGAAAGAGTTCATGGTGCGGAATACCTATATTTACCCGCCCGAGCCGTCGATGAAGATCATTTCGGACATCATCGATTATACGTCGAATGAGATGCCCAAGTTCAACTCGATCTCGATCTCGGGCTACCATATGCAAGAGGCCGGCGCGAACCTGGTGCAGGAGCTGGCCTATACGCTGGCGGACGGGCGCGAGTACGTGCGCGCTGCGACGCAGGCCGGGATGGACGTGGACAAGTTCGCGGGACGTCTGTCGTTCTTCTTTGCGATTGGTATGAACTTCTTCATGGAGATCGCAAAACTGCGCGCCGCCCGCACCCTGTGGCACCGCGTGATGACCGATTTCGGGGCGAAATCAGAGCGGTCCAAGATGTTGCGCACTCACTGTCAGACCTCTGGCGTTTCGCTGCAGGAACAAGACCCATACAACAACGTGATCCGCACGGCCTATGAGGCGATGAGCGCGGTTCTGGGAGGCACGCAAAGCTTGCACACCAACGCGCTGGACGAGGCAATCGCGTTGCCCACTGATTTCTCAGCCCGCATCGCCCGCAACACACAGTTGGTGCTGCAGGAAGAGACCGGTGTAACCGATGTGGTCGATCCTCTGGCGGGCTCATATTACATCGAAAGCCTGACCAATGAGCTGGTCGAAAAAGCCTGGGCCCTGATGGAAGAGGTCGAAGAGATGGGCGGGATGACCAAGGCTGTTGCCTCGGGCATGCCCAAGCTGCGAATCGAGGAAAGCGCCGCGCGCCGTCAAGCGATGATCGACCGGGGCGAAGAGGTTATCGTAGGCGTCAACAAATACCGCAAGGAACAGGAAGACCCGATCGACATTCTGGACGTCGACAACGTCGCCGTGCGCGAGGCGCAGGTCGCGCGCTTGGAACGTATCCGCGCCACCCGTGATGAGGCGGCATGTAAAGACGCGCTGGACGCCCTGACCAAAGCCGCCCAGGAGGGCGGAAACCTGCTGGCTGCTGCGGTCGAAGCCGCCCGCGCCCGCGCATCCGTAGGAGAGATCAGCATGGCAATGGAGAAAGAGTTCGGCCGCCACCGCGCCGAGGTGAAAACACTGGCCGGTGTCTATGGTGCCGCCTATGAGGGCGACGAAGGCTTTGCCGCGATCCAGAAATCCATCGACGAATTCGCCGAGGCAGAGGGCCGCCGCCCGCGCCTGTTGGTGGTCAAGATGGGTCAGGACGGGCATGACCGGGGTGCCAAGGTGATCGCGACCGCCTTTGCCGATATCGGCTTTGACGTGGATGTTGGCCCACTGTTCCAGACACCTGCTGAGGCGGCGCAGGATGCGGTCGACAATGACGTTCATGTGGTCGGGATTTCGTCTCAGGCCGCGGGACACAAAACGCTGGCCCCGCAACTGGTCGAAGAACTGAAAAAGGCCGGAGCTGAAGATATTATCGTCATTTGCGGCGGTGTGATCCCGCAGCAGGATTATCAGTTCCTCTATGATCACGGCGTCAAGGCGATCTTTGGACCGGGCACGAACATTCCCGAGGCTGCACAAGACATCTTGCGCCTGATCCGAGAAGCCAAAGGGTAAGGCTAAAGATTTTTCGACGAAAAATCTTGTGATCCCGGCGCTTTGACGGAAACATGCGACCAGACCCAAAAGGTCTGGTCGCACTACGTTGGAGGCACTCATGTTACTGGATCATCTGGCCGTCTCAGGCGAAACCGTTGAGGAGGCTGCAGCCCATATCGAAGACGCGCTGGGTGTGACCCTGCAAGAGGGTGGCAAACACGAAGCCTTCGGAACACATAATCGTCTACTAGGGTTGGCCGATGGATTGTATCTCGAAGCCATTGCAATCGACCCGGCCGCACCCAATCCCGAGCGAACACGCTGGTTCGATCTGGATCGGTTCGAGGGCCCTCCGCGTTTGACCAATTGGATTTGCCAGGTGCCGAGTATTGACGCGGCGCTGGATGTGTTCCCCGATGGTGTTGGACATCCAATCGACTTGGCCCGGGGTGCGTTGCGGTGGCAGATGGCGGTCCCACCGAGTGGTCGTTTGCCTTTCGACAACCTGTTTCCGGCTCTTATTCAATGGCATGGCGATCTGCACCCGGCGCGGATGTTAACGCAAAGCGGTTGCCGATTGCGCCGCTTGGTGGTCTCGCATCCGGAAGGTCTGGAGCTTGCGAAACTGTTGGGCCAGATGGAGGGCGTGGTTTTCGACAGCGGTGCTGCGGCATTGCGGGCGGAGTTTGAGACACCGCATGGACCGCGCGTGTTGGAATGAAAATTCGTCAGGCTCAGGTGGCGGATGCCAAGGCAATCGCGGACATTGCGAATACTATCATTCGGGACACACTGATCACCTTTACGACGGCGGAACGCAACACCGACAGCATTGCAGAGGATATCCGACAACGGGACCGCGCCTATCTGGTGGTTGAAGACGCCGCTTTGGTTCAGGGATTTGCCACCTATGGCCCGTTCCGATCCGGCCCCGGATATGCCCAATGCCGCGAGCATTCTGTTCAGTTATCAGAGCAAGCACGCGGCAAAGGCGCGGGGAGGGCCCTGATGGCTGCACTGGAAGAAGTCGCGCGGCATGAGGACGTTCATGTGTTGGTCGCCGGCATCTCATCGGCCAATCCGGGGGCTGAGGCGTTCCATGCAGCGCTTGGGTTCCAACATGTCGGACGGATGCCCGAGGTAGGATACAAATGGGGCAAACGGCTGGATCTTGTGCTAATGCAGAAAATTCTTGGCCCCAAGCCACTAGTCGCACCTGACACCGGCGTTTTCAAAGGCTAGGGTGCGCTCATGTCGATCTGGACTCGCATATCCGATGCGCTAAGCGCGCTTGCCAAGGGCGAAAGCCTGACTGCTGTTTTCGAAAAGCTGCGTACGCCGCCTGAACGGTCGGTGGCCTTTACGATCGCAGTGATCGCGCTGGGCGCCAAGATGGCCAAGGCCGATGGGCAAGTAACCCGAGATGAAGTCACCGCATTTCGTGATGTCTTTCAGATCGCGCGCGAAGATGAGGCAGACGCCGCACGTGTGTTCGACATGGCCCGAACCGACGTTGCGGGGTATCAGGAATATGCCCGCAAGATCGCGGGGATGTTTGCCGATGACAGCACCACCTTCTGCGATTTGATGGAGGGGCTGTTCCACATCGCCATGGCGGATGGGTTCTACCACCCCAACGAAAACGAGTTTCTGGAAGAGGTCAGCCGCATCTTTGGCCAGACCGAGGCGCAATTTCTGGCCTTGCGCGCGCGGTTTGTCCCGGATGCGCCTAATGATCCGTACATTGTGTTGGGTGTTCCGCGAGATATGCCATTACTTGATATCCGAAAGGTCTGGCGGCAATTGGTGCGCGAAACCCATCCCGACGCGATGATGGCACGTGGCGTCCCCGAAGAGGCGATCCGACTGGCCGAGAAAAAGATGATCGACATCAACCGCGCATGGGATGAGATCAACGGCGCTCGGGCCTGACCGCAATGCGGTTGGCGACCTACAATATCGAGTGGTTCGCCAATCTTTTTGATCGTCAGGACAAGCTGATTGTCGACGACAGTTGGTCCGGCAGGCACAACATCACCAAGGCGGAACAGGTTGAGGCGATTGCCAAAGTTTTGACGGCCGTAGATGCGGACGCGATGCTCATAGTCGAAGCGCCTAACACTGGTAAGACCCAGAACACTGTGCGCGCGTTGCAGCGCTTTGCCGAAGCATTTGATCTGCGCACCAGTCACGCGGTGATGGGTTTTGCCAACGACACGCATCAGGAACTGTCGCTGATGTATGACCCGATGGCCATGGCAGTAAATCACGACCCGAAGGGGACGGGTGACAAGAACGCCCCGCGGTTTGACGGCGTGTTTCATATTGACCTCGACATCGACGCGACCGAAGACCGCGTTCGGTTTTCAAAGCCTCCGATGGAGCTATTGGTGCGGACACCGGCGGGTGGGCGCTTTCGTCTGATCGGCGCGCACCTGAAGTCAAAAGCCCCTCATGGGGCCGAAAGCCGGGATGAGGCTATACGAATCTCGATCGCCAATCGACGCAAGCAATTGGCTCAGGCGGTGTGGCTGTCGCGGCGGGTAGGGGCCCATTTAGACGCGGCAGAACCCGTGATCCTGATGGGCGATCTGAACGATGGACCGGGGCTGGATGAGTTTGAAAACCTGTTCGGCCGATCCTCGGTCGAGATTTTGTTGCAAGCGGGCCTGTTCGACCCTCACGCGGTCGAGGCCTATGCGGATCAACCGGGTAGTTTGTTTTCGACGGCGCGCTTTGCGCGCCCGACCGAAGGTGAGTATCTTGAGGCTCTACTGGACTACATCATGATCAGCGAGGAATTGCGGGCGTGCAGTCCGAAATGGCGCATCTGGCATCCTTTTCATGATCCCGCCTGCCTGGCTGTGAAGGACTTGCATCAAGCGCTTTTGACCGCATCCGATCATTTCCCCGTCACACTGGATATTGATCTGTGACCTTACATGACCGGCCTGATGGCTCTATATTGCCAGTATGAGACATTTCATCACGATCTGCGCGATTTCCGTAGCCTTGACCCACCCGGCCCACGCTGAAGATGACAGCGGCCCGTCGCTGATGGAGCAAGGCGCCGAACTGTTCTTTGAAGGGCTGCGAAAGGAAATGGAACCAGCGTTCGATGAATTGCTGGGGCTGGCTGATCAGTTTGGACCAGCGATGCAGTCTTTCATGGCCGAGATGGGTCCAGCGCTTGCGGATCTGGCTGCCGAGATCGAGGACTGGAGCACCTATGAGGTCCCGGAAATCCTGCCCAATGGCGATATCATTATCCGCAAAAAGCCTGAAACACCCGAAATCGAACCGGTACAGCCGCAGGACGCGCCGGAAGGTGAGATTGATATCTAAGGCTCAGCCTTTGATCACAACGCGGGTTTCCGACCTCAGTGCAGACGCCAGTGAATTCAGGCGCGCTTGGGCCACTTCGCTGAAGAGCGAGGCAGCGGTTTCAGGCAAAAACAGTTCAAGCTGTCGCTTTTTTGGATAAAAGCGCAACTTACCCATCGTGGCGTCGTTCTGCATCCAAAGCATCGCGCCGAACCGCATGGCTTTGCCCAGAATCTCGGCCTGTTTCTGGCCGCTTTCATCTAACAGGTCATAAAGCGGTGCAAACCGATTATCTTCGCGCTTGTTGCGGTATCGGTGCTGCAGGGCAAGCCCGATGAATACCCGCTCGGAGTGTTTTAGGCCCCCCAAATTGGCGCGTGTGACATAGTCAAAGCAGGTCTCGGCCCGGTAGTCGGGATGCGCGCGCCAACTTACATCATGCAGCAGGCAAGCCGCCTTGATCAGACGCACCCGTGCGTCGGGGGCGGATTTGAACAAGGGCATCACGAAGTCAAACAAGTGTTTGCTGAACCCGGGCAAGCGAGCATCTTTCGCCTCATAAAATCGACTGGCTTCGATCAATGGATCGCGGTCGCGCAGGATTTGCGGCATCTGTTCGTATAGCAAGCCTTCACGGATGCCATAGCTTGAGATCGCGATATCCTTAGGTTTGAACGTCCGCACCAACCGGGCCAGTACATCCATCGCAAAGGGCATCAACGCCATACGAGAGCCAGACACACCAGCAAGGCTTCGCAGCTTGTCCGGGTCGCCCTTTTCAATGAATTTTATTGTCTCGTGAACCTGTTTGGTGGTCATGCGGTATTCATGCAGCACGTTCAGCGGATAGCCCCGGCGCAACATGTCCAACCGTGCAAAAGCACGCCAACTGCCACCGACCAGAAACAGCCGGTCACGCTGCGGCCCCATTTGATCGCGCAGCTCTTCCATCGTGGCTTTGATATGTGCTTTGCGCGCCCGTCGCCCACCTTTGATATCGCGCAGCTTGAGCGGACCAAGGGCCGATGTCACGCGGCGGCCCACATCGCCGCCTCCGATCTCGGCCAGTTCCATCGAAGACCCGCCGATGTCGCAGATCAAGCCATAGGCTCCGGGCCAGCCCAACAGGACGCCTTGCGCAGACAGGCGCGCCTCTTCACCGCCGTCGATAACCGAGACGGTCAGGCCAGTTTCGGCAAACACCTCTTTGCAGAAGGCAGGCCCATCTGTGGCTTCGCGCACCGCAGCCGTCGCGACAACATGCAGGCCCGGCAGCCCCAAATCCTGGGCCAGTTGTGCAAACCGACGCAGGGCAGCCAATGCGCGTTCCCGTCCGCGTGGGTTCAGACGCCCGGTCTCGGACAGGCCTGCGCCCAGTTCGCACATAACTTTTTCGTTGTAGAAATAGGCTGGCGACCGTGCTGCACCGTCAAAGATAACCATTCGGACCGAGTTCGATCCAACGTCGACCACTCCGACACGCGACAGGGCGCGGGCCTCGGGGTTGTCGAATAGCGGTTTTCCGAAAGGCCCCCAGTCGGGGATGTCTGTGTCGACGGTCTGATCCATGTCTCTTCCAGATATTCCGTGCTTAGAATGCGAAATCGTCGGGTTTGGGTCAATCGTCAGATGCGACATCACCTACGTCCGAGTTCAAAACACGCACAGCCAGCGAGCGGGTGATGTCACGTTTTTCAGTCAAAGCCACCAAATCCAACTGCGCGACAACATTTGCGGCTGTCTCGAACCTACGATCCATGTGTTTCACAAGGTAGGATATCACCTCGGGGCCCGGGTTAAGCTGTCGGTCCAGAAACAGTTTAGCCAGAACCGCCCCCAAAAGGGCGTCGTCTGGCGGGTCCAGTGCTACGTGGTGTGCCCCCTCGATCCGGCTTTGAAGGTCAGGCAGCGGCAGTTCCCAGAACTTCGGAGCCATGCGCCCTGTCATCAACAGAGCGTTGCCTTCCGCCAACGTCAAGTTGTGCAAATGGAACAACGTCTTTTGGAGGTCGGGATCACCGGCGATCATCGGCACGTCTTCCACAGCAATCGGCGTGCTGGCCAGTGCGGGTACATCGTCATAGCGCAGATCACGGGCCTGAATAATCCGGCCTCCGGTCTCAGCCGCCCAGACATGGGCCAGGTGAGTCTTTCCCGCGCCCGCCGGGCCGCTTAGCACCAGCTTGTTGCCGGGCCACGAGGTCGCAGAAATCATCGCCACCGCCAGCGCATTGGCAGGCGAGACAAAGAAATCCTCGCGGCCCAAGGCGGTTTTGGCCGGCAGGTCAAAGCTCAGTTGGCGGGGCATTTATTCGTCGTCCTGTTGAAGCCCTTCAAGGCCCGTATACAAGCGGCTGTCCAGATAAAGAGAGGTCATGAACCGGGCCACAACACCCAGTGCCGCCGCGACCGGAACCGCCACCAGCATCCCGACAAATCCGAACATGGCGCCAAACACCGATAAAGCCAGCAAAAGCCAGACAGGGTGCAAACCTACCGAACTGCCCACCAGCTTGGGGGTCAGGAAATTGCCCTCGGTCACTTGTCCCAGCGCGAAGATCCCGGCGACCAGCCCGATCTGCGCCCAGTCGCCCCAGAACTGAAACAGGGCCAGCCCGATTGCCAGCGATCCGCCGATCAGTGCGCCCAGATAGGGGATGAAGGTTACGAGCCCGGCGATAAAGCCCACGATCAGGCCAAACTGCAGGCCCACCGCCATCAGCGCCACGGCATAATAGGTGCCAAGGATCAGGCAGACCGTACCCATACCGCGCACGAACGAGGCCAAAACGGCGTCAATCTCGCTGGCCAGGCGCTTTATGGTGGGGGCGTGGTCGCGGGGCAACAGCTCTCCGACACGGGCGATCATACGGTCCCAGTCCAACAGCAGATAGACAGCGACAACGGGGACGATCACCAGCAGCACCACCACATTGATCGCGGATCCCAGCGACGCCGCCACCGATTGCAGCACATCCCCGGTTTTGGATTGCAGCGTCTCGCCCAGCGAGACAAGGAATTGGTGCGAGCTGGATTCGCGGTCCAGCAGCGAGGGGAATTGTTGCTCGACAAACCCGCGCAGCTGTTTGATCAGGCTGGGCATGAACTCGACAAGGTCGATCAGCTGCGTGACCAGCGCGGGCACGACCATCAGGATCATCAGGACAAAGCCCAGAACTCCGACAACGGTTATAATCGCGGTTGCCGCCATGCGTGACAGCCCCAGATTTTCCAGCCGGTCGGCAACCGGGTCAAGAAAATAGGCAATCGCACCGCCAATTACGAAAGGCAAAAGCACATCGCCCAGCGCCCACATCAGGAACACGAAGACAACAGCGGCAATGCCCCAGTATCTGAGTTGGTCCTTCACTGGCAGCGCCATGCCCGTCCCCTTGTTGCCGGTTCTTGCATATGTTCTTGGCGTATGCGGCGCGGCGATGCAAGCGGTTCATGGGGCTGTGGATTTCTGCCCCTCAATCGGCAAGCGTTCCCAGTTCCGGCGTCGCCTCATCGGCATGTTCATCTGGCCAGTTGGTGCGCCATATCTCGGCCGACCAATGGCCGCAATGGACCGAAGGGCGGTCGAATCCGTCCAAAGGCTCCAGCAGCGGACGCACAACAACATCATGACGAGGTACAGCGAAATATGGGAAGGAATAGCGTTCTTGCCCAGATCGGTTGACAACCCGGTGTGGCGTGGATTTCAGGCGTCCACCGGACCAAAGCTCTAGCATGTCACCGATATTCACGACAAACCCGCCAGGAGGGCAGTCCGGCGTGATCCAGCCGCCTTCGCGGGTCTGAACCTCCAGCCCGCCGACGGGGTCGGGGGCGATGATGGTCAGGGCGTCGGTATCCTTGTGCGGGTGGATACCATATCCACCCTCATCCGGTGCCTGCGGCGGGTAATGCAGCAGGGTCATGTTGGTCATTGGATCGACAAAGGCATCGCGCAGGGCGCGCGCAGGCAGGGCCAGGCCGACCTCTAGCGCGCCCAGCAGGTGATCGGCCACCGTGTCCAGTTGCGACCAATAGCCCAGTATCGTGTCGCGCGCGCCGTCCACGCCCTTTGGCCAGAGGTTCGGGCCATACAGCGCGCAGTCCTGCCGGATCGGTGCATCGAGGGCCACGTCATAGTGCAGCTTGTAGCCCTCGTATTTGTCGGCCTTTCCCGATCCGTCATTCGGGGTAAAGAACCCCATCGGGATGTATCCGCGGTAATTCTCGCGCGTGATGGCCTGATCCCATTTGGCGCTTTCCTCGACCGCAAAGATATCGCGCACGCAGGCGCGCACGGCGTCTGCCGTATCGGGGGAAATGCCCGTGCCGGTGATCGACAGAAAGCCGATACCGGTGCAGGCGTCCATGATTTGCTGAACGATGCTAGCGTAGTCCGAGTGCGCCGAGTCGCGCAGGGGGGTGATGTCGATGGTTGGGATATGCTGCATCAGTGAATCCGCACGCCCTGACGATCGAGTTCTTTGTGGACGGGGGCGAGGTTCATCGTGTCGACCTCCTGATTGCTTTTCAACGATAGCGCAGCGGCGATGCCTGCGCCTTGGCCCATGACAGCGCAGCAGGCCATGTTGCGTGTGGCGGCATGGGCCACTTTGTCGGCTCCGTGGGAGCGGCCCGCGACCAGCAACCCTTTGATTCCCTTGGGGAGCATCGAACGATAGGGCACCTGCATATACCGCCCCGTGGTGGGTAGGATCAGGATGCCATAGCCGTCAATGAATTCGGGGTAGATGCCGATCGTATCTTCGAACCGGCCCTGATGGCGGGCGTCATCCTCGGTCATGTTGTAGACCGCGTCGATCTTGCGTGTGTCACGGATACCGATGGTCATGCCGAAATTTCGCAGCCGCGCGTTTTCGCAGCCCGGCATGAAACGGCGCAGCGCCTCAATGGCCAGCATCGACTGACGGCGGCCCTCGATCTCGCCCCGCGTCAAGCTGTCGGGATCGGTGCCGTCAATCTCGGCCAGATGGATGAGGTTCATATAGGTCAGCTCACCCGTATCATGCATCGCACCCCACGTGCCTGCGATGGTGTTCAGGTGCGGCGGGATCATCCCTGCATCAATCGCCTGTTGGAAGGGCTTGTGAACGAAGGGCGAGAACATGTCATCCTCTTTCCCCGAGGTCTCGATATTCCACTCACCGCCGCCGCCCCAGTCCTTGTAGGTCTGCGGATCGGCCTTGACGCCCTCCATAAACGCGCGCTTGTCGACACCGGCCAGATGAAACATGACCGAGGCCGCCATCATATCCTCGCGCGCGGTTTTATGGGTCGGGGCACCGGCGCGGTGGGCGACATCTGCGTCGCCGGTAGCGTCGATTACAACGCGGGCCAGAATCGCCTCGCGCCCCGCTTTGGATTCGGTGATGATGCCGGTGATCCGGTTGCCGTCCATGATCGGGGCCACGAACTGACGGTGCAGCATCGGATGCACACCCGCCTCTTCGACCAGTTTGTCGGCGACCAGCTTGAACCCCTCGCTGTCCAGCTCATAACTCAGCGACTGGCTTTCCGGCACCGCCGCGCCCATGTCCTTGGCGCGGGTCTCAAACTCCATGCCGATGCCGCCTGCCTCGACCGTTTGTTCGTGGCGATACCATGCGAACCCCTCTACCCCCACGGCGGTGATATTGCCGCCCATGCAGCCAAAGCGGTCAACCAGTGACACTTCGGCCCCGGCGCGCGCGGCGGCCAAAGCGGCGGCCAACCCGGCGGGGCCAGAGCCCACGACCAGAACATCCGTCTGGTGAACAACAGGAATTTGACGGGCGGGTTCCGAGATTGTCTGCATCGGGGCCTCACATTTTTACATTCCTGTCACATTTGAGGTTCCTGACTGGCGGGTCAATAAAAAATGCGACGGGCCGGGGGTCGCAAAAACGCCATTGCGTGATTGCCCCCGGCGAGGCTTTGGCATAATCACCTTGCAGCGAAATTTTCACCTTTGAAGGTCCTCCCATGCGCCTGAGCCGTTACTTTCTGCCCGTTCTCAAGGAAAACCCCTCCGAGGCTCAAATCGTCAGTCACCGGCTGATGCTGCGCGCGGGCATGATCAAGCAGGCTTCGGCCGGGATTTACTCGTGGCTACCGATGGGCTTCAAAGTGCTGCGCAAGCTGGAAAACATCATCCACGAAGAGCAGGCGCGCGCAGGCCATATCGCGATTCAGATGCCGATCATCCAATCGGCGGACCTGTGGCGCGAATCCGGGCGTTACGACGACTATGGTCAGGAAATGCTGCGGATGAAGGACCGGCATGACCGGGATATGTTGTTTACGCCGACTGCCGAGGAACTGGTGACGGATATCTTCCGTGGCCACGTCAACAGCTACAAAGACCTGCCGCTGACCCTGTACCAGATCCAGTGGAAGTTCCGCGATGAAATCCGCCCGCGTTTCGGCGTGATGCGGGGGCGTGAGTTCTATATGAAGGACGGCTACAACTTCGACCTGACCAAAGAGGATGCGCTGCACGCTTATAACCGCCATCTGGTCAGCTATCTGCGCACCTATGAACGTATGGGCCTGCAAGCCATCCCGATGCGCGCCGATTCCGGCCCGATCGGTGGCGACGACACGCATGAATTCCTTGTGCTGGCCGATACGGGTGAATCCGAGGTCTTCTATGACAGCGCTGTCACCGATCTGAGTTTTGGTGATCGTCAGATCGACTATGACGACCGCGCGCAATGTCAGGCGATCTTGGAAGAGTTCACCTCGAAATATGCGCGCACCGATGAAACCCATGACGAGGCGCTGTTCAATCAGGTGCCCGAGGATCGCCGCCGTGTGGCGCGTGGGATCGAAGTAGGGCAGATCTTCTATTTCGGCACCAAGTATTCCGAGGCGATGGGCGCAACCGTTCAAGGCCCGGATGGCAAGCCGACGCCCGTTCACATGGGCAGCCACGGCATCGGCGTCAGCCGCCTGATCGGCGCCATCATAGAAGCCAGCCATGACGATAAGGGCATCATCTGGCCCGAAGGCGTAACCCCGTTCCATTGCGGCATCGTGAACCTGAAGCAGGGCGATGAAGAGGCAGATGCGGCCTGTGACAAGCTCTACGGTGCGCTGACCGCGCTGGGGCTGGAGCCGCTCTATGATGACCGCAACGAGCGGGCAGGTGGCAAATTCGCCACCATGGACCTGATCGGCCTGCCATGGCGCATCACCGTTGGTCCGCGCGGGTTGAAAAACGGTGTGGTTGAACTGACCTGCCGCCGCACTGGCGAGAGCGAGGAACTCAGCCCCGAGGCCGCCGTCACTAAGATCGCCGAGATCTATGAGCAAATCGGCTGACACAGACGCGCCGCTGATCTCGGTTGTCACGGCGACGCATAACCTGCTGTCCCAAGGGCGGCAGGATAGCTTTCGCGAGGTAATCGCGTGCATGGCCCGCCAGAACTGCTTGAGGGCCGAGCATATTATTCAGGACGGTGCCTCAACGGATGGCACCGTCCCGTTTCTTCAGGACGTCACTGCCAATGCAGAACGGACCCGCGTGATCAGCGAACCGGACCGCAACCTCTATGATGCGATGAACAAGGGGGCAGGGGCCGCGCGTGGTCAATACCTTTTGTTCCTGAACTCGGATGACTCACTCGCTTCGGATGACATCCTGAACATAGCCGCTGAACGTTTGACCGCGACCCGGCCCGACTTCCTGTACGGGTCCACCTTGCGCCGGTTCAAGGACGGGACGGAAAGCCGCGAAAAGCGCATGTCGCTGACTGCGATCCTGCAACGGATGCCGTTCTGCCATAACTCAGTCCTGATCCGGCGCGACGTGTTTGCGGCGCTGGGCGGCCATGATCCGCAATTCCGCGTGGCGGCCGACTATGACCTGATGCTGCGCATGATCACGGCCGGGTATCAGGGCGAACGGATGGATGAGCCGATCTCGATGTTTTGGGGACGTGGGGCCAGCAGTGACCCGGATGTGACGGCCCGAGACTATGCGCGGGTCTGGATGAAGTATTACGACGGGCGTAAAGCTGCGCGTGACTTGACCGAGGATGATTTCTGCCGGTTCTACCATCGCGGCCATATGCCCGCGAAACTGGTCCTTGGGCGGTTGATCGAACCGGGAACATGCGCCGGTATCAAAGCGGCGGCGCGCCACAGCCTGTGGAAGGCCACGCGGCGTTCAGTCCAGTTCTGGCGCAGCTTTTAAGCGCCGTTCACCGAAGGTCGGGCGGCCAGCAGGTCTCCGGTTTCACTGTCGCGTGCAACAACGATGGGGCGTCCCATCCGCTGCACCAGATCGCGAAACTCCAACCCCAGAAACCGCAGCCCGCAAATCCGTTTTGCCGTGGCGATTTCGGTGACACACAGCCGACCCTGCCGGAAGGCCAGTTGATACCCCTTGTCTTTGAGAATATCGGTGAGGCTGTTCCAACTTGCAGCACTTGCAAACAAAGGGCGGATCGCGGCCCTCAGCAATGCCGCTGTTTCGCAATCCAGTTCTGTTGATGCCTGCCGGGCCGAAATCGCGCCCGCTTTTTCTTTGTTTAGTCGAATACTCATGAGCGACCCCCGCTCTAAAAATTGTATTCCCCCAAAGTCAGGGTGACAAAGTTTCGAAAAATAATCAAAAAGCGAAATATTATTCCAACGAAAATGTTGCATTTTGAGTTCAGTCAATCACGCGAGCCCGGCATTGACTACATAGCTGAAACAGTCGCCGCTGGTCTGTGAACGGTATCACAACCTTTGGTTTTTAGAGGTTCGACTAAATCATCCTTACCTCGAATAGCGGTTTGCCGGAACCGACGACTGATTCGTGGTGTGGTTCGCTTGGACAGGTCGGCAAATGCTGCTAGATGAGCGGAAAAACGCAAAAAGGTCCGCGCGGTGCTGAGTTTCGCAACGGTTGTATATTCCAGGGACTTTCCTTTGCTGGAACTTCAGGCCCTTTCCTTCGCCCGGTTTGTTGATCCGGCGCAGGTCGGGTCGATCCATGTGATCATGAACGACGTTGATGAGGGTGCGTTGGGGCAGCGGATCGAGCCGATTCTACCTGCCTACGGAGCACTGCAAGACAAGGTGCGCGTCCTCAGTGGGGACGATGTTCTACTGGGGGAGGGTCATTGTGCGCGACGCCCGGCGCTGGATCGTGTGCTGATCGAGAACCGCTTTCGCATTCCGCTGATCCGCAAGGGCGGGTGGCGTGGCAACAATGGCTACCGCAATCAACAGATTCTGAAACTGGGCGCGGCGCAGGTCGCGGCCTCCGAGAATATGGTCATTCTGGACACCAAGAACCTGTTTCTGCGCCAGTTTGATGAGGCAGAGTTCTTTACGCCCGGTGGCGCGGCGCGCATCCCGTTCATTGACATTGAAAGTGATTTTCACCGCAACTGGCTGCTGCAAAGTTTGGATGCCCTAGGTGCGCCACGGTCTGATCCAGGGCAGATCAAGACGACAACCTTTGCCACGCCGTACCCTGTGCGCCGGTCGCTTGTCCTGTCTCTGCTGGATGAAATCAACGCGCGCTACGGCTCGGTTCAGGCCTTGTTCGCGTCGCGCAGGCGGCCCTCAGAGTTCATGCTGATGAACGCGTTTTGCCTGAAATCCCACGACGGTTACGCCCCATGGTTCGAAGAGGCGGAGTCTACAGCCATCGGGCTCTGGCCTACATATTCGACCGAGGCGCTGACGCAGTTGCTGGGACGGCTGGATGACCCGCGCAGTTTGACGCTTGGGTTGCACAACCGCGCCATCGCAAACCTGCCCCAGGATTTGCGCGACCGTGTCTTTCACGAGCTTGAGGCGCGCGGCATTTGCGACCGGAACCGGGCCGAGGCCGTTTTGCAGCAAACCGCAGCCCTGTCGGGATAACGCGCGGCTTGACCATTTGGCCAAATGCCGAAAGGGTCACGTCCAACAAAAACACCGGAGCAGGCATGGCCAAGACACCCCCGCCCTTTGCACCTTTTGAATGGAAAATCGCCTGGCGATACCTACGCGCGCGCCGCGCCGAGGGGGGCGTCAGCGTGATGACCTGGATCTCGCTGATCGGGATCACCTTGGCCGTGTTCGCTCTGATCGCCACGTTGGCTGTTCGATCGGGTTTCCGTGCCGAGTTTGTCGGCACCATTCTGGGGGCCAACGCGCATGTGACGGTTTATTCGGCTGGGAATTTTGATGCCCAGGGGCGCGTAGATCGGACCATTGAAAACTACGATCAGGTGGCTGACAGGATCGGGCAGGTGCCGGGCGTTCAACGGGCGGCACCTTTGGTCAAGGGGCAAGTGCTGATCACCAACCGCGACCGCAGCAGCGGTGTCGAAGTTTTTGGGATACAGCCGGACGACTTGTTGGACCTGCCGGGCATCGCCGAAAGCGATCAGGCGGTTGGCGATCTGTTGGAATTCCAGAACGAGGAATTCGTTATTGCGATCGGTTCGGGCGTGGCGCGCAGTATCGGCGCGACAGTAGGGGATACAGTCAAGCTGACCTCGCCTAACGGGGTAAAGACTGCTTTTGGCACCTCGCCCCGCGTCAGCGCCTATCGGGTGGTTTATGTGTTTTCGGCCGGGCGCTATGACATCGACCGCACCCGTGTTTACATGCCGTTCGAACAGGCGCAGACCTTCTTTAACCGGGAAGGTGTGGCCGACGAGATCGAAGTTATGGTGGATGATCCGGAGAATCTGACACCCATTCTGATCCCCATCCTGGAAGCAGCAGGCGAACGCAGTCAGATATGGACATGGCAGGACGCCTCGGGCGGGTTCCTGCGCGCGCTTGAGGTCGAGGACAATGTGATGTTCATCATCCTGTCGATCCTTGTACTAATTGCGGCGATGAACATCGTCTCGGGTCTGATCATGCTGGTCAAGAACAAGGGGCGAGATATCGGCATCCTACGCACCATTGGCCTCAGCGAGGGGTCTGTCCTGCGCGTGTTCTTCATCTGCGGGTCATTTACGGGCATTATCGGCACCACGATGGGTGTGGTGTTGGGCTGTCTGTTTGCCATTTATATCGACCCGATCTTCAGCTTTGTGAATTTTGTCATGGGCGGCGGGGTCTGGGATCCTTCGATCCGGGGCATCTATGCGTTGCCGGCCGAGTTGCACTTGTCCGATGTGCTTAAGGCCGTGGGGCTGTCGCTTGGCTTGTCCTTCTTCGTCACCTATTTTCCGGCCCGTCGCGCGGCGCGGCTGAACCCGGTTGAGGCGCTGCGCTATGAGTGATGTGACATTGCGGCTGAACGGCCTGACCAAAACCTATCTGCAGGGCACACCGGGCGAGGTGCAGGTGCTGCGCGGCGTCGATCTGGACCTACGCGCGGGCGAGGCAGTTGCACTAGTGGCGCCCTCTGGGGCGGGCAAGTCGACGCTGCTGCATATTGCCGGGCTGCTGGACACGCCCGATAGCGGCACCGTTGAGATCGCGGGGCAGAGCATCGCAGGCAAAGGCGACCGCACCCGCACCGCGCTGCGGCGGCAGGATGTAGGCTTTGTCTATCAGTTCCACCATCTACTGCCCGAGTTCACAGCGCTGGAGAACATCACCCTGCCGCAACTGGCCAATGGTGTCTCCGAGAAGGCCGCACAGGACAGGGCGATGGCGCTGCTGGATCGCGTCGGTGTTGCGGCGCGCGCGGATCACCGCCCGGCGGCCCTGTCTGGGGGCGAGCAACAGCGGGTCGCCTTTTGCCGCGCGCTGGCCAACGCGCCGCGCGTATTGTTGGCGGATGAACCGACGGGCAATCTCGACCCCGAGACCTCGGATCAGGTGTTCGATGCGCTAATGGCATTGGTGCGGGACGAGGGGCTCTCGGCCCTGATCGCCACGCACAATATGGATCTGGCCGCGCGGATGGATCGCAAGCTGCGGTTGGATGGGGGCGTTCTTAAGCCAGTTGAGTGATCGCCACCCCGGCGGCCATCACGGCAATACCGCCCGCGCGTATCCATGTCAGCGGCGTGACTTGCGCACCGAACAGGCCGAAATGGTCTATGGCAGCGGCGCTGATCAACTGTCCGATCAACACGAAGAACACCGCGTTGCCCACACCGAAATGCGGGGCGACGTGGGTGATAGACAGAACGTAGAAGGCGATAAGCACACCCGCAAGCAGCAGGTGTCTTGGTGCCCCGGCGATTTTCGATAAGGCACCGAACCCCGGAAATAGCACCATGACGACCGCCGAAGATGCAAAGGCGATGGCGAACAGAACCACTGCGGCGGTCGTGGGGGAACCGATCATCTTGCCCAAAGCCGCGTTCAATGCGGCGAGGATGGGAACTCCGATTCCGGCGGCCAGCATGATGGCTGCGTATTGTGTCATGGCCCGTGTCCTATGGTTTCGTTGATCTGGATCATTGCGCCAAGCTGCCCAACGAGCAAGTCTGCAAATGTCAGTCGTGACAGGAGGATGCGATGATCAGACGGGTACTCGGGCTTGTTTCGATAGGGTTAGCAATGGGGTCTCAGGCCATAGCGCAGGATGTGCAAGAGGGTGCGAAACTGTACCAGCACTATTGCGCGACGTGCCACGGCATTGATGCTACCGGGCAGGGTCCTATGGCCGGGGTGCTGGTGATCCAGCCGACGGATTTGACCACATTGGCCAGCGCGGATGGTACTTTCCCGGTCGCACGTGTTGTCGCGCGGATTGACGGGCGCGATCCCTTGATCAGTCACGGCAGCCCTATGCCGGTCTACGGGCCATATTTCGATGGTCAGGATACTTCGATGAAAACACCTCAAGGGCAGCCAATTCTAACAAGCCAGCCAATCGTGGACTTAGTGGCGTACCTGCAAACGTTGCAAGCAAAATAGCCTTAACGGCAAATTCCCTCGACCTCAGCATCGGCCCAAGGGATCACCACGTCCCGTTCGCGGCGTTCGCCGGGCAGCGCCGCTAGGTCAAAGTGCTGTCCCAGCATTTCATGCAGCCGTTGCGTGCGCGGTGCTGTAGGGTCCAGTGCACGGCAGCAGATGTATTCCTCGACAATAGCGCCCTGCTGCTCGAACCCGTAGGACAGGAAATCGGGCGAGGTCGTCAGATCAAATTGATAAGGATCCGTATTGCCCCCATGCTCGGCCGCTGCACGCAATGGGTGATAGCCCGTGGTTTCCCGGTTCTGCCACTGCCACACGTGGGTCAATTCATGGGCCAGCAACATGGCGGCGATCAGGTCCATCTGTTCCGGAAACTCGGACATATAATCCTCGAGGTACCAGTCTTTCGTGAAGTAGACTTTGTTAAACAACGCGACGGCGGCAGGTTTTGCAGTGACCACGCCTTCCTTGGTTGGCGGCAGGATACGCTCTCGGCAGGCCAGGCGCGGACGGTCTTTGCGATAAAAGGTGATCGGCACGACCGGGGCGCCTTCGACCAAACGTACGTTCTTTAGGTCCAGCGTGTTGCCCTGAACAGCGCTTGCAAAGGCGACCTCGTTTTCCGTTAGGGGACGGCCGCACGAGTAAAGAAACAACAAAGACGTCATCAAAATGAGGCGCAACATGTTCCGACCTTAATCCCTGACCTTCAACCTGCAACCTGTTTTCAAACGCTCATAGCCAGAACGCGGCTGATTTCCGTGAGCGAACGCCCGGATTGATCCATCCACGTATTAAAAGCAGCCTGCACAGCGTTCATGGCTTTCTTCGAGGTCGGCGCTTTGTCTACGACGCCTTCGGCAATCAACCGTGCGGTGACGTCCTGCGAGAGAATGAAGCTGTCACGGCCTGCAAAGCGCATTGCGATCTGCGCCGAGGTTCCCCCCAAGCGCGCACCACGCTTACGCAGCATCTCAAGCAGACCGACGAAGTCGGTCGAAGGCCAGCCACCCAACACCCGGCCTGCACCACCTTCTTCACGCAGTTCCAGCAGAAAGGCTGCGTTGTCACGCACGGCGGCGATCTTGGTGCCGTTGCGCACGATTCGGGTATCTTGCAAGAGGGAGTCGAACTTTTCGTCGTTCATGAAGGCGCATCGGCCCACGTCAAAACCGTCGAACGCAGCCTCGAACCCGTCCCATTTGGACTCGATCACTTTCCAGCTGAAACCGGCCTGAAATATGCATTTGGTCATCACCGATAGCCAGCGGTCTTCTGGCAGATCCGCCAGTTCTTCAGGAGATTTGGGTGTCTCGAGCTGCGAATTCAGGGCGTCGGCGCCGCCATGTCGGTCGGCGGCCATCCGAAAGATATCGTCAAAATGGTGCATAGCGGTGTCCTTTCTGATCAGCGTTGCTTGTCAGGCCCGGGGTTTCAAGGCCCCGGATACTGGGCAAGGCCTAAGCGTTTCGGGAAAAAAGTTGGAAAATTGGAAAGAAACACTCGACAAATCAGGTGATTCTGGTTTGTGATTGACTGGTCAATCAATGTCCGTGCCCAGCGAAATGTGAAAACACGTGGGGGCGGGCTTTCGGTGCATGCCGGCAGGCGGGGGACATTTAGGTCGGTCGAGCGTATGATTTCCGCGCTAGACCCAACTGTTTGCTTTCCCTTTCCGGCTTTAATTGTGCATGTTGCGGCATGGTAATGTTGTGAGACAGCCCCCAAGGCGCGTGCTTGTGCCGGGGCGGGCGAAGCAAAAAAAGACAGGGAGAATGTCGATGAAAAAACTCAGTGTAAGCCTTTTGGCGATGACCGTTGCGGGCTCGGCTTTTGCGGCCGATATGGGCGCCGTGGATGAACCTATCAAATTGGCGATCAACGAGTGGACTGGTCAGCATGTGACCACCCATGTGGCCGGTGAGATGCTGAAAGCCGCAGGGTACAACGTGGAATATGTCACGGCTGGCATGATGAACCAGTTCCAGGCACTGGCCGATGGTGATATCGATGCGACGCTTGAAATCTGGTCGTCGAACGTTTCCGACGAATATGCCAAGAAGGTCGACGAAGGCACCGTTGTGGAAATCGGTGATCTGGGCCTGAACGCCAAGGAAGGCATCGCCTATCCTGCCCACGTGGCCGAACTGTGCCCGGGTCTGCCCGCATGGGAAGCTCTGAAAGACTGCGCGCAGGTTTTCGCAACGGCTGAAACGCTGCCCGGTGGTCGTTTGGTCGATTACCCGGCGGATTGGGGGACTCCTGGCGCGGACCGTATGACCGGTCTGGAACTGCCGTTCAAAGCCGTGCCCGCTGGTTCGGAAGGCGCTTTGATTGCCGAACTGCGTGCCTCGACCGAGCGGAAATCACCATTGCTGATCACCTTCTGGCAACCGCATTGGGCGATGTCCGCATATGACGTGCAATTCGTTGAGCTGCCTGCCGGTGAAGAAGCCTGTTTCAACGATCCCGCATGGGGTCCAAACCCCAACGCGGTGAATGATTGTGACTTCTCGCCCTCGCGCATCTTCAAGGCCAGCTGGAGCGGCATGGAAGACAAGTGGCCCGCAGCTTATGAAATTCTGACCAACTATCAGTTGGCAGTCGAAGATCAGCAGCCGATGATGGGCGCGATTGACGTCGACGGCGGTAAGGTCGAGGAAGTCGTCGCCGCATGGATGGCAGAAAACGAAGGCAAGTGGCGTCCGGTTGTTGACGCGGCAACTCAGTGAGTCTGCCTAAGTGACTGACGCACAAACACCAGCCATTGCCTGCCAGAATCTCTGGCAGGTCTTTGGCCCCGGTGCAGACAAGGCCCTGACCGACGCGCTGTCTCGGTCAGGGAGTGACTCCGACAAAGCCGCCTCCGATCTGCGCGAACGCGGGTTCATCCCTGCCGTGCAGGACGCCAATTTCGAGGTAAAAGAGGGCGAGCTTTTCGTTATCATGGGCCTGTCGGGCTCGGGCAAATCGACGCTGATCCGCTGCATCTCGCAACTGCTGCCCGGTACGGGCGGTGAAATCCGCGTGGATGGCGAGAACGTCATCGGAGCCTCCAAGAAGGTACTGACCGACCTGCGCCGTAAGAAGCTGGGCATGGTGTTCCAGCATTTCGGTCTTTTCCCCCATATGACCGTCGCCGAAAACGTGGCCTATCCGCTGCGTGTTCAAGGCGTTGGTAAAAAGGAACGTCTGGCCCGCGCGCAAGAGGTGATCTCATTGGTCGGCCTTGAGGGGCGCGAAGACAGCTTCCCACGGCAGCTATCGGGCGGTCAGAGGCAACGTGTGGGCATCGCCCGCAGTCTTGCCGTGAACCCCGACATTTGGTTTTTGGATGAGCCGTTCTCGGCCCTCGATCCCCTGATCCGTCGTCAGTTGCAGGACGAATTCCTGCGCATTCAGGCGACGTTGAAGAAATCCATCGTCTTTATCACTCACGATATCCAAGAGGCGCTGAAACTGGCCGACCGCATCGCGATCATGCGCGATGGCAAGATCGTGCAGATCGGCACGCCCACCGATATCGTGCTGCGCCCGGTCGATGACTATGTACGCGAATTCTCGAAAGACGTCGCCAAGGGCCAACACGCCAAGGTCGCCTCGGTCATGCGCGACGATTCCGAACGTGGCCCGGACGATCCCGGTCTGACAACCAGTATGACATTGGACGCCGCGCTGGCGCATTGCATGGAGCTGTACGAACCGGTGCCCGTGCGGGATGAGGCGGGCAAAATCGTCGGCACGGTTCACCCGTCCGATCTGGCTGCGGCGCTTCAGGTGGATGAGACATGACGGCGATCACGGACATCCCTGCACAGGCGCGCCTGACGATCGGAGCCAAGGCGGCACTGATTACTGTTGTCGTTGGCGCGCTGTGTCTGGCGCTTGAAGGTATTGCCCCGTGGTTGGTCAAATGGCCCGCCGCATGGGAGTTGCCTGCGACGCAATGGGTCGGAGCCTTCCTCGACTGGTTCCTGAACGGGATCAAACCCGCGATGCGGTTGTTTTCAGACCTGATGACCTATCCGATGGATGCGGCCAATTTCGTGCTGGCGAACACGCCATGGCCAATCCTGATTGGGCTTGTCACCGCGCTGGGCTGGTATCTGGGCGGGCTGCCAATGGCCGCTCTGGGATTCTTTGGCCTCAGCTTCGTGCTGGCCTCGGGTTATTGGGCTGAAAGCATGAATACGCTGGCGCTGGTGGCTGTCTCAGTCCCTGTGGCGCTGGTTGTGGGTGGAGGGATCGGCATTCTGGCCAATGAGATCCCCCGCGTGAAAAACTTTGTTCAAGCCGTGCTGGACGTCATGCAGACCGTGCCGACCTTCGCTTATCTGACGCCTTTGCTGCTGCTCTTTGGTTTTGGCCCGGTGGTGGGTCTTATCGCCTCGGCCATCTATGCTGCGCCGCCCATGGCGCGCAACGTGATGCTGGGGCTGGAACGGGTCGAACCCGAGATCAAAGAGGCCGCCATCATGTCCGGCGGTACCCGGTTTCAGCAACTGTTTCAGGTGGAAATTCCGGCAGCGGCAACGCAGATCATGGTCGGTGTGAACCAATGCCTGATGGCGGCCTTGTCGATGGTGATCATCGCGGCTGTGATCGGTGGCTTCAACGATATCGGATGGGAGGTTCTGCTGACCATGCGCAAGGCGCAGTTCGGCGAATCCCTGATGGCCGGTCTTGTGATCGTGGTGTTTGCCGTCGTCATCGACCGCATGAGCGGCACGCTCGCCACCGAACGCAAACGCTATGACCAGCGAGTCGTCTGGGCGGTTCTGGGCTTTACCGTTCTGTTCACTGCGGCCTTCTGGCTGTGGCTGCCGAACCCGTCCGAGCTGACTCTGCTGGACCCGGTGGCCGGGGCCATCGACAGCGGCCTGACCGCCTTTACGCAGGCTAACGGCCCGTGGCTGGATGCGCTCAAGAACAACTCGCTGTTCTACGTGCTGCTGCCACTGCGGATTGGTCTCGACCAAGCGGTGCTGCCCTTCACTTGGGGCTTTCAATGGACGTCCGGTATGAGCTTCGGTCTCTTTGCCGTGGCCGCTGTGATCGCTGCGCTGATGGCATGGCGCGGGCATCTGACCGGAGGGCTGGTTGTACTGATCCTGATCGGCATGTTGGAAACCGGCATTGCGAACCTGCCATGGCCCTTTGTCCTGACGGGGGCTGCTGCCCTCAGCTATGTGGCGGGCGGTTGGCGACTGGCGGCGCTGTCCGTGGGGCTGCTGTGCACCATCCTTGTCTCGGGCCTGTGGGAGCGCGCCTTGCTGTCGCTCTACCTTAGCGGTGCGGCGGTGTTTTCCTGTGCTGTGGTCGGCGGGCTGATCGGTCTGGCCAGCGCGGTTTGGACGCCCGTCTGGAAAATCGTCCGCCCGATCTGTGACATGCTGCAAACGATCCCTCTATTCGTGTTCCTGATCCCGGTGCTGATGGTGTTCCAGATTGGCGAGTTCTCGGCGTTTCTGGCGATCTGCGCCTATGCGATCGTGCCGATGATCCGGTACACCCGCCATGGTCTGGTAAACACACCCGAGGAAATGATGGAGGCTGCAATCTCCAGCGGCGCGACCGAGTGGCAGATCATGCGAGACGTGCGCGCGCCCTATGCCGCGCCGACCATCCTGCTGGGGCTGAACCAAACCATCCTCTATGCATTTGCGATGCTGGTGATCGCGGCACTGATCGGCACCACCGGTCTGGGCCAGTCGATCTATCTGGCGTTGGGGCAGGCGGATGTGGGGCTTGGCATCTCGGCCGGGGCGGCGATGGCCATTCTGGCGCTGATCGCCGACCGTATGGTGCAGGGCTTTGCCGAGGAACGCCGCAAGGCACTGGGCCTATAACTCAGGGCAGGGGCGGCGCGACCGCCCCGCCTGGCTTGATTTCGAACAAAGACGGTCCCAACCTATAGGGCTAAACCGGGCGCAACACGTTCGGAGACTCTGATGACTGGTTGGGTCCTATTCCTTGCAGCGCTGATCACATTCATGCTGACGCACGCTATTCCGGCGCGTCCCGCCTTGCGTGGGCAGTTGATCACAGCGTTGGGGCGCAAGGGATATTTCGCCGCTTATTCGGCTTTGTCACTGCTGGTTCTGGGCTGGCTGATTGTCGCAGCCAGTCGTGCGCCCTATGTCGAGGTCATCCCACCTTGGCCTGTTTTCCGCTGGTTACCATTGTTGGTCATGCCCATCGCCTTGTGGCTGGCCGCCGCCGGTGTGGCGATACAGAATCCGTTCTCATTCGGCGGATTGGGTCGACGCCCGTTCGATCCGGAAAAGCCGGGCGTTCTGCGCGCCACTCGACATCCGGTGCTGGCGGCGCTGATGCTTTGGGCACTGGCGCATCTGCTGGCCAATGGCAGCCTTTCGCACGTGATCCTGTTTGGCCTGTTCGCGGGGTTCGCGGCGATGGGAATGGCCTTGATTGACCAGCGCAAATCCCGCGAGATGGGCATCGAATGGATTCGCCTGTCCCGTAACACCGCGCGCTTTTCCCTGCGCGCCCCGCATCCCTGGCCACCCCTTTGGGTCTGGCTGGTTTCACTTGCCGCATATGCGGTTCTGCTTCACCTGCACGCAGCTGTGATCGGACTTTCTCCTTTACCTTAGGGTAAAGGAGTGGCCGGAGTGTATCTTGCGTGCTATCTGGAATGTCACAGTTTTACGACGAGGGTCTCTGAATGTACCTGGGCTATGTAACCACCACCGACCGTGGCGCGACCGATCTTTTGCTGGCCGCAGCTGCTGAACAACTGTCGAAATCTGGCGCTCGGCTTGCAGGCGTTGTGCAAACCAACACTGAATGCGTCGACAGCACTAAATGCGATATGGACGTGCGCGTCCTACCCGAAGGTGACACCATCCGCATCTCGCAGTCACTGGGCACGCAATCTCGAGGATGCCGTTTGGACCCCGCCGCGCTGGAACAGGCTGTGGGGTATGTGACCGCGTCGCTTGCCGACAAGCCGCAATTGTTGATCGTCAATAAGTTCGGCAAACATGAGGCTGACGGGCGCGGGTTTCGTCCTTTGATTGCCGAGGCATTGGCGCAGGACATCCCTGTTTTGGTTGGCGTGAACGGTCTTAACATGGAAAAGTTCCAAGAGTTCACGGGCGGCGGAGCAGAAGAAATCACGCCGAAACGCGATGCCATTCTGGAATGGTTTGACCGTATCACAGCGCAACGAGCAGCCGCTGCTTAACGCGGGTTCTTTCATCGTACAAAAACAACGCCTTTGGTATGCCAAGGGCGTTTTTTTTGAAAACTCGCAACGTCACTCAGAGATTCAATTTCGCGAACGGAGATGATGCGCGCTGCACATTACGCAACCCGTTGCGCTTTTTTACCATCTGAGGAAGATGGTGGGCGACCCTGGAATCGAACCAGGCGTGCGTCTCCGCGAGGGAGTTACAGTCCCCTGCCACACCTTGCGGCCTGTCGCCCACTGTCAGGCGTTGCACCTGACGTGGAGGCGTGATTACTAGCGCCTTAAACGAGCGTCAACAGGAAAATACTGCTTTGGCGCAGGAAACCGAATTCCCGGCCAGGAGGCCTAAGAAATGAAGAAACCCAAGTGGGTCGTTGAAAAGGAACAGGCGCGCAAGGCGGCCGCTTCTGAAACTGTATGGCTGTTCGGCTTGCACGCTGTGCGCGATGCCCTGATGAACCCCAAACGGCAGAAATTGCGCCTAATCGTGACCCGGAATGCCCGCGACAAGCTGAACGAAGCCATTGAATTTGCAGGGATCGAGGCTGAAATGGTTGATCCGCGCAAGTTTACTGCTCCGATTGACCCCGGCTCGGTGCATCAGGGGGCCGCGCTTGAGGTAAAGCCGTTGGATTGGGGCGGGCTGGCCGAAAACTGTATCGGGCGTGAACATCCGCGTGTCATTCTGCTGGACCGTGTGACCGACCCGCATAACGTCGGGGCGATTCTCCGCTCGGCCGAGGTTCTGGGGGCCAGTGCGGTTATCGGCACCCGTCACCACTCGGCGCCGGAAACCGGTGCCTTGGCCAAAACGGCCAGTGGAGCGCTAGAGCGGCAACCTTACCTGCGCATGCGCAACTTGGCCGATACAATCGTTGAGCTGCAGAATATGGGTTTTCTGGTCCTGGGTCTGGACGGTGAGGCCGAGCAGACGATTGAGGCGACGCTGGATAGTAAGTTCGACCAACCGGTCGCCTTGGTGCTTGGGGCCGAGGGGCCGGGGTTGAGGCAGAAAACCAAGGAAACCGTTGACCACTTGGTGAAAATTGACGCGGCAGGCGGCTTTGGATCGCTGAATGTCTCAAATGCGGCCGCAATTGCCCTATATGCTTCAAGGCATAGATAGACAGGAGAGCGCCATTTCCACCCCTTCGAAAATTGTCACCTGCTGCTATTGCGGCACCCGAGCTGCGCTGGTCCTGAAAGGTAAGCAACGCCACGAGCTAAGCTGTTCAAGCTGCGGCGCACCGTTGCACGACCTCAAAATGGTGCCGAAGCGCAAGCTGTCCGACATAAAGCCGGACCGCCGAATCGAAAAACAGCGAAAGACCAAAAAGAAGAAGAAAAAGAGCGTCTTTTCACGCGTGTTCGACGAAGCATGGGATGTGATCGAGGATATTTTCGACTAGGGCGTTTATTCACCCACGCGCGATCACATCCGCGTTAATTGGGGTTTCAGCGGCGTTAATCAATTGCATCTTGATACCCTGACTTCCTAATGAAGACCTTATGAAGATGTACCGACGTTTCCTATTGGGCGCGATAACCGCCTCTATGCTTGCTCCTGCTGCGTTCGCGCAGCATTTACCCGTGTTTTACAAGACGGATGGCGCAGCCATGGCTGGGTATGATGCGGTGTCGTATTTCAACGGCGATGCCCCTGTTCGCGGCCGCCCAGAGTATTCTGTGGTGTGGAAAGGGGCCGAGTGGCACTTTGCGACACCTGAAAACCGTGATGCGTTCGAAATGAACCCGCGTGCGTACGCGCCTCAGTTCGGAGGATACTGCGCTTATGCAATGGCTCAGGGGGAATTGGTCAGTACAGACCCGAACCTGTGGCAGGTGATCGATGGACGCCTTTACCTGACGCATTCGCCAGCGATCGAGCGTATGTGGGAACAGGATACAAGCGGATTTATTCGAATGGCCGAGGCAAACTGGCCTGTTATCCTCTACGAGAACTAGGCGAATTTCCGCTTTTCGTGATCTGTCATCACAAAAATGCGCTCCCCCTCTTTTTTTTAGCCAGGACATGCTTAAATGTCACAGTGACCGCGGAACGGAACTGCCGCGGGTCATTTCACTGTCCCTCGTTCCAACACCTTGCGCCCGGGTTATTACCTGGGCGCTTTTTTCTTTGATGGACTGCGCATAGGGTGGCGGCATGACTAAATACACAGACGCATTTCTGTCGAACATACTTAAGCGCACGAAAACTGTGGCCGTGCTTGGTGTTTCGATGAACCCGGTCCGGCCCAGCTATTATGTTGCTCGCTACTTATCGCTCAAGGGGTACACGGTTATCCCGGTCAATCCTGGGCATGCGGGAAAAGAGCTGTTTGGCACCAAGGTTCGGGCGTCTTTGTCAGATGTTCGGGAATCGGTCGATATGGTTGATATTTTTCGACGGTCCGAGGCTGTCCCTCCGATCGTTGATCAAGCACTGGATGCGTTTCCGGAATTGGGAACCATTTGGATGCAGATCGGTGTAGAACATGCCGACGCTGCAGCAAAGGCGCAGACGCGCGGTGTTGATGTGGTGATGAATCGCTGTCCCAAGATCGAATATCAGCGCCTTTTCGGCGAGCTGCGGATGGGTGGGTTCGCGACCGGGGTGATCTCGTCCAAGCTATAAGCTATTCGCCTGTATAGGCGAGGAGCTCGCCGTATTGTTCGATACGCCTTTGTGCCATCACAACCTCGCGCGGGACCCAGTCATATCGGGTGTCCTCGCTGAAGGGTGACCAAAAAAGAGTTCCGCCGTACCGCCAGGGGTCCAGAATGATTCCGTCCTGCATCCCATCCTCTGAACGACTGATAATCGCGGTGCTGTGGTCAATTCGCAGCGGGTTATCAGCATTGGCGATGGCCCGGTGCATCTTCAGGGTTTTGAAACCCTCTTGGTTCAGACGCTGCTCGATATCCTCGGCCCAGTGCCAGCACAGTCCGCGCGGCTTTAGGCCCTTGTTGACCTTGGCATTGTGGATCAGCGGGGGATCGGTGATCTGGTATTCCTGCGCAAGCTGCGCGGTATAGGCATAGGTGATACGTGCGGCGCGGTCGGCCTCGGATGGATCAATGCCAGGCCCCAGATTGCGGATTTCGGTGGCCAGACGTTGCACCTCGTCCCCGGTCTGGGGCGGAAGGCTGGCACAAGCAGTCAACGCCACAAGGGCCAATAGGGTGGCCAAGGTTTTGATCATCTGCGGGCCCTTTGATCCGTTCGGTGTTGAAACCCGATCATAAAGGCACGTCGGCGAAAGCCTAGCCCTTTGGCCTTGCAGCTTTTTCGGAGATGCCGCTGATACCTTGACGGCGGGCCAGTTCGGCCAACACATCATCCAGCGCCACATCGCGCGCGGCCAACATGACCAGCAGGTGATACAGCACATCCGCTGCCTCGGCTGTCAGCCCGGCTTTGTCGTTCTTGACCGCTTCGATGATGGCCTCGACGGCCTCTTCGCCGAATTTCTCGGCGCATTTCTCGGGGCCTTTGGACAACAGCTTGGCCGTCCAACTGCTGTCGGGGTCCGCCCCCTTGCGCGAGTCGATCGTGGCGGCCAGATCGTGCAGGATACTCATGTCAGCCTCATGGGGATGCCGGCGGCGGCCATATGCTCTTTGGCCTCGCGGATAGTGTATTCGCCGAAATGGAAGATCGAGGCCGCAAGAACCGCACTGGCCCCACCTTCGGTGACGCCTTCGACCAGATGATCCAGATTGCCGACCCCGCCCGAGGCGATCACCGGCACGTCCACAGCATCAGAAATGGCGCGGGTCAGCGGCAGGTTGAACCCCGCCTTGGTGCCGTCGCGATCCATTGATGTCAGCAGGATTTCACCCGCACCCTTGGCAACGACGGTTTTGGCGAACTCGACCGCGTCGATACCGGTGGGCTTGCGGCCGCCATGGGTGAAAATCTCCCACTTGCCGGGGCTGACGGTTTTGGCGTCAATGGCGCACACGATGCACTGACTGCCGAACTGATCGGCGGATTCGGCGATCACATCGGGGTTGGCCACGGCGGCCGAGTTGAAGCTGACCTTATCCGCCCCGGCCAATAGCAGGGCACGAACATCGTCCTTGGTGCGTACGCCGCCACCAACGGTCAGGGGGACAAAGCACTGCTCGGCCGTGCGTTGAACCACGTCGAACATGGTACCGCGGTTTTCATGGGTGGCGTGAATGTCCAGAAAACAGATCTCATCCGCGCCAGCCTCATCATAGGCCTTGGCCGATTCCACCGGATCGCCCGCATCGCGCAGGCCAACAAAATTGACGCCCTTGACCACGCGGCCATCAGCGACGTCCAGGCAGGGAATGATGCGTGTTTTCAGCATGTCGAAGTCCTTTGTTGGCGCACCTCTAACGGCAAAGCCCCGCCGATGCCAGACTTGTGATTGTGATCTCCCGCGAAGCCGTGGAAATTAGGGATGAAATTCATGAAAAGGATTATCGAGATGCGACATCTTATTCTGGCTTCAATACTCACATTCGGAGGGGCACTGTCCGCCATGGCAGACGACATCATCAAAGTTGAGACAAATAAATCCGTGGCCGAGGCGCTGGACGCGCTTGAGGCTGCTGTCGGCAATGCAGGCGCAACCGTCTTTGCCCGTGTCGACCATGCCGCCGGCGCCGAGAAGGTGGGTACACCGATCCCGGCCAATCAGGTGCTGATCTTCGGCAACCCTGCACTTGGTACACCCGCCATGCAGATCGACCCGCGCGCCGGGCTGTTCCTGCCGCTGAAGGTTCAGGCTTATGAGGACGCCAACGGGCAGGTTTGGTTGGCCTATGAAGACCCGAAAGAGACCTTGGAGGATCTCAATGGTGTCTCTGATGCCCCAGTCATCGAAAAGATGCGCGGCGCACTGGCCAAACTGACTGCAGCGGCCGCGCAATAAGGTTCTGCCACGCCGGCGGGTGCGTGGCGATACCTCTCAAGTTTTGGGATGGCGGCGATTTGTGATAGAATTGCCGCATTTCAAAGCACATATTGGGAGGTTTTTTATGAAAATTGCCTTACAAACAATCAGCGCAGCAGTGATGTGTGTCGGGGTGTTTACCACCGGAGCGTTTGCGCAAGATTTCATGTCCAAGTCAGAACTTTTGGCAACCCTACCCGGGTCAACAGTCCGGTCTATTTCTAATCAGGATGACAAGACGCAGTGGGCACAGGCATACAGCACTGGTCGCAAAAAAGGTAAACTTGCCGGTAATTTCGGGGGAAACTCCTACGACGGCGAGTGGTATGTTGATGGCGATAAGTGGTGCGAAAAGACCGGAGACTGGACGGGTTGTTTTCAATTCATAAAAATCAGTGAAACGGAGCTGCAGCCATACAAAGATGGGCAGCCCCGGAAACACACATGGAAGCTGGAATAACCGCCGGTCGGCTTGATTACGCGCCGAGCGTGGCAAGCGCTTCTTTCAGATCAAGCGCCCCGTCGTACAGCGCACGGCCCGAAATGGCACCATTCAATTCCACGCCACAATCGCGCAGGGCGATCAGATCATCCAGCGAGCTCACTCCGCCCGACGCGATCACCGGAATGGACACGGCGCGGGCGAGGGCGGCTGTGGCTTCAATATTCGGGCCCTGCATCGCGCCGTCGCGGTTGATATCGGTGTAGATGATGGCCGCGACGCCCGCATCCTCGAAGCTGCGGGCAAGTTCGGTGACCTCGACATCGGTTTCCTCGGCCCAGCCTTTGGTGGCGACCATGCCGTTGCGGGCGTCGATACCCACGGCGACCTTGCCGGGAAACTCACGCGCGGCTTCGCGGACCAGATCGGGATTTTCGACCGCAACGGTACCAAGAATGACGCGGGCGAGCCCTTTGTCGATCCAGGTTTCGATTGTTGTCATATCGCGGATGCCTCCACCTAGCTGGGCGGGGACTTTGCATGCCGACAGGATCGCCTCGACCGGGGCGGCATTGACCGGCTCGCCGGCGAAGGCACCGTTCAGGTCGACCAGATGCAGCCACTCGCAGCCGGCTTCGACAAATGCTTTCGCCTGGGCGGCCGGGTCGTCATTGAACACAGTCGCCTTGTCCATTTCGCCACGCAACAGGCGCACGGCCTGGCCGTCTTTGAGGTCGATGGCGGGGTAGAGGATCATGATCGGCGGCCCTATATCAGTGTTACACGCGGGGGATATCGCACAAGCGGGGCAGGGGATGCAACGCGACGCGGGGTCATTCTTGCCCGACGACATAAGGCGCGACAAAGTGGCCTCATAAAAGGGAGAAGATCATGAAATCTACATTCATTGCAGCAGCGGCCTTTTCTGTTCTTTCTACGGCAGCGCTGGCAGACCCGGTCGACGGTCTTTGGAAAACCGAGCCCGGAGATGAAGGCAACTATCTGCAAGTTTCGATCCAGCCCTGCGGCAGTGCCATCTGTGGAATCATCGATAGCGCGTTTGACGCCTCGGGCAATCAATCGTTGAACTATGAGAATTTGGGTAAACAGATGATCTGGGATATGCAGGCGCAAGGGGATGGCGCTTATGGTGGTGGCAAAATCTGGGCCCCGGACCGCGATAAGACCTACAGTTCAAAGATGCAACTGGACAGCCAGAACAAGCTGACCGTCAAAGGCTGTGCTGCGGGTGGTCTGATCTGCCGCGGCCAGACTTGGACCCGCGTTCAGTAAAGGATCAGGGCTTCCACGTCAGGAAGTTGCCGATCATGCGCAGCCCCACATCCTGGCTTTTCTCAGGGTGAAACTGCATTCCAACCATCGTGTCACGGCCAATCACGGCCGTGACGTCCCGCCCATAGTCCACATAGGCCAGACGCTGTGCTGGGTCCGCGACCCGCAAGTGGTAGGAGTGGACGAAATAGGTGTGATCGCCGGATTTTATCCCGTCAAACACAGGGTGATCGCTTTCCAGAACCAGATCGTTCCAGCCCATGTGCGGGACTTTCAGCGCGCTGTCTGACGGTTCAATCCGCACCACATCGCCCGCAACCCAGCCCAGACCATCAGTATCGGTGTATTCATGACCTGTAGAGGCCATCAGCTGCATCCCGACGCAGATGCCAAGAAACGGACGGCCTTTTTGCTCCACCGCCTCAACCATGGCGTCGTGGATGCCCTTATGGCCGCGCAGTTCGGCGGCGCAGGCCGGGAAAGCCCCGTCGCCAGGCAGAACCAGCCGGTCGGCGCGCGCGACAACATCTGCGTCCGCGGTCACGACGACCTCGCCCGCATCCAATTCCCGCGCCATCCGCTGAAACGCCTTTTCCGCCGAGTGCAGGTTGCCGCTTTCGTAGTCAATGATCGCTGTCAGCATCTACAGCGCGCCTTTCGTGGATGGAATCGCATCCGCCTTGCGCGGGTCGGTTTCGACCGCGAGTCGCAGGGCGCGGGCGACGGCCTTAAAGGCAGCTTCGGCAATGTGGTGGCTGTTGAAGCCGTGCAACTGGTCGATATGCAGGGTGATGCCGCCATGGGTGGACAGCGCCTGAAAGAACTCACGTACCAACTCGGTGTCGAACGTGCCGATCTTGTGCGTCGGCAGGTCCACGTTCCAGATCAGGAACGGACGGCCCGACAGGTCAAGCGCACAGCGCACCTGCGCGTCATCCATCGGCAAGTGGCATTCGCCATAGCGCCGGATGCCCTTCTTGTCGCCCAATGCCTGCGTCAGCGCCTGACCCAGCGCGATGCCGGTGTCTTCGACCGTGTGGTGGTCGTCGATGTGGTAATCGCCCTTGGCGCGGATCGTCATGTCGATCAGCGAATGACGCGCCAGCTGGTCCAGCATATGATCGAAGAACCCGACGCCGGTCTGGTTGTCATAGGTGCCGGTGCCGTCCAGATTGACCTCGACCGAGATTTCGGTTTCGGCGGTCTGACGGCTGATCTTTGCGCTGCGCATGGGCGAATTCCTTTTGCTACAGGCGCGCTTATAGACGGGGAAGGGCGCGCATATCCAGACCGCAAAGGCGCATTCGCCATAAACTGTTGCAGGGGATTGCACCCTGGCGCGCCTCGTGCCAGCTTGCGACCAACACGAACCAATAAGGCCCGGCCCATGTCCACCTGCGTTTTCATCCAGATCCGCTGCAAACCCGGCACCACCTATAAGGTGGCCGAAGACATCGCCCTGCGCGAAATTCATTCCGAGCTTTATTCGACCAGTGGTGAATACGACCTGCTGCTAAAGCTCTATATTCCGGAAACTGAAGATGTGGGTCATTTCATCAACGAAAACTTGCTGGTGATTCCTGATATCGAAAGATCGCTGACCACGATGACGTTCAAGGCGTTCTAACCCAACTCAAACGTAGTTACCCCGAAAACCCGACTCAGGTCGATGTCCGGTTCATGATCGGAATACATGCGCGCTGTTTCGAACACTTTCTTTAACTCCAACTGCTGCGCCATCGCGATGGCGGCATCGTTGGGCTGGGGCATGTCGACAAAGACATCGTGATCGCGATGATCTACGGGAATAGCGGCGAGCAAACTGGCCAAAAGCGCCTGAGCAATTGCGGCGTCATCGGCAAAAAGCGGGCCGACTTTGTACCCCGTTTTGCAGGGGCGAAGGGTGGCATATCCTCTGATCTGACCATTTTCGGTGTAGACGCGTGAGATGTGGGAGTAGGCGCTTAGCCAGCTTTGCAAAAATGCGTCCCGCGCTGCCGGGAATAGCTGTCGGTCGTAGGCTTTAAGGGCGTCGGTGGCTGTCTTTATGGGCGCAACCCCATTGCCCAGAACTTGACCCAGTTTGGGCAAGACCTGTCGAACGGGGGCGCCGAAGCGGAAATTGTTGTAGGCAAAGGTGAACCCTGATTTCCGGTAATTATCCTGTTGCTCGACCACGCCATCCAGCCCCATGTTGCGGCCTTCACAATGGGCAAGTGCGTGTCTGGCTATCTCGAGACCGTGGCCGTGATGTCGAAATTCGGGCCGAACAATGTAAAAGCCAAGGAACGAAAAAGCGTCGTCATAGTTCACGGCCGAGACCGACGCGATCATCTCACCATCCAGAAAGCCGCCCAGAAATCCACTTGGGTCTGTTGGGCGAAAACACTGAGCGTCGTGCACGCCGGGGTTCCACCCTTCGCGGCCGGCCCAGTCAACGGCGTGTTGCAATTCATCGGCGGTCAGTGACCTGATACTATATCCTGACATGTTAAAATCCTGAAACTTGTAACGATAACACCTACAACGCCAACAGAATGGCGTAACAATCGGCAGGTGGCCAGAAAAGTTTCAAGAATTTGGTATCTGGAGCGGGCGAGGCGATTCGAACGCCCGACCCTAACCTTGGCAAGGTTATGCTCTACCCCTGAGCTACGCCCGCATCAGATACTATGTTGGTCCGAAGACCTCTCAATGGAGCGGGCGAGGCGATTCGAACGCCCGACCCTAACCTTGGCAAGGTTATGCTCTACCCCTGAGCTACGCCCGCGCCGTTGAGTGAGGAGGGATGTATAAATTCCCGCGCAGGGCTGCAAGCGGAAAAGCACAAAAAGGTGCAAAAATATTTCGACGGAAATGCGCTGCTGAAGTGTTCAAGACATAGAGCAACGCAAAACAACAAAGATGGAAACGAGGAAATGAAGCGGGTAGCAGACATAAAGACGGCTCTATTGGCCGGTTTGATCGTTTTAAGCTGTGCACTGAGTGTGCGGGACGAGGACAGGCTTGGAAAGGCCGAGCCTGACCTCGGGCAATTGCCTAGGGTTGAAACACGTGTTTTGACCGGCTGACCCGTGTTGCGGTGATCAAAAGGCCAATATCAGATTCGAGATAGCCGCCACCAGAAGGGCTGTAAACGTCAAAACCATACCGAGTTGGCGTAGGATAACGATCTGAGGCGTCTTACCGAATCCGTAGGCATGCAGCATGCGTCCGGACAGCAAACACAGCCCCAACAGATTGACCATCAGGCCGCTCGCCCCCTGAAGCTCGACCATGGCGATCAGCAGCAACCCAAACGGAGCATATTCTGCAAAGTTGGAATGGGTTCGTACCGCTTTAAGCATCTCGCCGTTGCCCGAGTCGCCATACGAGATCTTTTGGCTCCGGCGGGTACTAATGACCCAGCCGCTGAGAGCGACGTAGATGATCGCCAGCAGCGCAGCGTAGATAGGTGTGATAGACAGCATGTTTTCCCTCCCGTTTGCAAAGCGACGGGCCGCCCGGATGTCCGAGCGGCCCGAAGGTTGGGAATTAAACTAGATCGTTCACTCAAGTTCGACCAGTAGGTCCTTAGCGTCAATCTGGCCGCCGGGCTGCACGTGGATCGCCTTAACGGTCGCGTCACGCTCTGCGTGGATGCCAGTTTCCATCTTCATGGCTTCGATGGTCAGCAACAGGTCGCCTTCCTTCACCTCTTGTCCGGCAGTAACGGAAACGGTTGCGACGACGCCGGGCATTGGTGCGCCGATGTGGCTGGGGTTGCCGGTTTCAGCCTTGGGGCGCGTCTGTGTCGACGACGTGACAAGACGGTTCGGCACTCGAATTACACGCGGTTGGCCGTTGAGTTCAAAAAAGACCTTCACTTCACCTTTTTCGTCGGTCTCACCAATGGCCTGACACCGAATTTCCAACGTCTTGCCGGGGTCGATCTCGGCCGTGATTTCTTCGCCCGGTTCCATTCCATAGAAAAAGGTGCGCGTGGGCAGGGTGCGAACCGGACCATAGGTACGGTGGCGGCCCATATAGTCCAGGAAGACCTTGGGATACATCAGATACCCGTTCAGATCCTCGTCATCGACCTCTTTGCCTTCCAGTTGCTTCGACAGCTCGGCGCGGGTGGCTTCAAGATCGACGGCAGGTACATCCTTGCCGGGGCGGTCCGTGTTGGGGGCCTCGTCCTTGAGGACCTTGTGGATGATGGTGTCGGGGAACCCGCCCGGAGGTTGGCCCAGGTTGCCGCGCATCATGTCCACGACTGAATCAGGGAAGGCCACATCCGTATCCGGGCTTTCAACGTCAGCACGGGTCAGGCCCTGGCTGACCATCATTAGCGCCATGTCACCAACCACCTTGGACGATGGTGTCACCTTGACGATATCGCCGAACATCTGGTTCACGTCGGCATACATCTGAGCGACCTCATGCCAGCGTTCCTCCAGCCCCAAGCTGCGCGCCTGCGCCTTGAGGTTGGTGAACTGACCGCCGGGCATTTCGTGCAGATAAACCTCGGAGGCCGGAGCCTGCAGGCTGGACTCAAACGCCGCGTATTGGCCACGAACTGCTTCGAAGTAGTCACTGATCTCGCGGATGGCCTTGATGTCCAACCCGGTGTCACGATCCGTGTGGCGCAGCGCCTCGACCACGGTGCCCAGCGTCGCCTGAGAAGTGTTGCCCGAGAAGCTGTCCATCGCGCAATCCACCGCGTCCACGCCCGCCTCGGACGCGGCCAGAATGGTGGCGCTGGCGATGCCCGCGGTGTCGTGCGTGTGGAAGTGGATCGGCAGTCCGACCTCTTCCTTCAACGCGCGGATCAAGATCTTGGCCGAGGCCGGTTTCAGCAGACCCGCCATGTCTTTCAGGCCCAGAACATGCGCGCCCGCGTCGCGCAGCTCTTTCGCCATGCCGACATAGTATTTCAGGTCATATTTGGCGCGATCCGGGTCCAGAATATCACCGGTATAACAAACGGTGCCCTCACAGATTTTGCCGTTCTCAACCACCGCATCCATGGCAACGCGCATGTTCTCGACCCAGTTCAGCGAGTCGAACACGCGGAACACGTCGATATTCTGCGACGCCTGACGGACGAATTCCTGCACCACGTTGTCGGGGTAGTTGGTGTAGCCAACCCCGTTTGCGCCACGCAGCAGCATCTGGGTCATCAGGTTCGGCATCGCTTCGCGCAGGTCACGCAGACGCTGCCACGGGCATTCCTGCAAGAAGCGGTAGGCCACATCGAATGTCGCTCCGCCCCAGCATTCGACCGAGAACAACTGCGGCAGGTTGGCCGCGTAGGTCGGTGCCACCTTGATCATGTCGATTGAGCGCATCCGCGTGGCCAACAGCGACTGGTGCCCGTCGCGCATGGTGGTGTCGGTGATCAGCAACTGGCGCTGCGCCTTCATCCAGTCTGCGACCGCCTGCGGGCCTTTCTGTTCCAGCAGGTTGCGGGTGCCCATTTGGGGTTCCCCCTTCAACGCGGGGGGCTTGGCCTCTTTCAGGTCGGCGCGGGGTTCGGGACGGTCCTTGGTCTCGGGGTGCCCGTTCACGGTAATATCCGCGATATAGGTCAGAACTTTGGTGCCCCGGTCGCGGCGCCGCTTGAAGGCAAACAGGTCCGGCGTCGTGTCGATGAACTTGGTGGTGTATTCGTTCGACAGGAAGGTCGGGTGCTTCAGCAGGTTGATAACAAAGTCGATATTGGTGCTGACACCGCGAATACGGAACTCGCGCAGCGCCCGGTCCATCCGCGCAATCGCAGCCTCAGGCGTGGGCGCCTTGGCCGTGACCTTGGTCAGCAACGAGTCGTAATAACGCGTGATCACCCCGCCCGCATAGGCCGTGCCGCCATCCAGACGAATGCCCATTCCGGTGGCCGAGCGATAGGCGGTGATGCGGCCATAATCGGGGATAAAATTGTTCTGCGGATCTTCGGTCGTGATCCGCGTCTGCAGCGCGTGACCGTTCAGACGCACGTCGGACTGGCTGGCAGCGCCGGTTGCTTCGGCCAGAGTTTTACCCTCGGCGATCAGGATTTGCGCCTGCACGATGTCGATGCCCGTGACCTCTTCGGTGACGGTATGTTCGACCTGTACGCGGGGGTTCACTTCGATGAAGTAGAACTTGCCGGTTTCCATATCCATCAGGAATTCGACCGTGCCCGCGCATTCATAATTCACATGGGCGCAGATTTTGCGGCCGAGTTCACAGATTTCCGCGCGCTGTTCGTCAGACAGATACGGGGCAGGGGCGCGTTCCACGACCTTCTGGTTCCGGCGCTGAACCGAGCAGTCGCGTTCGTACAGGTGGTAAATCTCACCGTGCTTGTCGCCCAGAATCTGCACCTCGACATGGCGGGCACGGGTGATCATCTTTTCCAGATAGCCTTCTCCATTGCCAAAAGCGGCCTCGGCCTCGCGGCGGCCTTCCAGTACCTTTTCTTCCAGCTCTGCCTCGGATTCGATCGGGCGCATCCCGCGTCCGCCTCCGCCCCAGCTGGCCTTCAGCATCAGCGGGTAACCGATCTCGGCGGCCTCCGCGCGGATCGCGTCCATGTCATCGCCCAGAACCTCGGTTGCCGGAATGACCGGAACGCCAGCTGCAATCGCAACGCGGCGGGCGCTGGCCTTGTCGCCAAGGGCGCGCATGGTTTCAGCTTTCGGTCCGATGAAGGTTATGCCGTTCTGCACACAGGCATCCACGAAATCGGGGTTTTCCGACAGCAGGCCGTAACCCGGGTGGATCGCGTCTGCGCCGCATTCCTTGGCGACGCGGATGATTTCATCAATCGAAAGATATGCAGCCACCGGGCCCATGCCTTCGCCAATGCGATACGCCTCATCCGCCTTAAAACGGTGCAGGCCCAGCTTGTCCTCTTCGGCGAAGACAGCGACGGTGCGTTTGCCCATCTCATTGGCTGCGCGCATCACGCGAATGGCAATCTCGCCGCGGTTGGCGATCAGGATCTTGTTGAAGTCGGTCATTTGCGGTCCCGGTCTTTATGGTTTGGCCGTGTTCATAAGCGGACAATACGCGCACGTATATCAGTCGTTCTGGGTAGAACCGGCATGTTAACGCTCGCAAACGCCCTATGTTGGCGCTAACGTATTACACGTGCCGCGCCGCAGCATCAATCTGAGATATTGCAGGTGGCAAGTGATCTAGAGATTCTGCCCCCAGCTGACCCATATTCGCCAGCAGATCTTGCCGCAGAATGTCTATCGCATGGTCAGGGCCATCGACGCCTAGGGCTGCGAGAGCATACATGAACCCACGCCCAAGCATGACCAAATCTGCGCCCAGTGCTTTCGCGCGCAGAATATCCAGCCCCCCTTCGATGCCGCTATCGAGTATCAGTGGCAGATCTGTCGCGGCACGAATGGCTGGTAGCGCCTCGATACTTGCGGGGGCGGCGTCGAACTGTCGACCACCGTGATTGGATATCCACAAGGCGTCGACACCCGCCTGTTTCAGCGGTTCAGCATCCACGGCACGCATAACCCCTTTAACTATGAAAGGACCATCCCACGCATCGCGCAGCCATCTGACATAGTCCATGTCCGGCGACGTGCGCAGTAGATACCCAACATGCGCTGTCGGAGGGAGATTGCTTGAATCGTCGGTGTACTTGTCCAATGTGCGCATCCGCGGTGGCCCGCTACGCGCCATGGCAAGGGCCCATGCAGGCCGTTGAATGATTTGTGCCAGCAAGCGGGGGGTCAGCCTGGGCGGGTTCGTAAGCCCCGAACGGATTTGTCTTTCCCGTCGAGACGCCACCGGCACGTCCGCAGTCATTACCAGCGTTGAGAATCCGGCAGCTTTGACCCGGTTGAGCAAATCCATGCGGATGTCTGGGTCCTTTGGGGGGTAGAGTTGAAACCACGCGTCATCCCCGATGTGGCCGTCCAGGTCTTCGGGGCTTTGGGTCGCAACGTTTGAGAGGGTAAAAGGCAGGCTTGCCGCCGCGCAGGCCCGCGCCAAAACCCCCTCGGCGTCGGGCCAGATCAAGCCCGCCATTCCGATCGGAGCTACACCAAACGGGAGCGGGTAACGTTTCCCCAAAAAATCGGTGCCGGTGTCACAAGATATCGTTCCGTGCAGGATTGAGGGCAAAAAGCCAATACGATCCAGGGCGGCGCGGTTTCGGTTCAGTGTTGCTTCGACTCCGGTACCGCTGTCCAGGTATTCCCACACGAAATGGGGGATTCTGGTTTTGGCCCGACGCTTCAGATCTTCGATGCTGGGATATCTGCTGTGCAAATCCATACGGATTGATCGTGGTTGGCGTCTGATTCGGCAAGAAATTTAGGACTTTGCGCTAATTTTGGCGATGGAAGGTGTTGTAACGCCAGTCTGATCCCCGCGCCCAGAGCTCGGATCAATCTTTCCGGCAACCTGAACCTGATTGCGGCCTTTGTCCTTGGCCTCATACAGCGCATCATCCGCCGAGCGCATAAGATCCTGCGGCATGGTTCCATGCGCCGGGTAATTGGCGACACCCACAGAAATCGTTATGCGGGGTAGCGATTTTTCACCGTACCGCACGGTAATACCTTCAACCGCCTGGCGCAGCTGTTCAGCGCGGGTCATGGCATCTTCCTGAGTATTGTCGGGCAGGATCAGCATGAACTCTTCCCCACCGATCCTGCAGGCGATCTCATCCCGGTCACACTCTTGTTCCATTGCCGATCCAACAGCGCGCAAAACCATATCTCCGGCGTCGTGCCCATGAGTGTCGTTGAACTTTTTGAAGTGATCCACGTCCACAGCAATCAGGCTGAGCGGAGCGCCTGTTTGCTGGCTGCGGCTAATGGACTTGCGCAACGTCTCGGTCATGTGCCGCCGGTTGAACAAGCCGGTCAGCGGGTCCCGCACTGACTGGTCATGCAACTGGTCGCGCATCCGAACGTTGGCGATTGCCATGCTGATTTGCTCTGCACATAGCTGCGCCAGTTTGCGGCTTTTGTGAAAGCACTTGTCGCGACCTTCCAGCGCCCGCAGATGCAGCAGACCAACCGTTTCGCCGTGGGCCAGAATCGGGAAGCAGAAGTAAGGACGGCCATCATGGGGCTCGGCATGTTCACATACAAAGTCAATCTCGGACGCACCGAATTCATAGGTTCGCCCCCGACGCAGGCCCCAGCATCCTTCGGGGTGGATGTGAGACTTATGCGTGCCACCATTCCAACTGGCACACCCATCCAGCACATCGCGTGAGTTCGAGTATACATACACACTGCCCTCTGCCTCGGGCAGGATGTGGGTCATGAAACGCGAGACCATGTCGAACAGCTCGTCCAGAGACCGGCTGGATTGCAGCCATTCATTCAACTCGCCCAGCAAACGGACTTCTCGGGCCAAACGCAATTGTTCGTCCATAAGCTCACGTTCCTTGGCTGCGCGCCCGCGAAGGCTTTGAACCTGACGGCGGTTAGAGCGGAACACGACCAATGTCACGACACTGAACGCAAGAAGGGCAACAGTGCTGAGAATAAACAGAGACAACCGCACGCGATCGATGAACAGGTTCCTGACATCCGTAATGTCCGAATAGAACTCAATCGCGCCCAGAAAACGACCGTCTCGAATGATCGGAGTGTAGATTTCCGCAACGTGGCGTGTTTGCGGGCCCGAGGCGTGAATAGCGTCGCCATCGAAATCCTCGACCTCGGATAAAGGTTTTTCTTCGTGTTTATAGTAGATATTGCCCTGTTTGATTACGGTGTCAAAGTACGGTTTGGAGTTCACTGACCCTAGGTCGGAGGACCGTGAAGACCAGAAGACGCGACCATCTGCGTTGAACAGTTTGAAACGATAGATGTCGGATGTTGCGGGCAAAAGCTCAAGAAACTCCTGATCATGGCCGCCGACGAATCCTGTTTGGAACGTGGCTTGAACATCCTTCAGGTGCGATGTCACTTGTTTGCCGAGCTGCGTGGCTTCTTTTCTCAGGTCCGCTTCAAGCATACGGTCCACGACCGGAGCAGGCACCGCGTATATTCCCCAGCCAGAAAACGCGGTCAGGGACAAAAGCGTCAGCACAATGGCCGCCAATTTCAGCCGATATGACCAGCCTGGTTTAAGTTTTTGTTCCATGATCGCGCTCCCACAGCTTTGAATTCACTATCGAGTGCGCTTTTTTGAGCAAAGGTTAACGCGGGCCGGCAAAATGCACAGCTGTTGAATAGAATTGCTTATAGTTCAAACGGCAAATCTTGGCGAACAAGGGGTGAACAAACCCTTTCCCTCGGGCCTTATTCGGCGTAGCTTGGCACGATGAGCAGTTTCGATGAAATGGACGCCTTTGAAGGCGCATCCCTGTCCCAGCGCGCCATGGTTGCGCGCCCCGCACCTTATCTTGATGAACTGAACCCGGCGCAGCGCGAAGCGGTTGAGCGTCTGGATGGGCCGGTTCTGATGTTGGCCGGGGCGGGGACCGGCAAAACCAAAGCACTCACGGCGCGGATTGCGCATCTTCTGACCAAGGGGCAGGCGCGGCCGAATGAGATTCTGGCCGTGACATTCACCAACAAAGCCGCGCGCGAGATGCGTGATCGCGTGGGTCGCCTGTTGGGCCAACCGGCCGAGGGGATGCCGTGGCTGGGCACATTTCATTCGATCTGCGTCAAGCTGCTGCGCCGCCATGCGGAACTGGTGGGTTTGAAATCGAACTTCACCATTCTGGACACGGATGAACAGCTGCGCCTGCTCAAGCAGTTGATCAAGCTGGCGAATATTGACGAGAAACGCTGGCCCCCGCGAATGTTGGCCGGGATCATCGACGACTGGAAGAACCGCGCGCTGACGCCCGACAAGGTGCCCGCTGCCGATGCGGGGGCGTATAACAGCAAGGGTATTGAGCTTTATGCCCAATACCAGACCCGCCTGCGCGAGCTGAACGCCGTCGATTTCGGCGATCTGTTGTTGCACATGGTCTCGATCTTTCAGCAGCACGAGGATGTGTTGCAGCAATATCAGCGCTGGTTCCGCTATATTTTGGTGGACGAGTATCAGGATACCAACGTTGCCCAATACCTGTGGCTGCGGCTGCTGGCCGGGGCGCATAAAAACATCTGTTGCGTGGGCGATGATGACCAGTCGATCTATGGCTGGCGCGGGGCCGAGGTTGGCAATATCCTGCGGTTCGAAAAGGATTTCCCCGGCGCGTTTGTGGTGCGGCTTGAGCAGAACTACCGATCGACTCCGCATATTCTGGCTGCCGCCTCGAATGTCATTAGGGGCAACGAAAACCGTCTGGGTAAGGAACTGTGGACGGCCGCAGAAAATGGCGAAAATGTTCGCTTGATCGGCCATTGGGATGGCGAGGAAGAAGCGCGCTGGATCGGCGAGCAAATCGACGACCTTGTTAACGGGAGTTCTCCTGTTGCTAAACGAAGACAAAACTCTCGATCAGATCAGATGATGAGGGAGGTTGAGCGTCTCGATGAACTGGGTGCATTGAAGGGGCTCAATAGAAGAGAGGATGTCCTCGATAGGTTGAAGCAGAATAAGAGCTTTTTGGCAGACGATCATCGGAAAAGTCTTATCTGGGAATTGACGATGAGGCAGCAAGAAGGTCGATCACTGGAAGCGGCTTTCCCGAGATTCTATCTGGATGAGATCGCCATCCTTGTCCGTGCCTCGCACCAGATGCGCGCGTTCGAGGATCGGTTTCTGACCATCGGTTTGCCTTATAAGGTGATCGGCGGCCCTCGGTTCTATGAGCGGATGGAGATCCGCGATGCCATGGCCTATTTCCGGCTGGTGGTCAGCCCCGGTGACGATCTGGCGTTCGAGCGGATTGTGAATACGCCCAAGCGCGGTTTGGGCGACAAGGCGCAACAGACGATCCAAATGACCGCGCGCGAAAATGGCGTGTCGCTGGTCGATGGGGCACGGATTGCGGTCGACAATGGGCTGATCAAGGGCAAAGGCGGCAAGGCTTTGCGAGAGCTGATCGAGGGGCTGGCGCGCTGGAATGCGATGACGCGCGGGCCGCGAATCGAGGTCGAGGATGATACGGTCATCGACGACGGCGCGCCGCTGCGGTTTGGTGAGCCTGAAGTGTCGCATATCGAACTGGCGCAGATCATTCTGGATGAATCCGGCTATACGGCCCACTGGCAGAATGAAAAGACGCCCGAGGCGCCGGGGCGGTTGGAAAACCTCAAGGAACTGGTCAACCAGTTGGATAATTTCGAGAACCTGCAGGGGTTCTTGGAACATGTCAGTCTGGTCATGGACAATGAGCAGGACGGCGACGGGGCCAAAGTCTCGATCATGACGCTGCACGCGGCCAAGGGGTTGGAGTTTCCTGCCGTGTTCCTGCCGGGGTGGGAGGATGGGTTGTTCCCCTCGCAACGCTCGATGGACGAATCCGGCCTGAAGGGTTTGGAGGAGGAGCGACGGCTGGCCTATGTCGGTATCACCCGCGCTGAAGAGGTCTGCACGATTTCCTTCGCGGCCAATCGGCGGGTGTTCGGGCAGTGGCAAAACGCGATGCCATCGCGATTCATCGACGAGTTACCCGAGAACCATGTAGAGGTGCTGACGCCTCCGGGCCTGTACGGCGGCGGGCAGGCTACGGCCAGCATCGAAACCCGCGCGGCCGAAGCAAATGTCTATAACTCGCCGGGCTGGAAACGGATGCAGGCGCGGCAGGGGCAGTATGGGATGTCTCAGCCCAAAGAAAGCCGCAATACGGTGATCGATGCGACGGCACTGGTGAGTTTCACGCTGGGTGAGCGGGTATTTCACCAGAAATTCGGCTATGGCGCGGTGATCGACATCGAAGGCGACAAGGTCGAGGTCGATTTCGACAAGGCCGGGGTGAAGAAGGTCGTATCGCGATTCCTGTCGGCTAAGGACGACGTACCGTTTTAATCAAATGGAATGTGCCTGACGGCACATGCTCGATTCTGCGAAGGCGCCCGGTTCTGACCGCGGCGCCTTTTTTGCGTTCAGAAAAAGAAAAACGGCGGTTTCCAGGGAGGAGGAGAGGAAACCGCCGTTCTTTGCAACATCGAGACAGGGAGGAGGAGAGTCCCGATGTATCCGAATCCGGGTTTGATCCCGGTATGTGTAAGTCGCGACGACACCAGGGAGGAGGAGAGGTGTCGTCGCGCTCTTTCAACATCAGGGCAGGGAGGAGGAGAGCCCCGATGTATCTGTTTCCGAGTCTGATCCCGGTATCTGTAAGACGCGGCGACGTCAGGGAGGAGGAGAGACGTCGCCGCGCGCTTTCAACACCGGGAAAGGGAGGAGGAGAACCCGGTGTGTCACGTTCCGGCATTCAGGGCCGGTATAATCTGCGGCGACACCAGGGAGGAGGAGAGGTGCCGCCGCTGAAATACAGGCCCTAAAGGGAGGAGGAAGGACCTGATCTCGGTTATGTCGGTGCGCTTAGCGTGCGCAGTATTCTTCTGCCGCCTGCATCGCGAGGCGACGGATCATCGACCGGTGTAGGCCAAGATCAGCCAGTTCGCGGTTCGACAGCTCGGACAGCTCGTTGACCGTCTGGCGATAGATGCGATAACGGGCGTACCGGGTTTTTGCGGCTTCAATCAGAGAAGCCAGGCCGGTTGCCGGTGCGCCTTTGAGCGCTGTCTGATGTGTTACTGCTGCCATTTGCTTAACCCGATATGTCTCTTTGCTGCCGGATCGTTCCGGCGTTTGCTTGAGACTGAAGATAGGCGAATGCTGCGATTGCACAATAGCTCACGTCGTCAATGCTGCTATGCGGCAAGTGCATAGATATCAAAGCGTTGTAAGATATCTGCCAAAAGTGCCTTAAAAATAAGGGTTTTCACGATTTACAGTTTTCGCCACAAGTGTCACCTTGATTGCTTGCGCATAAAGTTTGCCCCAACTTTCATCGCCATTTCCTGAAATTTGTGCGCTTTGAGAGCGCCCTCGCTCGTTGAAAAAGAGAAGAATCTTTTGGGGGAGGGGTAAATGGGAAACCATGGGTCTTTCTGCAGACGATGATAATCAGCTCGTTTTCAGACGCTGATTCGCGGTTTCTAGGGCGTGTTTGAATGGCGATCACCCAAGAATCCGCACATTTTGGAAAAAAGTTGGGAAATCGTGGGACATAGTGGGTTCAGCTTATATTTATCTATATATCGTAGCTAGTCGCGATATGGATACTTTTTCTGGTATGCTTTTCCTGTTTGCGTCTATTGAATTCCTCCTTATAGTGGGCCTTCCGTGATGACATGCCTGAATTTTTTATTTGATTTCCATGAATTCCCATGGCATCCCTTATACATCCGATGAGGACGAGGCACATGGGGCACCAAACGACCCCGAACCAATAAAATTCAGGTTTCATACAGGCATCTCGCTTTCATCAATCAAGAGATCCGGCGCGCGGGCGAGCAGACATCCCCCCAGGTGGCGCGCGCAGCTGGACTTCCCGCTCAGCGGGCCAATGCGGCGGGTTGATCAGTGGCAGCAGATCAACCCGCCGTTTTTCATCCGGGGGAAACGTGAAGTTCAAGTGGGGCGCAAGCGAAAGGGACAGTCGTCTTGGCGCGCAGGTTCAGAGGTGAAAGCCACCACAAGGTGGATACGAAGGGCAGGGTGTCGATCCCGGCCTCATTTCGCCGTGTGCTTGAAACTTCGGACCCGAACTGGCAACCCGGTGATAACCCTGAGCTTGTGATAGTCTACGGCGATCATCGTCGAAAATACCTTGAATGCTACACAATGGAAGCGATCGACGAGGTCGACGCCAAGATTGATGCTTTGCCGCGCGGATCTATGCAGCGCCGGATGCTGCAACGCATGTTCCACGGTCAGTCCCATCCGACCAACGTTGATGAAACGGGTCGTCTGGTACTGCCCGCCAAGCTGCGCAACAAGATCGATCTGGAAGGCGAGGCTTTCTTTATAGCCGCCGGCGATACCTTCCAGATTTGGAAGCCCGAGACCTATGAGGCTGAAGAGCTGGCAAAGGCGGAAGAGTGGTTGGACGATCTGCCCGATGACTTCGACCCGATGGTCTATCTTGATGGCGTCGAGGGGGCGTAGCGGCATGGCCGACGCTCTGACCCCTTCGGACAAACCTCATATCCCTGTTTTGTTGCGCCCATTGCTGGCGGCTGTGGCTCCGGTCTCGGGCGTGTGGTTGGATGGTACGTTCGGCGCCGGTGGGTACACAAAAGGTTTGCTGGAGGCGGGGGCTGAGAAGGTTATCGGTGTGGACCGCGATCCGTTGGCCTTTGAAATGGTCGCGGATTGGGTTGGTGACTACGGCGACCGATTGGTGATGCAACCCGGTGTGTTCTCACGCATGGATGAGTATGCACAGGATTTGGACGGAGTTGTGTTGGACCTGGGCGTGTCTTCGATGCAGTTGGACCAGGCCGAGCGTGGGTTTTCCTTCATGAAGAACGGCCCGCTGGATATGCGGATGAGCCAGGAAGGCGAAAGCGCTGCAGATCTGGTCAATGCCGCGTCCGAGGCGCAGTTGGCTGATATCCTGTTTCACTTTGGAGAAGAGCGCGCCAGCCGCCGCATTGCCAAGGCCATCGTCAAGGCGCGTGCGGAGGAGGCGATCACGACGACCCTGCGTTTGGCCGAGATCATCGAATCCTGCCTGCCGCGCCCGAAGCCGGGTCAATCGCACCCGGCAACGCGAAGCTTTCAGGGCCTGCGAATTGCAGTAAATGCGGAATATGAGGAACTGTTTCAGGGTCTTATGGCCGCCGAGCGGGCTTTGAAGCCCGGAGGACAACTGGCAGTGGTGACGTTTCATTCCATCGAAGACCGTATGGTCAAACGGTTCTTTCAATCGCGCGCGGGAAAGACCGGGCGCGCCAATCGTTACGCGCCTGAAATCACGCAGGACTTGCCGCAATTCACGTTGAAAACGCGCAAGGCGGTGGGGCCAGACGAGCAGGAATTGCAGGAGAATCCGCGTGCGCGCTCGGCCAAGTTGCGTGTTGCTGTGCGGACTGAGGCTCCGGCGGGGGAAATTGAGGCCCGCGCCATTGGGATGCCGCAAATCGGGGGAAGGGCAAAATGAAGAGTGTATTATATGTGATGACTGCGCTTTCGGTATTTGGGTTGGCTTTGTGGGCCTATCAGGAAAACTACCGCACGCAGCAGGTTGTCAAAGAGACACAGAAGCTGCAGCGTGAGATCGGCATGGCGCAAGTTCGGCTGGCGGTTCTGAATGCAGAATGGGCCTATCTGAACCGCCCGGACCGGTTGCGTGAACTCGCCGACCTGAATTTCGAACGTTTGGGCCTGCTGCCTCTGCGAGCAGAACAGTTTGGGCGGGCTGACCAGGTCTCTTATGCCGAAGATCCCGATCTGCCGATCGTTGATCCGATCGAACTGCAGGCGATCACGAACATTCAGGCGTTTGGCGAGGTGCAAATCCCATGACCCGGACACCGCTACGCCCCTTAGCCCGTATCCTTGACGCCCGCGCCCGCGGCGAAAACCCCAAAGCCATCGAGCGCGAAAATATCCGCCAGCGTCACGAAGACATGAAAGACCGCGCCCGCGCCCGCGCCGAGGGGCGTCTTTTGGTTTTGGGCCTGTTCTTTTTCTGTGCGTTTTCGGTAGTGGGTTTTCGCATGGGTATGCTCGCCACCTCCGAGGCGCAAGAGCCGCTGGCCAGCACGCCCGGTGCCGCCATCGCCATGCAGCGCGCCAATATCGTCGACCGTGAAGGACGCATTCTGGCGACCAATCTGGATACATACTCGGTCTATGCGCAGCCGCCATTGATGATCGACCCCGAAGCCGCCGCTGATCAATTGGTGGCGATCTTCCCCGATCTTGAAAAAGAACGTCTGGTCAAGGATTTCACCGGCAATCGTAAATTTCTGTGGATCAAGAAACGCATCTCGCCCGAGCAGAAGCAGGCTGTCCATGACATCGGCGACCCCGGCATCCTTTTCGGCCCGCGTGAGATGCGGCTTTATCCCAACGGCAAACTGGCCGCGCATATTCTGGGCGGCTCGGGCTTTGGTCGCGAAGGCGTCAGCGCCGCCGAGGTAATCGGTGTCGCGGGCGTTGAAAAGCAATTCGACGATTATCTGCGTGATCCGGCCAACGGCAACAAACCTCTTCAACTGTCTTTGGACCTGACTGTTCAGGCGGCGGTCGAACAGGTTCTGTATGGCGGCATGAAAATCATGAACGCCAAGGGGGCCTCGGCCGTTCTTATGAACGCCCATACGGGTGAGGTCGTTTCGGCAGCCTCGTTGCCGTCTTTTGACCCCAATGACCGCCCCCGCCCGCCAACTTCGGGGTTTGATCCCTCGGACAGCCCATTGTTCAACCGCTACGTGCAGGGCGTGTACGAGCTGGGCTCGGTCTTCAAGATTTTCACGGCGGCGCAGGCGGTTCAGCTTGGGCTGGTGAATTCCGAGACGATCATCGACACGTCGGGCCCGATGCGGATCGGTCGCTTCCCGATTGGCGAGTTCAACGGCAAAAACTACGGCAAGATCAGCGTGGCGGATGTGATCGTCCACAGCTCGAACCGGGGAACGGGGCGGCTGGCGCTGCAGATCGGCGCAAAACGGCAGCAGAATTTTCTGCGTTCGCTGGGTATGTTCGATCCGACCCCGTTTGAAATTGTCGAGGCCAAGGGCGGCGAGCCTTTGAAGCCCAAGAAATGGGGCGAACTCAGCACGGTTACGATCTCTTATGGCCATGGTCTGTCGACAAGCCCGATGCATCTGGCGGCGGGCTATGCGACGATTGCCAATGGCGGGCACTATGTCAGCCCGACGATCCTGCGCAAAAATGGGCCTCAATACGGGCCGCGCGTGATGTCTGACAGTGCAGCGCAACAGGCGCAGCGGATGTTGCGCAAGGTTGTCACCGACGGCACCGCCAGCTTCGGCGATGTTGCAGGCTATGACGTGGCGGGTAAGACCGGCACGGCTGATAAGCCCAAACCACGTGGCGGCTATTATGATGACAAGGTGATTTCCACCTTCGCGACAATCTTCCCGGCCTATGATCCAAAATACGTGCTGATCGTCACGCTGGATGAGCCATCGATCGTCGCCTACGGCGAAAAGCGCCGCACGGCTGGCTGGACAGCCGTGCCCGTTGCTGCCGAGCTGATCGGGCGCATTGCCCCGTTGCTGGGGTTGCGACCTCGGCTTGAGCCTGAAGCGCGCGCTGCTATAACGCTCACCTCAAATTAGACCGTCCGACAGAGGGTAGGGCATGGGCACAAGACCAAAAACACTCAGCCAACTGGCCCTGACCGCACGCGGAGGCGCGAATCCCGAAATCACCGGTCTGGCCGTAGACAGTCGCGAGGTGCAGGAGGGCTTTCTGTTCGCTGCCTTGCCCGGCACGCGGGTTCATGGCGGCGCGTTCATCCAATACGCCCTGCGCATGGGCGCGGCGGCGATCATGACGGACGCCGAAGGGGCCGAGATTGCAGCCGATGAACTGGCCGCATCAGACGCGGCCTTGGTCGTCGTCGAAGACCCGCGTCAGGCGCTGGCCGGTTGTGCCGCACTATGGTTTGGCGCGCAGCCACAGACCATTGTGGCCGTGACCGGGACCAATGGAAAAACCTCGGTCGCCACATTCGTGCGCCAAATCTGGATGGAGCTGGGCCACGCCGCCGTTAACCTTGGCACCACCGGGGTCGAAGGCGCATGGACTGCCCCTCTGGCCCACACCACGCCCGAGCCGATCACGCTGCATCGCTGTTTGTCCGAAGCTGCCGCAAATGGCGTGACCCATGCGGCGATGGAAGCTTCCTCGCACGGGTTGGAACAGCGCCGTCTGGACGGGGTCCATCTGGCGGCTGCGGGATTTTCGAATTTCACGCAGGACCATCTGGACTATCACGAGACGTTCGAAGCGTATTTCGCCGCCAAAGCTGGTCTCTTCGACCGGGTTCTGCCCCAGGACGGCACAGTCGTGATCAATATGAGCGACCCCAAAGGAGCCGAGGTCCGCAAGATCGCCAAGGCTCGTGGACAGGAGGTTCTGACCGTTGGTCTGGGCGATGCCGATCTGTGCCTGATGAACCAGCGTTTTGACGCGACCGGTCAGGATTTGCGGTTCTCGTGGAAGGGCAAGGTGTTCCAAACCCGCCTGAACCTGATCGGAGGGTTCCAGGCCGAAAACATCCTTCTGGCCTGTGGTTTGGTGATCGCGGGCGGGGAAGAGCCTGAACGCGTGATTGAAACTCTGCCGCATCTGACAACCGTGCGCGGTCGAATGCAGCTGGCCGCCACGCGCCAAAACGGTGCGGCGGTGTTCGTCGACTATGCCCATACGCCGGATGCTGTGGCCACTGCCCTCAAGGCGTTGCGCCCGCATGTGATGGGCCGCCTGATTGCCATTGTTGGCGCAGGCGGCGACCGCGATGCAACCAAGCGGCCTTTGATGGGGCAAGCGGCAGCAAACCATGCCGACGTGGTTTTTGTCACCGACGACAACCCGCGTAGCGAAGACCCCGCCACCATCCGCGCCGCTGTTCTGCTTGGCGCGCCCGAGGCGACTGAAGTTGGCGACCGGGCCGAAGCGATCCTGCGCGGCGTCGATGCGCTGCAACCGGGCGATGCTCTGTTGATCGCGGGCAAGGGGCATGAGACCGGCCAGATCGTTGGCGATCAGGTTCTGCCCTTTGATGATGTGGAACAGGCCAGCATCAGCGTGGCCGCGCTGGACGGGAGGGTAGCATGACGCTCTGGACTGCGGCTGAGGCGGCCGAGGCTACCGACGGGCGTGTGACCGCCGACTGGGTGGTGAATGGCGTGTCGATTGACACGCGCACTTTGCAACCGGGCGATCTGTTTGTGGCGCTGAAAGCGGCGCGAGACGGGCATGATTTCGTGGCGCAGGCGTTGGAGAAGGGGGCAGGGGCCGCTTTGGTCTCGCGCATCCCCGAAGGCGTGGCCGAGGATGCGCCGTTGCTGATCGTCGACGATGTGCAAGCGGGGCTGGAGGCGTTGGGCCGAGCCGGTCGAGCCCGCACGGATGCGCGTGTGGTTGGTGTGACAGGAAGTGTCGGCAAGACTTCGACCAAGGAAATGCTGGCCAATATTTTGGAAACGCAAGGAAAAACCCACGCCAGCGTCGCCAGCTACAACAACCATTGGGGCGTGCCGCTGACCTTGGCGCGGATGCCACGCGACACCGAATTCGCCGTGATCGAGATTGGCATGAACCACCCGGGAGAGATCGCTCCGCTGGCTCAGCAAGCCCGCCCGCATGTGGCGCTGGTGACGACCGTGGCGGCCGTGCATCTTGAGGCGTTCGAATCGGTCACAGGTATCGCCCATGAAAAGGCTGCGATTTTCGAGGGGTTGGAGCCCGGAGGCACAGCCATCGTGAACGCCGACATTGACGACGCGAATGTGTTGCGCAGTTGTGCGCAGGCTCAAGGGGCGGGAATCGTCGAATTTGGGCGGAACGCTGCGGATTATGTTGTGACGGATGTGGCGCAGACCGCCGACTCGGTCCATGCCTCTGCGGCGCTGGACGGGGCGCCATTCGGTTTTGACGTAAGGTCGGCCGGTACGCATTTCGCCATGAACGGGCTGGGTGCTTTGGCGACATGCGTTGAGCTGGGCGTTGATCTGGAACAAGCCATTGCCGGGCTGCGCCGGTGGTTTCCGGTCGCGGGGCGCGGCGTGCGCGAGACGCTGCCGCTGGCGAGCGGTGGGCAGATTGAGCTTCTGGACGACAGCTATAACGCCAATCCAACCTCGATGGAGGCGGCCTTGGACGTTCTGGCCGCGGCGCAAGGTCCCCGTCGGATTGCATTTTTGGGCGATATGAAAGAGCTGGGCGCGCGGGAAAGCGCCATGCACGCGGCCATGGCCGATGTTGCGGCGATGGCGCATGTGGATCAGGTGCATTGCATCGGTCCGTTGATGCAGGCGCTGCATGATGCGTTGCCCGAGGGGAAACGCGGGATTTGGACGGAAACCAGCGCCGAAATGGCCTCGCATCTGCCGGATCTGATCCGCGCGGACGATATCGTGCTGGCCAAAGGATCTTTGAGTATGGCGCTGGCGCGGATTGTTGACGGTTTACGGAAAATGGGGCAAGGGGGCGCGCTTGAGCCATGATCGCCGCACGAGAAAGGTGTTAGAATGCTTTATTGGTTGACCAATCTGTCCGATGGCGGGGATTTCTTTAACCTCTTTCGCTATATCACCTTCCGCGCGGGCGGTGCCTTTATGACGGCGCTGATTTTCGGGTTCCTGTTTGGCAAACCGCTGATCAACGTGCTGCGCCGCAAGCAGGGCAAAGGTCAGCCGATCCGAGATGACGGCCCCGAGGGGCATTTTTCCAAGGCAGGTACACCGACAATGGGCGGGTTGCTGATCGTGGGGGCGTTGGTGACGTCAACGCTGGTCTGGGCACGGTGGGACAACCCCTATGTCTGGATGGTCTTGTTCGTGACGCTGGGCTATGCGGCGATTGGCTTTGCGGATGACTACGCAAAAGTGTCCAAACAGAACACTAAGGGCGTGTCGGGCAAGATGCGTTTGGCTTTGGGCGTGTTGATCGCAGTGCTCGCTTCGGTCTGGGCAACCCTGCACCACCCCGAGGCGTTGCAGAACCAACTGGCGGTGCCTGTGTTCAAGGATACGCTGGTCAATTTGGGTATTTTCTATATCCCGTTCGCGATTGTTGTAATTGTTGGCGCTGCGAACGCTGTGAATCTGACCGATGGGCTGGACGGTTTGGCGATCATGCCTGCGATGATTGCGGCCTCGACTTTAGGTGTGATTGCCTATGCGGTTGGGCGGGTTGACTTTACCGAGTATCTGGATGTGCATTACGTGCCGGGTACAGGCGAGATTTTCATCTTTACCTCGGCCTTGTTCGGCGCAGGGCTTGGGTTCCTGTGGTACAATGCACCCCCGGCTGCGGTGTTCATGGGCGATACTGGATCATTGGCTTTGGGCGGTGCTTTGGGAGCCATCGCGGTAGCGACCAAGCACGAGCTGGTGCTAGCCGTGGTCGGCGGCCTGTTCGTCGTTGAAGCCCTGAGTGTTATCATTCAAGTTCTGTATTTCAAACGCACCGGACGACGGGTGTTTCTGATGGCGCCAATCCACCATCACTATGAGAAAAAGGGCTGGGCTGAGCCCACCATCGTGATCCGGTTTTGGATCATTTCGCTGATCCTAGCGATGATCGGGCTCGCGACGCTTAAGGTCCGGTAACGCTCCCGCCAGGTTCGAAGGGCCTGCGGCCCGCCTGCCACCTGTTGGGCCCGGCTCGCGCTGACGCGCGAGCCTTTTGCGTCTCTTGCCAAGGCTTGTGTCTTCTGCGCAGGGTGGCCGCGACATGTACGACAGAACAAGGTGGGCAGGATGATCCCGGTCAAAGGGTTTTCGGGGCAGAAAGTAGCGGTGCTTGGGCTTGGTCGCTCGGGTCTGACCACGGCGCGTGCGCTTAGGGCAGGCAAGGCAGAAGCCGTCTGTTGGGATGACAATCCCGCTGCTCGCGAAAAAGCCGAGGCCGAGGGGTTTGCCTGTGCCGATTTGCGCCGCCAAGGGGCGTTCGATCAGATCGCTGCGCTGATCGTCTCGCCCGGTATCCCTCATCTCTACCCTGTACCAAATCCCGTCGTCGCGGCCGCACTTGGTGCCGGCGTGCCGATCGACAATGATATCGGGTTGTTTTTTCGATCGTTTGCGGGCCCGGAATGGGATAATTTCGACACGCCCCCACGTGTTATTGCGGTCACGGGCTCTAATGGCAAATCAACCACGGCGGCATTGATCCATCACATTCTGACCGAGGCAGGCCGAGAGGCCCAGTTGGCCGGAAACATTGGGCGTGGGGTTCTCGATATTGAACCCGGTCGGGATGCTTCAGTCGTCGTGCTGGAGCTGTCGAGCTATCAAACCGAACTGGCGCGAGCGTTAACGCCGGATATCGCGGTGTTTACCAATCTGTCTCCGGATCATCTGGATCGGCACGGGGGTATGGGTGGCTACTTTGCCGCCAAACGTCGCCTGTTTGCCGAAGGTGGCCCGGACCGGGCAGTGATTGGCGTCGACGAAAATGAAGGCGCGTTTTTGGCCGGGCAATTGGCCGAAGGCCCAACGGATGACCGGGTGATCCGGATCTCGGTTGCCCGAAAACTGACGGGGCCCGGGTGGCAGGTTTTTGCCCGCAAAGGGTTCTTGTCCGAATACCGCAAAGGTCGACAGGCAGGCGCGATTGACTTGCGTAACATTAAAGGGCTGCCGGGCGCGCATAACCATCAAAACGCCTGTGCTGCTTACGCGGCATGTCGCGCGCTTGGGCTGGCCCCGCGCGTGATTGAGGATGCGTTGCACAGCTATCCCGGTCTGCCGCACCGCAGTCAGATCATCGCCGAAGCGAATGGCGTGACCTTTGTGAATGATTCGAAGGCCACCAATGTAGACAGCGCGCTCAAGGCGCTAAGTGCGTTTAAGAACGTCCGGTGGATCTGCGGCGGTCTTGAGAAGGAAGGCGGTTTGTCTGCCTTGAACACAGCCTGCGATCAAGTCGTCAAAGCCTACGTCATTGGGCGGGAGGCCGCCGGTTTCGCCATGCAGCTCGAGGTGGAGGCGCAGGTCTGTACCACAATGGCCGAGGCCGTCGCGCAGGCTGTGGCGGATGCGGCGCCGGGGGACACAGTATTGCTAGCCCCAGCTGCGGCCAGTTTCGATCAATATGACAATTTCGAGCAACGCGGAGAGGATTTCGCAGCACAGGTTCGATTGAACCTTTCACTTTAGAAATTTGCAATAGATTGCCGGTTGGGCCAAGCTGCGGTGCTATGTGCTTGACGCCCATTACTAATTGGTCTTGCTTGCCTGTAAATTCAACACGAGGTTATCATTATGACTTACCGTAAGTTTTCTCTGGTCCTGCCTGCGCTTTTGGTGGCCGGAGCCTGTACAAACACTGGTGCGAATTATCAGCCCGTCATCGATGGGCCGGTCGGCCCGAATTACAACGTCGACCTACAGCAATGCCAACAGCTGGCAGCTTCGCAGGCTTCGGTTGATGGGACTACGGCCGGTAACGCGGCAATCGGGGCTGCGGGTGCCGCGGCAGTTACCGGGATCGTTCAGGACAGCAGCGACAATCTGGGGCGCGCCGCAGTCGCAGGTGCGCTGGTAGGTGCCGGTGCCGACGTGATAAACAAGAACCAGAACAAGGAAGTTCTCGTGCGCAACTGTATGCGCGGCCGTGGCTATAACGTCGTAGGCTAACCTGCAGCTATGGCGGTTCCGGCGGCGTGACCCGAAGACCACGCCCACTGGAAATTGTAACCGCCCAGCCAGCCGGTAACATCCACCGCTTCGCCAATCGCATAGAGGCCGGGGACATCCCTGGCCTCCATCGTTTTGGACGACAATTCATCCGTATTGATCCCGCCCAAAGTAACCTCGGCGGTGCGATACCCTTCGGTGCCAGAGGGGGTGAGGGACCAGTTGGACAGCGCCGTCACCAGATCGTTCAGGGCGGCGTCGGACTGGTCGGCCAGATTACCGCGCATTGGTATTTGGTGTTTCAGATAGTCGACCAGCCGTGCGGGCAGGTGCCGTGCCAGTTCGGTGGTCAGGGCCTTGCGCCCTCCGGTCTGGCGCTGATCGCGCAGCAGGTCAAACAGAGGTAGGTCGGGGATCAGGTTCGCACGGATCGCCTCACCTTCATGCCAGTATGACGACAGTTGCAGCACCGATGGCCCGCTAAGTCCGCGATGGGTGAACAATAGCGCTTCGTCAAAGTTGGTGCGATCGTTTGACAGGCGGGCGGGCAGGGACACACCCGAAAGCTCCTTGAACCGGCCATCCGAAAAGGTGAAGGGCACCAGCGCCGCCCGCGTGTCTGTAACGCGCAGGTCGAATTGATGGGCGATGTCATAGGCTAACCCCGTTGCGCCCATCTTGGGGATCGACTTGCCGCCTGTCGCTAGCACCAGATTTCGGCAAATCAGGTTTCGGCGCTGGCCTTCGCGCTCGACCTCGATCGCAAAGCCGTATTCGGTTTTGCGCAGATCACGTACCGAGGTTTGCAGCCAGAGTTCAGCCCTGGCGCGGGTCATCTCGTCCAACAGCATCTGGACAATCTGCTTCGAAGACCCGTCGCAGAACAATTGCCCCAGAGTTTTCTCATGCCACGCGATTCCGTGATGCCCGACCAGATCGATAAAATCCCATTGCGTGTATCGCGCCAGTGCGGATTTGCAGAAATGTGGGTTTTGCGACAGGAAATTTCCAGGGCCCGCATACATATTGGTGAAATTGCAGCGCCCTCCGCCTGAGATGCGGATTTTCTCTCCGGCCGCTTTGGCATGGTCGATCACCAGAACGCGCCCGCCGCAGTGGGAGGCACACATCATACCGGCTGCACCGGCACCAAGGATGATCGTGTCAAAGGTCATGGCCGAGGGGATGGCGCGGATCGCGTCGGAACGCAAGAGCATGCCGTCGTCTCGCTCAAGGTGTGCTGGTAAGTGGGCAATCCCGATTGCCAGCCGCTGAAAGCACTGTCATCCTGTGGCGACAGTTCACCCGAGGAGAAGGAACAATTCATGCATTACCCAGACTTCATAACGGTCTTTCCGAAACTGGACGTTCCTTTCCCTGAAGATGTGGTGCAGACGGCTGTCATTCGCTCGGAAGCAGGTCTGGTAGCGTTCTTCACTTTTCTGAAGGATATGGAGCTTCCGCTTCATTCGCATGGTGCGCAATGGGGCACGGTCGTTGAAGGTGAGATTGCACTGACGATCGGAGACCAGACGAAAACTTACCGTCCGGGCGACAGCTACTCGATCCCGGCGGGCGTCGAACACGGAGGCCAGATCAAGGCCGGTACACGCGTGATTGATGTCTTTGAGGAACCGGACCGGTACCCAATTAAAGCGTGACGCGTTATTTCAACTCTGGGGCTGATCGAATTCCGCTTATGCCCCTCATTTCCCTAGCCCCAAAGCCAAAATCGCTGTAGAGTCTCAATCAGACCCCGAAAACGGGGCGTGAACGAGGCAGATAGTGGCGGTATCTCATGACTGAGATGGTGTATGGCGCGGTCCGGGACACGCGCGGCGAACCGATTCTACCAAAGTGGTGGCGCACGATTGATCGCTGGGCCATGTCCTGCGTGCTGATCCTGTTTGTCATCGGCTTGCTACTGGGGCTGGCTTCATCGCCGCCTTTGGCCGGGCGCAACGGGTTTGATCCCTTCCACTATGTCGAGCGACAGGCGCTGTTTGGCGGGCTGGCGCTGGTGGCAATGCTGCTGACCTCAATGATGTCGCCCACATTGGTGCGGCGTTTGGCGGTGCTGGGCTTTCTGGGCGCGTTTGTGGCGCTGGCCTTTCTGCCGGTCTTCGGCACCGATTTCGGCAAGGGTGCGGTGCGGTGGTACTCCTTGGGATTTGCCTCGCTGCAACCCTCAGAGTTTCTAAAACCCGGCTTTATCGTTGTCGCTGCGTGGCTGCTGGCGGCCTCGCAAGAGATCAACGGCCCTCCGGGGCGATTGTGGTCCTTTGCGCTGTGCATGGCGATTGTGGCGATGCTGGTGCTGCAACCTGATTTTGGGCAGGCCTGTCTGATCCTGTTTGGCTGGGGCGTGATGTATTTCGTGGCCGGTGCGCCGATGCTTTTGCTGGTCGGCATGGCCGGGGCCGTCGTGCTGGGCGGGATGTTCGCCTATTCCAATTCCGAACACTTTGCTCGTCGCATTGACGGATTCCTCAACCAAGAGGTCGATCCGACCACGCAGCTGGGCTATGCCACTAACGCCATCCGTGAAGGCGGGCTGTTCGGCGTCGGAGTAGGTGAAGGGCAGGTGAAGTGGTCTTTGCCCGATGCTCATACCGATTTCATCATCGCCGTCGCGGCCGAGGAATACGGGCTGATTCTGGTGCTGATCATAATCGCGCTCTACTCGCTGATCGTGGTGCGTTCGCTGCTGCGGCTGATGAAGGAACGGGACATGTTCATCCGTCTGGCCGGAACCGGTCTTGCCTGTATGTTCGGCGTTCAGGCGATGATCAACATGGGCGTCGCGGTGCGCCTGCTGCCCGCCAAGGGTATGACGCTGCCTTTCGTCAGCTATGGCGGCTCGTCGCTTATAGCGGGCGGTATCGCAGTTGGCATGTTGCTGGCGTTCACCCGCACCCGACCACAGGGCGAGCTGGGTGATATTCTGCGCGGACGGGGTTGATGAGCAAACCGTACCTATTGATTGCGGCGGGCGGCACCGGGGGCCACATGTTCCCGGCGCAGGCGCTGGCCGAGGCGATGCTGCAAAAAGGCTGGCGCGTACGCCTGTCCACCGATGCGCGCGGTGCGCGCTATACCGGTGGCTTTCCCCCTTCGACCGAGATTGTCGAGGCGACATCGGCCACTTTCGCGCGTGGCGGGCTGGCGGCCAAGGCGATGGTCGGCCCCAAGATCGCGGGTGGCGTGACAAGTATGGCAATGCAGATGATGCGCGACCGGCCCAATGTGGTGGTTGGGTTCGGAGGCTACCCTTCGATCCCGGCGCTGGGTGCGGCGACGCTGTTGAACATTCCACGGATGATCCATGAACAGAACGGTGTGCTGGGCCGCGTGAACCAACTGTTTGCCAAGCGCGTAGCGCAGGTGGCTTGTGGCGTCTGGCCCACGGATTTGCCCGACGGCGCAAAGGGTGTCCATACTGGCAACCCGGTGCGCGGTGCGGTGTTGGAACGTGCCGCGGCAGGCTATATCCCGCCCGGAGACTACCCAATGTCGGTTCTGGTGATGGGTGGTAGTCAGGGTGCACGCATCCTCAGTGATGTGGTGCCCGGTGCGCTTGCGGCCTTGCCCGATGGTCTGCGCGACCATATCCGCGTGGCCCATCAGGCCCGCGATGAAGATGGTGAACGTGTCACCGCCTTTTACGCCGACCATGGCATCCGGGCCGAAGTTCTGCCCTTTTTCGATGATGTCCCCCGGCGCATGTCCGATGCGCAGCTGGTGATCAGCCGCTCGGGCGCGTCTAGTGTGGCCGATATCTCGGTCATCGGGAGGCCCTCGATCCTTGTCCCCTTTGCCGCCGCTGCGGGCGACCATCAAACCGCCAATGCGCGCGGGCTGGTGCAGGCGGGTGGCGCGATCATGATCCCCGAAAACCTGCTTGACGTTGCCGCGCTGACCGAGCAAATCACCGCCGTTCTGACAAACCCCGAGGCCGCACAAAAGATGGCCCGTGCCGCCCTATCGACCGGAGCCCCGGACGCGACCGAGCGTCTAGTTCACCTTGTCGAAGAGCTGGCGCAGAAGGAGACCCCATGAATCCAGCCACCAAACTGCCGCAAGACGTAGGGCCGATCCATTTCGTTGGTATCGGCGGGATCGGGATGTCGGGGATTGCCGAGGTGCTGCTGAACCTGGGCTACCGGGTGCAGGGCTCGGACCTCAAAGCGTCCAAGATCACGGACCGTCTGGCCGGGCTGGGGGCCGAGATTTTCGTAGGCCAACGCGCCGAAAACCTTGAAAACGCAGCCGTTGTTGTTGTGTCTACCGCGATCAAGCCGGGCAACCCCGAGCTGGACGGCGCCCGCGCGCAAGGCCTGCCGGTGGTGCGCCGCGCCGATATGCTGGCCGAGCTGATGCGCCTGAAATCAAACATCGCCATTGCCGGAACTCATGGCAAGACCACCACGACCACCATGATGGCCGAGCTTATGGTGGCGGGCGATTTCGACCCCACCGTGATCAATGGCGGCATCATCCATGCCTACGGGTCCAACGCGCGGATGGGGCAGGGTGAATGGATGGTGGTCGAGGCCGACGAATCCGACGGTTCGTTCAACCGCCTGCCTGCGACGATTGCCATCGTCACCAATATCGACCCAGAGCATATGGAGCATTGGGGTGATTTCGACCGGCTGCGGGATGGGTTTTATGAGTTCGTCTCGAACCTGCCCTTCTACGGTCTGGCTGTGTGCTGCACCGACCATGCCGAGGTGCAGACGCTGGTGGGCCGCATCAGCGACCGCCGGGTGCGCACCTACGGGTTCAACGCGCAGGCCGATGTGCGGGCCGTGAACTTGACTTATAAGGGCGGCGTCGCGCATTTCGATATCCACCTGCAATACGAAGACACGGTGATCGAGGGCTGCACCCTGCCTATGCCCGGCGACCACAACGTCTCGAACGCTTTGTCCGCCGTGGCTGTGGCCCGCCATCTGGGCATGAAAACCGCTGAAATCCGCGAGGCTCTGGCCAATTTCGGTGGCGTAAACCGCCGCTTTACCAAGGTCGGAGAGGTTGATGGCGTTACCATCATCGACGACTACGGCCACCACCCGGTTGAGATTGCCGCCGTGCTGAAAGCCGCACGCCAAGCCAGTGATGGGCGTGTGATCGCCGTTCACCAGCCGCACCGTTATTCGCGCCTGTCGAATCTGTTTGACGATTTTTGCACCTGTTTCAACGATGCCGACGTGGTCGCAATCGCTGATATTTTTGCTGCGGGTGAAGACCCGATCGAAGGTGCATCGCGTGATGATCTGGTGCAGGGCCTGATTCGCCACGGTCACCGTCACGCCCGCGCGCTGCTGGATGAAAACGATCTGGAGCGTCTGGTCCGCGAACAAGCCCGTCCTGGTGACATGGTTGTTTGCCTCGGCGCCGGGACAATCAGCGCCTGGGCCAACGGTTTGCCCGACCGGTTGCAACGTAAACAAGCTGTGTGACGCAGGGAACCAACTTGACGCTCGACTGATTTGAGCGTTTGCAGCCGCGAAACAACGTCCTCGGAGGGGCGCATGGTAAATTCAGTGGTGTTTGCGGGGCTGTGGGTCATTGCCTCGACCATCGTGGCGATGTTGCCGATGCGTCTGCAGTTTCCGCCAGGCGTGGTGCTGTTTGTCAGTGCACCCGCGCTGATCGTCTGGTTGGGTCATGACTTCGGCTGGTTCATTTCGGTGCTGGCCTTTGCCGCTTTTGCATCGATGTTCCGCAACCCGATCCGCCACTACTGGCGCCGTTGGACCGGGCAGGAGGTTCAGGAATGAATTGGTCAATCGCTCTGGCTGCGTTGTGGGGGATCGCCGCAAATGTGCTGGCGATGATCCCAAGTAAGGACAACCACTGGACCCGCGCCTATGTCCTGATCGCGGTGGGGATTCCGATATTGGGCTATGTCACCCTGCAGAACGGCCCGTGGATCGGACTGTTGGTGCTGGCGATGGGTATGTCCGTGCTGCGCTGGCCAGTGATTTATCTGGGGCGGTGGGTGCGTCGGATGCTTGGTTCGGCTCAGTGACAGTTACGGCTTGCGCGGAGGAAATAAATCCGCGAAGGAACCGGAATGACATCTCTTCCTGAACCCCGTGGCAAACTGACCCAGAACCGAGCGTTGAACGACCTGACATGGCTTCGTGTCGGCGGTCCGGCGGATTATTTGTTCCAACCTACGGATATTGACGATCTGAAAGCGTTTCTGCACGACCTGCCCGAAGATTTCGACGTGTTCCCCATGGGTGTCGGATCAAACCTGATTGTTCGTGATGGTGGCTTGCGCGCCGTGGTGATCCGGCTGGGGCGCGGGTTCAACGGGATCGAGGTCGCAGGCAAAACCGTCACGGCGGGCGCGGCGGCGCTGGATGCGCATGTGGCGCGCAAAGCGGCAGATGCAGGAGTAGATCTTACGTTTTTGCGAACCATTCCGGGCTCGGTTGGTGGGGCGGTGCGGATGAACGCAGGTTGCTATGGCAGCTACACGGCGGATGTGTTGCGCAAGGCCACGATAGTGACGCGCCAGGGGGAGGTCGTGGACCTGACACCGCAGGACCTGAACTTCCGCTATCGTCAATCGGATTTGCCCGATGGGGCGGTGCTGATTTCGGCCACGTTCGAGGGGCCCGCGGGTGATCCACAAGCGCTGCATGACCGGATGGCGGCGCAGTTGCAAAAACGCGATGAGACCCAACCCACAAAAGACCACAGCGCAGGTTCGACCTTCCGCAACCCGGCAGGGTTTTCCTCGACGGGCAGGGCGGATGACGTGCATGATCTGAAGGCGTGGAAAGTGATCGACGATGCCGGGATGCGCGGGGCCACCAAGGGTGGTGCGCAGATGAGCGAGAAGCACTCGAATTTCCTGATCAACACTGGCGGTGCCACTGCCGCTGACCTCGAAGGTCTGGGCGAAGAGGTGCGAAAAAAGGTTTACGAAACAAGCGGCATCACGCTAGAGTGGGAAATCATGCGGGTCGGTGACCCGTTGAAGGAATAAAGCCCCAACCGTCAGACCAAAACAGGCAAATTCAGGCGGCGGATCAAAGGCATAAACGCAGTACGGACCACCGCATAAGGTCCGGGGACATTGAGGCGCTAAGTGGGTAAGTCGAGCAGGACACACCCCAAAGTGGCGGTATTGATGGGCGGCCCCTCGGCGGAACGCGAGGTGTCACTCAGCTCTGGGCGCGAATGCGCAGCCGCCCTTAGGGGAGAAGGCTTTGAAGTGGTCGAACTGGACGCAGGTCCCGACCTCTATGCGCGTCTTTTGGACATCAAGCCGGATGTGGTTTTCAACGCTCTGCATGGACGCTGGGGTGAAGATGGCTGTGTGCAGGGCCTGCTGGAGTGGATGCGCATTCCGTACACGCATTCCGGCGTGCTGGCCTCGGCGCTCGCGATGGACAAACAGCGCAGCAAAGAGGTGTTTTCCGCAGAAGGTTTGCCTGTTGTTCCCAGCGTGATCGTGCCCAAGCCCGATGTGTCCGCCGCACATGTGATGGATCCGCCCTATGTGGCCAAGCCCAACAACGAAGGGTCCAGCGTCGGGATCTATATCGTCCACGAAGGCTCGAACGGGCCACCGCAACTGTCCGACGACATGCCAGATTACGTGATGGTCGAGAAATACGTGGCCGGGCGCGAGTTGACTGTGACCGTGATGGGCGATCGCGCTCTGACCGTGACCGAGATCATGACTGATGGCGGATGGTATGACTATGATGCCAAATACAAGCCCGGCGGCTCGTGGCATGTGCTGCCTGCCGACATCCCGCAGGATATTTTCGACCGTTGCATGAATCATGCGCTGAAAGCCCATAACGCACTGGGCTGTCGCGGTGTGACCCGTACTGATTATCGTTGGGATGACAGCATGGGCGCAGATGGTCTGTTTCTGTTGGAGACCAATACCCAGCCCGGAATGACACCGACCTCATTGGTGCCCGAGCAAGCCGAACATTGCGGTATGACCTTTGGTCAGCTGTGTGCCTGGATGGTGGAGGACGCCTCATGCGACCGTTAAAAGCCACGCGCGCACCTGTCATTCATCGGTCCAAGCCATTGGCGGGTCCGGATGCCGATTTCGCTTCAGGCGAACGCCACGAAACAGAACCAAAACTGCGGTTAGGCGGCGTGAAACTGTTCGGGCGCAAATCGCAACGGTTCGACCCGGCTCCGTCTCGCCTCAGCTACCGACTACAGCGTTGGATGCTTACGCCGGGCATACGCCGCGGTCTGAAGTATGGGTTGCCCATCCTGGCCATTTGCGCGGCTACGGGGCTTTATTTTAGTGCAGAGGACCGGCGAGAGGCGGTTGTGGCTTATGTCAATGACATCAAGACCTCGATCCAGCAAAGACCAGAATTCATGGTCAACTTGATGGCCATTGATGGCGCTGGGCCGAATCTCTCCGAAGACATTCGCGAGGTTGTGCCACTGGATTTCCCGATCAGTTCCTGGGATCTGGACGCCGAACAAATCCGCGACACGATTACCGGTCTTGATCCTGTCAAATCTGCGGCGGTTCGCATTCGCCCCGGCGGAATTCTTCAGGTTGATGTTGTTGAACGCCAACCCGTGGTGGTTTGGCGCACGCGCAGCGGAACCGAGTTATTGGACGAAACCGGCGCGCATGTTGAGCGTGTCGCCTCCCGCAAGGACCACGCGACCCTGCCGCTTATTGCAGGAAAGGGCGCGGACGAACATGTCGCTGAGGCACTGCAACTGCTGACAACAGCGCGCAGCCTTGGGGCGCGTGTGCGGGGTCTTGTTCGAATTGGCGAACGCCGCTGGGATCTGGTTCTTGACCGAGGTCAGCGCATCATGCTGCCAACCGATCGGCCCGTGCGCGCACTGGAACGCGTCTTGGCGGTTAATGAGGTGCAGGACCTGTTGGAACGTGACGTGGCCGTTGTGGATATGCGGCTCGGACAACGTCCAACCATAAGAATGACCGAAGCTGCCAGCGAAGACTGGTGGAGTACAAAAACAGACGTGAGTAGCAGGCAGTAACGACCATGATGACCGATCTCTATCAGTCCCAACGGGCCATGCGGCAGATGCGCAGACAGGCGATGCAACGCGGTGTTGTTGCGATTCTGGATGTAGGAAGTTCCAAGATTTCATGCTTGGTGCTGCGTTTCGACGGAACAGGGCAGTTAAGTGAGGACAACAGCATCGGGTCTCTGGCCGGTCAGACCGGGTTCCGGGTTATCGGCGCTGCGACCACACGTTCGCGCGGGGTACAGTTTGGCGAAGTCACTGCGATGCAGGAAACCGAACGCGCCATCCGCACCGCTCTTCAAGCTGCGCAGAAGATGGCCGATATTCGGGTCGATCACGTGATCGCCTGCTTCTCGGGCGCGAACCCCCGGTCTTATGGGTTGGATGCGCAGGTCGATCTGGAAGGGCAGGTGGTCAGCGAAGCCGAGGTCGGACGTGTGTTGAACGCCTGCGACGTGCCGGACTATGGAGCGGGTCGCGAGGTACTGCACGCACAGCCGGTGAACTTTGCGTTAGACAATCGCTCGGGCCTTATCGACCCTCGGGGGCAGATGGGTCAGACCCTTGCGGTCGATATGCACATGCTGACGGTTGATGCGGTCGCCATTCAGAATATCGTGCGCTGCATCAAGCGCTGTGATCTGGAATTGGCCGGGATCGCGAATTCGGCCTATGTTTCGGGCATTTCCGCACTGGTTGAAGATGAGCAAGAGTTGGGCGCGGCCTGTGTCGACATGGGTGGCGGCACGACAAGTGTGTCTATCTTTATGAAAAAACACATGATTTATGCCGATTGCGTACGCATGGGCGGCGATCATGTGACGTCGGACATTTCGATGGGGCTTGGCGTTCCTGCGAATGTGGCCGAACGTATTAAGACCTTCAACGGCGGCGTGCATGCCACCGGAGCGGATGATCGCGACCTGATCGACATCGGCGGCGATACCGGAGATTGGGAACATGACCGGCGCACCGTCAGCCGCGCCGAGTTGATCGGCATCATGCGTCCTCGTGTAGAAGAGATTTTGGAAGAGGTCCGCATTCGACTGGATGCTGCCGGGTTCGATCATCTGCCCAGCCAGCAGATCGTTCTGACCGGTGGAGGAAGCCAGATTATGGGTTTGGACGGTTTGGCGACTCGTATTCTGGGGCAGCGCGTTCGTCTTGGCCGTCCCCTGCGTGTTCACGGGTTGCCGCAATCGGCGACTGGTCCGGGATTTTCTTCGGTGGTGGGGCTCAGCTTGTTTGCGGCGCATCCGCAGGATGAATGGTGGGACTTCGAGATCCCTGTCGACACCTATGCTGCACGCCCGTTCAAGCGGGCTGTCCGTTGGTTCCGTGATAATTGGTAAGACACTGGTCGCGGCACTGTTTGTCGCGATTCCCGCCTCGGTTCAGGGTCAGACCCTGATCACGCCCGAGGCTTTTCTGGGGGCTGTTGTAGGCAAGACCGTCAAATTCTACGATTTCCATAACGGTGGCTTGGTTGGCACCGAAGAGTTCCTGAGCCCGAGTCTCTCGGTCTGGCGCATGGAGGGTAGGGGTTGCGTTTACGGAAAAATTACAACCCCCGATGGCCAGCTTTGTTTCCTGTACGACGACGATGCCGATGGGTTACCTGTGTGCTGGTGGCCTTTCGTGCACAATGGTAGTTTCATGGTTCGCCTGGCGACATTGGCGAATACCGAAATCCAGATTGTGAGAGAGATTTCTGATGAGGGACTGAACTGTCCAAGTACTTCTATTGGTTGAAGAATTCCCTTGCGGATGAACGTCGAATCCAGCAAGATATCCACAAGGCCCGACAGAGGTCAAGCGTGAGGACCCGAGCAGTTTTCCGCGCCTTGTAAAGACAAGAAATCCGTACGTGACATGCCCGTAATCTACGGCGCGGCGGTCGCATCTGTTGTCCTGGATTGAGTTCGTTCCGCAACATCTGGCAAACAATACGAAATACTGGCGTGGAACGCCTTATTTCCTCCATATTTTGTGGATTCTGGCGATTTTTGGCGTGACGTTTGCGGTTTCGGTCGGTAGAATTGTAGCAGGATAGGTAAGAAAAACACCGCGTTGGCGGAGCATATAAACAGGCGGACAGAAGCATGACATTGAATCTTTCGATGCCCGGGCACGATGAATTGAAGCCTCGGATTACGGTATTTGGCGTAGGCGGGGCAGGCGGCAATGCCGTCAATAACATGATTGAAAAACAGTTGGATGGCGTGGATTTCGTGGTCGCCAACACAGACGCTCAGGCGTTGCAGCAGAGCCAGTCGTCGGCTCGTGTGCAATTGGGCGTGAAAGTCACCGAAGGTCTGGGCGCCGGGGCGCGTCCGACCGTGGGTGCCGCAGCCGCCGAGGAAAGCATCGAGCAGATCGTGGATCATCTGGCTGGCGCGCACATGTGCTTCATCACCGCCGGAATGGGCGGTGGCACCGGAACGGGTGCGGCTCCGATTATCGCGCAAGCCGCGCGCGAATTGGGCGTGCTGACCGTGGGCGTTGTGACCAAGCCCTTCCAGTTCGAAGGCGCCAAACGGATGCGTCAGGCCGAAGACGGCGTTGAATCGCTGCAAAAGGTCGTCGATACACTGATCATTATCCCGAACCAGAACCTGTTCCGCCTGGCCAACGAAAAGACCACGTTTACCGAGGCGTTCTCGATGGCGGATGATGTTCTGTATCAGGGCGTCAAGGGCGTGACTGATCTGATGGTGCGTCCGGGCCTGATCAACCTCGACTTTGCGGATGTTCGTGCCGTGATGGACGAGATGGGCAAAGCCATGATGGGAACGGGCGAGGCCACTGGCGAGGATCGTGCGGTTCAGGCTGCCGAGAAGGCGATTGCCAACCCGCTGCTGGACGAAATCAGCCTGAAAGGTGCCAAGGGTGTCCTGATCAACATCACCGGTTCGCATGATCTTACCCTGTTCGAGTTGGACGAGGCGGCCAACCGTATCCGCGAAGAAGTCGACCCCGAGGCGAACATTATCGTTGGTTCGACCCTGGACACGGCCATGGAAGGCGGAATGCGGGTTTCGGTCGTTGCCACTGGCATTGACGCGACCGAGAAGTCCGAGGATGTGCCGGTCGCGCGTCGCTCGATGTCAGCCCCGTTGACGCGCACTGTGTCGGCGGAAGAGCCTGCGCAGGAAGACACATATGTTTCCGCGCCCGAACCTGCAGAGGCCGAACCGGCTCGTGAGCCTTCGCTATTCGAAGCGGCCGAAGAGCCTCAGTTCCAGCCGCGCGCCGAACAGGATGACGATGACCTGCCTCCTCCGGCTTATCAGCCACGTGTAGCTGAATTCGAGCCGACGCCTGATCCGGTTGAAACTGCGACCGACAGCTATGTAGCGCCTCAACCGCAGCCAGCTGCTGGGACACCATCACCGGAAGCGCTGCAGCGTTTGCAGGCAGCGGTTCAGAATGTTCCACCGTCTGATCGTGGGTATGTGGCGCCGCGGCCTCAGCCAACGGCTGCGCCGGCGCCTGCAGCTCAATCCGATGCGGATCGCCCTCGGTTCGGGTTTAACCGGCTGATCGACAGAATGACCGGCCACGCGGCCGATACGCCGGCACAGCCCCAGCGCCAACAGCCCGTGATGCGCCAATCTGACGCTACGGCGCCAGCGCATGATGAGGCAGACCCCGAGCAAGATCGGATTGAAATTCCGGCCTTCTTGCGGCGTCAAGCCAACTGATCGCGGTAACAAATTGATTTAGAAGGGTCGCTGTTTGGCGGCCCTTTTCCGTTTTGAAACAATTACGTAACCGGGTGTAAGCAGGCTTTTGCCGATCTGTTACATTCATGTTTCATTCGGTTACAAAGAGTGAGTTGAGCCTTTTGCCCGCGTTCCTTAACTGAGATGCCAACACGGCCAAACTAGGTCGGACACCACTCACCGAGGCCCAAATTGCAACATACGCTCAAATCTCCGATCACGTTTACCGGTGTAGGGCTGCATAGCGGCAAGCCTGCGAATATGGTGCTGAAACCGGCGGCAGCTGGCCATGGCATCTGGTTTAAACGTACGGATATTGAACTGGGCAATGCACTGGTCCCTGCGATCTATGATGTGGTCGAGCGGACTCCGCTCTGCACCCGGCTGATAAACGATGCGGGCGCTTCGGTTTCGACGGTTGAACATATAATGGCTGCGCTGGCAGGATGTGGTGTCCACAACGCACTGATCGAGATTGATGGCCCCGAAGTTCCGATCATGGATGGATCGTCAATCGAATTTGTGCGTGGGATCATGGCAAAGGGCGTGCGCCGTCAGGCCAGCCCGGTTCTGGCCTACGAAGTATTAAAGCCTGTGACTGCTTCACGGGAAGGAGCGAGCGCTTCGATTGCGCCTGCCGACGGTCTGATTATCGACTTCCACATTGATTTTGAGGACGGCGCCATCGGACGCCAGACCAAAACTCTGGACATGCGTAACGGCTCATTTGCGCGGGAACTCAGCGATTGCCGCACTTTCTGCCGCCGCACAGATGTTGAAGCGATGCGCGAAAACGGTTTGGCCCTTGGTGGAACGCTGGAAAACGCGGTCGTCGTGCAAGGGAACGAAGTTCTGACACCCGGCGGGTTCCGTCATGCCGACGAAGCCGTGCGCCACAAAATGCTGGACGCACTAGGCGACCTGTATCTGGCCGGTGGTCCAATTCTTGGCCACTTTACCGGGGATAAGTCGGGACATGCGATGACGAACACTCTGCTGCGCAAGTTGTTTGAGACCCCCGGAGCAGTTCGCCCGATCCTGTGCACGCCGGAACAGGCTGCCCGTCTGCCAGGGCAAGGGCTAGTTTGGAACGAAATTCCCGAAGTCGCTTGATTGGATCAACTCTGTCGACAATTCCGACAGTAGGCAGACTAAGGCGTTTTGCCCCGGAATTATATGTGCTAAACCAAGCCTCAAACCGGGGCGTGCCTCGACAAGCAAGACGACAAGGATAGGCGGAATGGGTGGCACCAAGGCGGCAGTCAGATTCGCGGGCGCGTTACTTCTGACAGCAGTTTTGACAGCATGCGGAGGCCAGGGGGCTGACCGCAACCAGAATCTTGAGGGGTTCACTCCTGAACAGATATTCACGCGTGGCGAGTTCGAGCTGTCGCAGAATCGGCAGGACGACGCGGCTTGGTACTTCTCTGAAGTAGAGCGCTTGTACCCTTATTCCGATTGGGCCAAGCGAGCGTTGATCATGCAGGCCTTCTCGTATCATTCCGACAAGAATTATGAAGAAAGCCGTGCTGCGGCACAGCGGTTCATAGATTTTTATCCGGCGGATGAGGATGCAGCTTATGCCCAGTATCTTCTGGCGCTTAGCTATTATGACCAAATCGACGAGGTTGGACGAGATCAGGGGCTGACGTTCCAGGCGTTGCAATCGTTGCGGACCGTGATCGAAGTCTATCCTGACAGCGAATATGCAACTTCTGCCGTTCTGAAGTTCGATCTGGCCTTCGACCATCTGGCCGGCAAGGAGATGGAGATCGGGCGCTATTACTTGCGTCAGGATCACTACACTGCGGCGATCAACCGCTTCCGCGTCGTGGTTGAGGATTTTCAAACCACCTCACACACCGCCGAAGCGCTCTATCGTCTGATCGAAGCGTATCTGTCGCTGGGTCTGGTGGATGAGGCACAGTCGGCAGGGGCAATTTTGGGATTCAATTACCAATCTTCCGAGTGGTATGACGCGGGCTACAAGTTGCTGACGTCGCGCGGGCTTGACCTTAAGAGCCGTGGCAACAACTGGCTTAGCACAATTTACCGCCAGACCGTCAAAGGTGAGTGGTTGTAATCGTCATGGCCAAAGCTCCGGGACGCTAGGATCCGATGCTTCGCGCCCTTGATATCCGCGACATGCTGATCATCGACCGGCTGGAACTGACGTTCCAACCGGGTTTGAACGCGTTGACAGGCGAAACCGGCGCAGGCAAGTCGATCTTGTTGGATTCCCTGGGCTTTGTGCTGGGCTGGCGTGGACGGGCCGAACTGGTCCGTCAGGGGGCCGCGCAGGGCGAGGTGGTGGCCGAGTTCGAGCTGTCCGAAGATCACCCCGCCCATGCGATTCTGGCCGAGGCCGGGCTGCCGGGCGGCGAGGAACTGATCCTGCGTCGTGTCAATACCGCCGAGGGGCGCAAAACTGCGTGGGTCAATGACCGGCGCTGCTCGGGCGAGGTGTTGCGGGCGTTGTCCGAGACCCTGGTGGAGCTGCATGGCCAGCATGATGACCGGGGTTTGCTTAACCCGCGCGGGCATCGGGCGATGCTGGACGAGTATGCCGGCGTTTCGGATGATCTGGCTGCGGTACGCACCGCTTGGTCTGATATGTCGCGGCTGCGCAAGGCGCTGGCTGAGACCGAAGCAGCGCTGGCCGCTATGCGCGCAGAAGAGGAATTCTTGCGCCACGCTGTGGCTGAGCTGGACAAGCTGGACCCACAAACGGGCGAGGATGCCGATCTGGACGCGCGCCGCCGCATGATGCAGGGCGCCGAGCGCATTCGCGATGACGTGGCCCGCGCGTATGATCTGTTGGGCGGGAACGGGGCCGAAACGGCCATGTCCGATGCCGTGCGCTGGCTGGAGGGCGTGTCTGACAGCGCCGGTGGTCAGTTGGAGGAGCCGATCGCCGCCTTGGGCCGGGCTCTGATTGAGTTGGGCGAGGCGCAGGACGGTGTGCATGCTTGCCTGCAGGCGTTGGAGTTCAATCCGGCGGAGCTGGAACAGGCCGAAGAACGCTTGTTTGCAATCCGCGCTCTGGCCCGCAAACATGACGTGGCCCCGGACGATCTAGGCGCCTTCGCTGATACGCTGCGCGACCGTCTGAACAAGCTGGACGCAGGCGATGCCGATCTGGCCGACCAGCGCGCAGCGGTTGCGGCTGCGCAGGATGCCTATGATCAGGCGGCAGCCGAACTTAGCACTGCACGCCAGCAGGCGGCAGGGCAGTTGGATGCGGCTGTGATGGCTGAACTGGCACCGCTCAAGATGGAACGCGCGGTGTTTCAGACCGAACTCACCGCCGCCGATCCGGGCCCCGAGGGCATTGACGCGGTGGCCTTCACGGTCGCCACCAACCCCGGCGCGCCGTCCGGGCCGCTGAACAAGATCGCCTCGGGTGGGGAACTCAGCCGGTTCCTGCTGGCGCTCAAGGTCTGTCTGACCGGCGATGACAGCGCCCGCACGATGATCTTTGATGAGATTGACCGCGGCGTCGGTGGCGCGACTGCGGATGCGGTGGGGCGGCGTCTGGCGTCTTTGGCACAGGGTGGGCAGGTGCTGGTCGTCACACACTCGCCGCAGGTCGCGGCCCGCGCGGCGCATCACTGGCGGGTGCAGAAACAAGTGACCGACGGGCTGACCCTGTCCACCGTCATCCCGCTGGCCGAGCCGGACCGCGTGGATGAGATCGCGCGCATGGTCGCGGGCGACACGATCACGGATCAGGCCCGCGCCGCCGCCCGTGCTCTGTTGGACGCATAGCGCCTCACAGACGCGCGATCCGGCTTTTATCTGTGCCCTCCGTGGCTTAGTAAGGGATATCTTCTGATCCCCGAGGGCACATGACCCAGTCAACCCGCACCGTTCTGCGCAACCAACTGCATCAGGCTTTGGCCGCGATGAAGGATGGCTGGCGGGTAATGCGACGGCGGGGGCCAAGCCAGATCCAGTTCTGGTTCATCGCTCTGGCCATCGGCATCGCCGCCGGGTTCATGGCGCTGGGGTTCCGCAAGGGGATCCGGGCGCTGCAGGCGTGGGTCTATGACACCGAAGATATTCTGCTGCTGCATTCCCATGTCGAGAAACTGCCCTGGTTCATCGTGCTGATAACGCCGATCATCGGAGGTCTGATTGTGGGTATCATCCTACACAGGTTCACCGATGACGGGCGCGTGCGTTCGGTCGCGGATGTGATCGAAGGCGCGGCGCTGACTGATGGCCGGGTCGAAGGCAAGGCGGGGATCGCATCCTTGTTTGCCTCGCTGATCACGCTTAGCACTGGCGGGTCCACGGGGCGCGAGGGGCCGGTGGTGCATATGGCCGGGGTGATCTCGACCTGGGTGTCGAACCGTATCCACGCCGATGGGATAACGGGCCGCGACTTGTTGGGTTGCGCAGTGGCGGCGGCGGTTTCGGCCAGCTTTAACTCGCCCATAGCAGGCGCGCTATTCGCGCTCGAGGTGGTGCTGCGTCATTTCGCGGTTCATGCATTTGCGCCGATCGTGATCGCCTCGGTTGCGGGAACAGTGATCAACCGGCTCGAGTATGGCGACGTGACCGAGTTTACCCTGGATACCCCCGGATCGTTGCAGTTCTATGTCGAGTTGCCGGCCTTTCTGATCCTTGGCCTGATCTGCGGCCTGGTGGCGCTATTGCTAATGCGTTCGATTTTCTTTGCCGAGGACATCGGCAATCACATCCAGACTCGCCTGTCCTTGCCGGGTTGGCTGCGCCCGGCCGTGTCTGGGGCGATGCTTGGTCTGATCGCCATCTGGTTTCCCCATATCATCGGTGTGGGCTACGAAACTACGATCCGTGCCCTGACCGGAGATTTGGTTCTATCGGCAGCCATCATGTTTGCCGTGATTAAGACCGTGGCTGTAGCGATCACCATGGGTGGGCGTATGGGGGGCGGGGTGTTTTCGCCGTCGCTGATGGTGGGGGCGCTGACTGGATTGGCCTTTGGCCTGATCGCCACTGGGTTGCTGCCGGATGTGTCGGGGACGCATACGTTGTATGCTTTCGCCGGAATGGGGGCGGTGGCCGCTGCCGTTCTGGGTGCACCGATCTCGACTACAATGATCGTTTTTGAGCTGACCGGAGACTGGCAGATCGGGTTGGCCGTGATGGTCTCGGTCTCGATGTCGACCGCGCTTGCCTCGCGATTGGTGGACCGGTCGTTCTTTTTAACCCAGCTAGAGCGCCGTGATGTGCATCTCGCCGCCGGGCCGCAAGCGTATCTGCTGGCGATGCTGCGTGCTGGGACGGTGATGCGGCCCTTGGGGGATGCCCGATCGATCAGCCGCGATGAGGCACAGGCGCTGATCGAGCAGGGCTTGTGTGTGCAGGCCAGCGTGACGCTTGAGGCCGCGATGCCTTATTTCGACCGCGAGGATATCCCTTGTATCCCGGTCGTAGTGATAGACGATGACGGGTGCGAAAACCCGGTCGGCGCACTTTATCACATAGATGCGCTTAAGGCTTATAACCGCGCGCTGGCGGCCACGGCCGCCGAAGAGCATTCCTAGCCGCGATAAACTGTTGCCGTGTCGCCCAGATAGTTGTCCCATGCGAACCAGTACGAGATATGCCCGGCCACGCGCGGCAATTCCGTACCGTCCGGTCCGATCAGTTTTTCCTCGGTCAGGCGCCATTTGCGACCCTGCTGATCAACCAGTCCGCCCTCTGACGCGGTAAAACGGTTTGATCCGCGCTCATAAGCGCGCACGGCGCGTTTTTCGGGACTACCAATCAGAACCAGCGGGCGGTTGGCAATCGCGTCGTTGATCACGCGCGTGTTGTTGAACGCATCCAGCGGCCAGGCCCGTGCCGCGCCGAACTGTCGGATTGCAAAGACATAATCCTTTTGCCGGTGCTGCGATTGATCCACCAGTGCCGGGAACATCAGCTCGGGCGACGCAAAATACTCGCGATAAACCACGCCCGAGCCATAATTCCGACGATGCCCGGTGTTCAGCGACAGGATTCTGGTATCGGGGTGCGACCCTTTCCAGCTTTCCCAAGTGGTGATCACCACGGGGCGCTGTTTCAGCTCGATCCCGCTATCGACCAGCGGGCCGACGACGGGTTTGCCGGTGTATTGGTTCCACAGCGAATGGGTCTCGCGATCGAACATCAGCTTGTTGGACCGATAGAGGAACCCCGACGAGCCAAAGACCAGGGGTTTGCTGCGCCCCGACACTTGCGTTTCAAACAAAATGCCCGATCCGCAGAGCGTGCAATAAGCCAACGCCAGAGGCACCCCACCGATTACATCGTTGAACATCTCGTGCCAGCCCATGATCCGCAACGGATAGGCGCGCGAATCCCCGTTGATCGAGACGCCAAAGACCAGGTCATCGTTCTTCATGTAGTCCGCGCGCGCGGCCGGGATCAGCGTCGGATTGTCCAGCGAGGGGATGCCGTCCTTTTGAACACCGCCCCATGTGATCTCTTCCAGCCGGATCTTCATTTTGCCGGGTTGCAGGTATTCTGGGCGCAGGAAATCGTCAAAATTCGAGTCTATCCCTAACAGCACCTCGCGCTTGAACGGGATCAGCGATGGGTGCGGTACGATCTGTGGATTGCGTTCTTGCCAGATCATCCAGTCGAACCAATCCACACCGATATTCTCACCAGCCAGGGTTTGCATGACTTCCGTGATCTCATCACTGCGCCGACGTCCATAGCGCATCGCCGTCAGCAGCGCCGGAATGACATCTGGCTTTCCGCGTTTGACAAGAAACGCCATGCCCTCTTCGAATTCAGAACTGCTTCCGTAAAGTGTCGTGCGGATGGCATCCAGGACAGGATCGCTCTGAGCCCAAAGCGGGGCGGGCAGCATTGCAGCGGCCCCCAGAATTCCAGTGAAACTACGGCGAGTGATCGGCATTGCGTCCTCCGGCTATGGTCACATGTATTTTGCACGGGATCGTACCAGAAATCATTCAACAGCCGCGTGAACTCATCGTGAGGGCTGCAAGGGTGCAACGCGAGCGATCTTGTTGTGCGCGGCACGGTCTGGTCGGGTTGATACCGGTTGTGTTTCAGGGTTCTATGTGGCCGAGCAGCGCCAGAATGCACGGTGAAAACAAAAACATTTTGAGGTCAGGGAATGAATTTTCTTAAATGGGTACTGGCGAGCCCGGTCATCGTACCCGTTACCCTAATAACACTTGTTGTTTCCGTCGTGCTTTTGATGCTTGAGGTGCATGAATTGCGCGGCCGCCCCGTGGCTGCGCCGCACTCTGCGCCTGTTGTTGCGCTGGATGGGGCCGCACAGATCGAGACAATCTTCACTGCCTTGAATATGAAAGAGACCGAAATCCCCGTCGAACGTGTCGGTAGCGGTGGCGCGTTAGCCAGCTTGGGCAACGACCTCATCGTTATGACCCACGAGGGAGGTTTTTTTGAAGCGGGCGGAGCAGAGGCCAAACAACTGCAAATTGCCCCACCCCCGAACGGTTGGAGTGCAATGTTGGCGTTTGCTGAGGCGAACCCCGACTATGAATTCGCGCATTTCTTTTTTCGATACAATGATGTGGATGTTGTAGACGATCAACTGATCGTTTCTTTCACAGAATGGGTCGAGGGCGAGAACTGTTATCGCACGGCAATCTCGACCGCGTCATTGCAAGGCGCGTCTGCTGAAACTGCCGTAATCAAAGCCGAAGACTGGACGGTGCTGTTCGGGACAGAACCCTGCCTTGCGCCCAACCCCGAAGGTCGCGCGATTCAGGGCCATATGGCGGGCGGACGGTTTCGTGTAGACGCGAATGGCACATTGTACTTGGCTGCAGGTGACTATGCGCAAGACGGAATTTATGCTCCGGTGCCATTGTCGCAAATCCCGGACCAGATGTACGGCAAGGTGATCGCAGTGGATTTGGCCACCGGCGATAGCCGTGTTGTCAGTCAGGGTCATTCGAACATGCAGGGAATAGCGCTGGACCAGGACGGGAAACTGTGGACGGTCGAACATGGCCGGCGCGGAGGGGATGAGCTGAACCTTATCCGCGAAGGCGAGGACTATGGTTGGCCACAAGTCTCGCTTGGAACGAGGTACAACAAACTGCCGTTACCCGATACGCTGGACTATGGTCGCCATCCCGACTTCCAGCTGCCGGCGTATTCCTGGCTGCCCTCGGTGGCTGTTAGTTCATTGATGTACGTTGATGACTTTCATCCTGCCTGGGATGGGGATTTGATTGCCGGATCGCTGGCCGGGAACAGCCTGTTTCGAATTCGTACCAACGGAGAGAGCATTCTGTTCGCAGAACGTATCCCATTGGGGCTGCGGATACGATATGTCCATCAACATGGGGACGAGCTCGCCTTGTGGACCGATCAGCGAAAAGTGGTTCGGTTGACAGTTGGCGAGTTCGATCCCAGCTTTCAGTTTGCGGTTTCAAAGATCACTGATCTGGAACTGCCGGAACGCAAGGCAAGTGCAGTAGAAACGGCCCTGGATGGCTGTGCGGAGTGTCACGGATTCGGCGTGTTACCCAGCACCAGTGCCCCGTCTTTGGGCGAAGTCTTCGGTCGTCAGATCGCGGGCCTGACCGATTTCGACTACTCGCAGTCATTGTCTGAAGTGGGTGGTAAGTGGACCCGGGACCAGCTTGTCGCGTTCCTTGATAATCCGCAATCCATCGCTGCCGAAACGTCGATGCCTGATCCGTCTCTGGACGACCCCGAAGTGGTAAATGCTATCGTGGATATCCTTGTCTCGCTGAGGGAGCAGGCCGAGTGACTTGATACTCTCGCATTTTGGTTTCAACCGCTGAGTGTCGCACCCTGGCCATGTTTACAGAACGCCATGGCCCAGTGTTTTCATTGATTGCCCGGTGAAAATCGGCGTTTCACGGGCTGAAACACACTTTGGCTCAACTTTTCTTGATCTAGCTGTTAACTTTCGGTTAATATTAGCCAAGAGCATTCCGCCCGAGTTCCGCGCTGACCACCTATTGCAACTCTGATTTTGTGCATGGCGTAAGGCTACTCGGCTTTCATATTTTTGAACGACCAAACGAATAACGAGCTGTTTTAGAACCAGAACTCATGTGAATGGGAGTGGTTGGTAATGTATTTAAAGAGTTTCGTTCAGCGTCTCTGGCTAGGTTCGAGGGGCGCGGGTTACGCGCTGCCAGTGCTGGGGTCTGACGCAGATTTGCATGTTGCCAGAAAAGAGTTGGCACCATGACCTTTGCTGAGACTACAACCTCGATGGGCGAGTATCCGCCTGCGGTCCGAATAGCGCTACGCCTGCCTGTCATGGTGAGCCGGTCTGTAAAAACGTTTTCAGGTTCTGACCGTCTCTTAAATGGCGATGTGCAACGTGCGGCTGTGCTGGAGACGGGGCTGAGTCATGCAAAGCGTTGATATTGCATTAGTCGGAGCAGGGCCCGCTGCATACGCAGCGCTTACAGCTATGCGGGGCTTCTCTGGGTCTGTGGCTGTCGTGACGGGGGCCACCTCCAAGCCTTCTCAGGGTGGGCCGGTCAAGATTGTCTCGGTTGCGTATGAAAGACAACAGCCCGCGTGTCTGGCCGACCGCACCGAAGTATCAGGAGACGCACCGCCGATGTTTGCTGCCGCCGAAGTCGGTGGGCTGGCCAATTACTGGGGTAAACAGCTTCAGGTTTACGACTGCGATGACCCTTGGGGAAGGGGACAGTTTTTGGAAACATGGTGGGACTATTGTGCCGCGTGCGAAGCTGTGCAGCGCGATCTGAAAGTGGTCGGCGGTGCCCGGCACGAGCTTTTAGAGAACGGACTGGAAAAAAGTGTCCCACGTTTGCTGACCGGAACTTCTGAAACTCCCAATGCCGGGCTTCGGACCATGGCCCGCGCGGTCGAGGCGCGCCTCAAAGAGATGTCGAATGTCTCGGTCCGAGCGGGGCGTGTTAGCCGGATCTTGTCGGGGCAGGGGATGGTACGCTTGGACCTGGATGATGGAACTCAACTGCGAGCGCGGCACGTGTTTCTGGCTTCAGGAGTTTTAGGTACAGCGAACTTGCTAGCGCGCAGCCTGCCACAAGCATCGCAGATCGGCTTTCGCGACCATGCCCCGTACATCATGAATTGCCTTTGGTTAAGCCGTGCTTTGGGATCGCCGCGCGCTTATGCTGAGGCAGGACATTTTAATGCCCTGACGCTGAAACATAAGGTAGGTGGGCGGTGCGATCTTTTCGCCTCTGTCTATGCCGTCTCACAGGCTCCGATCAGCTTGATAACTGCCACATTTGGTTTGGGCCCCCACTTGCGCGGGCGTCGTATCGGGCGACTTGTAGATTTTGTGCAGCCCATTCGGATCTGGACGCCGTCAACTATGGTGCAGCTCAGGCATTTGCCGCGCGAGGGCCGTATCAAAGCAAATAAAGTGCCGGACGTGGGTCAGGACGTTGGCCTGCGCAATTTGTTGGACTGGTTAGCATCGCATGGAGTGCGGCACACGCTGGGCGTCACCGCCCCAGGTCAGGGCTTTCATTATCACAAACTTACAGTCGGGGATCGAGATGAGCCAGTAGATCAGGTCGTCGAGTCGGCTTTCGATGGTCGAGTCCGCGTGATTGATGCCTCTTGCCTTCAAGAAATTGGTTGCCCGCCGCACACATTGACAGCGATGGCGCAGGCTTACGGTCGGGTCAGTCAAGATCTGGCGATGGTCGACTTGATGAAAGAGGCGATGTGAGTCCCGCTCAGATTTGTTCAACTTTGACTGAATCGAGCCGATAAAACGCGATATAGCCTTTGATATCGGCGACTTCGGAGATCGGGTTTTCATAGCTCCACGCCGCGTTTTCAGTCACAGAAGATTTATTGACGATCGAGAAATGCGCGGCGTCACCCTTATGGGGGCAATGCGTGACTTTGTCGGTCTGGTCCAGAAACGCCATCGCAATATCACTGCGGGGGAAATAGATCACCGGGTCCAGATCACCTTCAAGCAGTTCAAGCGCATTTGTGCTTTCGCCCAAAATGGCGCCACCGGAACGGACGCTCCATTTACCCGGTGCTTTGCGAATAGTGATCTTGGTCATCTTGCCTCCTTAACCCTTACTGATGTCGGGCTTTTCCTCTGCCTCCGGAATGTAACAGCTGGGTGTCAGATCGGAGCGCTTGCGGCATCCAACCACACTTGCGCGTCCGCGCCCAGCCTTGGTCGTATTTTTTCCGCAACGTCGCGGTGATACGCATTCAGCCAATCACGTTGAGCGTGGGCCAGCATATCGGGAGCAATCAATCGACGGTCAATTGGAACGTAGGTCAAAGTGCGCCAGTTCAGCATTGCGCGTTCGGCATCGCCACCGGGCAAGGTAGGGGCCTGCTGCACCACCACCAGGTTTTCGATACGAATGCCAAAAGCACCTTCACGGTAATAGCCGGGCTCGTTTGAAAGGATCATACCGGGTTGAAGGGGGACATGGCTGACCTTCGACAGACGCTGAGGGCCTTCGTGCACGCTCAGGTACGCGCCGACGCCGTGACCGACGCCATGGTTGAAATCCTGCCCTGCCGCCCACAGCGGGGCCCGAGCCACTCCTTCGATATCGCGCCCAGCCAAGCCTACGGGCCAACGCAGCATCGACATGTCGATCATACCCTTTAGGACACGGGTGAAACAGGTTTTTTCTTCGTCACCTACCTCACCAATAGCGATTGTACGGGTAATATCTGTGGTGCCATCAAGGTATTGACCACCGCTGTCGAGAACCAGAATGTGCCCGTCTTCCAGAAGGCTGTCGGTCTCTTCGGTGACGCGGTAATGCATGATAGCACCGTTAGGACCGGTGCCTGCGATTGTATCAAACGAGATGTCCTGCAGCGCGCTGTCCTTGCGCCGGTTCTCTTCCAACCTTGTGACAACCTGCGTTTCAGTGACACTGCCGGGGCTTTGGTCATCCAGCCAGCAAAGCGTCTCGATCACCGCCACTGCGTCGCGCAGGTGTGCCTCGGCGCTGCCATCGATTTCAGCAGGATTTTTGCAGGCTTTCGGCAGGGCGCACGGGTCGCCGGCATCGACAATCTTGTCCTGCAAAACGTCAGCTACGATTTGGGGCAGGGTTCCAAGATCAACCTGAATTGCCCCCTGTAACGCGGCAACAGCATCAAGGAACGTTTCAGGCGCGTGAACGCGAACTTGATCACCCAACGACACGCCCAGCTTTTCTTGTGCCATGAACAAGTCAACCTTGGCATCCGCGTGCAAAATGGCAAAACCGTGCGCCACTGGGTTGTACCCGATATCCGAGCCCCGAATGTTCAACAGCCACATGATCGAGTCCGGCAAGGTGATCACGGCAGCCGAGTTGCCAGCAGCAGCCAAAGCATCGGCCAGACGGTCGATTTTGCTGGCGGCGCTTTCACCGGCGAATTTCAGAGGGTGCGCTTTAACCGGGTTCATCGGTGGAGCAGGTTGATCGGGCCATATGCGGTCAACCAGATTGGGGCTGCGAACAAGGTCTATACCGCTGCCTGCGAGGTCTTTGCGTGCGTTGGTGATCTGGCCAGCAGCGTGCAACCAGGGATCAAAACCGACCTTGCCGCCATCGGGCAGATTGTCCTTCAACCACGCGCCCAAACTGACCTCGGGCCACGGCACAGGGGTAAAGTCCTGGGCGACCTGAGCTTTGACCTGCGTTCGATATCGCCCGTCGACAAACACACCGGCCACGTCGGGCAACACGGCACAAAAACCTGCCGACCCGGTAAAGCCTGTTAGCCAAGACAAACGTTCGTCCCGCGGGGCGACATATTCGCCCTGATACGCGTCTGAGCGCGGAATAAGAAACCCGTCCAATCCAGCCTGCGCCATCTCGGTGCGCAAAGCGGCCAACCGGGGCGGCCCCTGTTCGGGGCGCGCGGTTACGGCAAAGGATTGGAACATTTATTACCTCATCACTTCAGGGCTGCGCCCTTCTATTTATGACAACGATAGGCCAAAGCCGCGTTCAACCGACCTTGCGCATGCCCATGACACGGGCGCGCGCCCTTGGGTCATTGTCGAACAGGGCGGCAAGCTGTTCGGTCATTGCACCGGCAAGCTGCTCGACATCGGTAATCGTGACGGCGCGGTCGTAATACCGCGTCACGTCATGGCCGATCCCGATGGCCAGCAGCTCGACCATATTGCGCTTTTCCACCATGGCGATGACGTCGCGCAGGTGCTTTTCCAGATAGTTCGCCGGGTTCACGCTGAGCGTTGAATCATCAACCGGCGCCCCGTCCGAGATCACCATCAGAATCTTGCGCTGTTCGCGCCGCATCATCATCCGGCGATGGGCCCATTCCAGTGCCTCACCGTCGATGTTTTCCTTCAGTAGGCCTTCTTTCATCATCAGGCCCAGATTTGGGCGTGCCCGCCGCCAGGGCGCATCGGCCCCCTTGTAGATGATGTGGCGCAAATCGTTCAAACGCCCCGGCTGCTGCGGGCGGCCGTCGTTCAACCACGCCTCGCGTGCCTGCCCACCCTTCCAAGCACGGGTGGTAAAGCCCAGAATCTCGACCTTGACGTTGCAGCGTTCCAGCGTCCGCGCCAGAACATCGGCACAGATCGCAGCGATTGAGATTGGACGCCCGCGCATCGAGCCGGAATTATCCAGCAGCAACGTCACCACAGTGTCTCGGAACTCGGTATCCTTTTCCATCTTGAAGCTCAGCGGCGTGGTCGGATTCGCCACCACGCGGGCCAAACGACTGGCGTCTAGAATTCCTTCTTCCAGATCGAATTCCCAACTGCGGTTTTGCTGTGCCTGAAGACGGCGCTGCAGTTTATTGGCCAAGCGGCTCACAGCGCCTTTCAGCGGCTCCAACTGCTGGTCCAGATAGGCCCGCAGGCGTTCCAGTTCGGCCGGTTCCGCCAAGTCTTCGGCTGCTATTTCTTCATCATGCGTGTTCAGATACACTTTGTAATCAGGATCCGCATCCGAGGCAGGTGGCGGGGCCGGTGGTTCAAGCGGAGCCTCACCTTCCGGCATTTCGGCTTCGTCGCCCATCTCGTCATCGGCCATCTCGTCCATCGAGACCTGAGCCTGAGACTGGTCCTGCTGTTCTTCCTGCGACTGTTCAGGCGTGGCGTCGGCGTCCTGCTCTTGCTGGTCGTCGTCGCCTGTGCTGTCCGGATCGGGTTGCTCTTCGGCGTCTTCTTCGGCCTGATCTTCCTGCTCGTCGTCCAGCTCGTCGGGGTCGTCACCCAGCTGGTCGCCATATCCCAGATCCTTGATCACCTGCCGCGAGAATTTGGCAAATTCAGCCTGGTCCGAAAGGATATCGTTGAGGTTTTCCAGCGATCCCCCTGCCTGTTCCTCGATAAAACCACGCCACAGATTCATGATGTTGGCGGCGGCGGGGGGTAGGTCACGACCGGTCGCCAAGTGGCGGATCAGATATCCGGCGGCAACAGACAGAGGCGCGTCTGCGGGTTGTTTACACTGGTCATAACCGCGGCGTATCGCTTCGTGGCTGATCTTGACGTCGATGTTGCTGGCCGTGCCTGGCATGTCTCGCGCGCCCATCGCCTCGCAGCGGGCGGTCTCCATCGCTTCGTACAGGTCCCGCGCCATATCGCCCGGAGGCGCATAGCGCGCATGCGTCACGTCATCGTGGTATCGGCGTTGCAGGGCCAGAGCATCTGCTGTTCCGCGCGCCAGCAAAACCTCTTCTCGTGTCATTCGGCGGCTGACCTGGGGCAAACGCATCGACTCGCCCGACATGCCTGACGGATCAACGGTGTACGAGACGTTCAGCTCGGGGTCGTCGGCCATGACCCGCGTGGCCTCGGCCAGGGCTTTCTTGAACGGATCAGCGGGGTTGTCGTTTGGTTTGCTCATCGGCGGCGGGTCCGGTCTTGTTCTGCCCCGGCAACCTAGAGCCATTCCGGGGGCTTGACCATAGGGGCGATCCGCTTTTCAACATCGCGATCCTAAAGCAATACGGCCCGACACTCCGAGATTCTGCGCGCCAACTGCTGTTCGGCCCCTTCGGCGATGCGCGCGTCGAAGCTATAGTCCATATCGGCCAGCAGGTAGGCGACTTCAACCCAGCCGCGCACACGCCACCGTTTGGGCTGGTGTTCTTCGATACCCTCGGACAGCGCCCACGGCAGAACCGCTTCCAGCATTTGGTCGAACTGTTGCTGCAGATTTGCGGCAGGCGCATCTTCGTCCCCGATGCGGGCCCGTTGGCGGGCCGCTAGCGCTTCCAACCGGCCAGAGCAGACAGCAAACAGTTCAGCCCTGTCAGACGTTGTTGTCGGCAATGCGGTAACAGGAGAGGCGAATGCCCAGACAGTTGTTGTTACAATAAGAGGTGTTTTCCAATGTGCCATGCATTGGATATGATATAGATGTAATTTGTATAATCAAGGTATATACAAATCACGGTTTCGCCAGTGACCCATCCGCTACAATCGATGCTCATTGATCTCTTTTGGTACAGCATTTATCGAGCGAGGCTACTTGCCTTTCAGTCCTAGGTGTCCTCGGCGCGTTTTGCGGCCGGTTGATTGCTGCAAGTCTCAGCTGAGTTTGGCAAGTTCGGTCCTGAATCGGGGCCGGGTGGTACCTGCAAAAAGCCAGTAAGGACAGGTTTGGGCATTTCCAAACAACACTTGTGGCATCATATCGACCATTTTCGTGGGCGACGGAAGCACAACGGCCAGCCTGAGATTTCAGGCCGGCCGTGTGTAAATCGTTTGTTCTTTTGTGGGGTGTTAGCCCAAGCTCGCGCTTGCCGCGCTCTCTGGAAGTTCTTCATCAAAGCAGCGCTGATAGAACTCGGCCACGGTCTGGCGTTCCAATTCATCGCATTTGTTCAGGAAGGACAGGCGGAACGCGTAACCAACATCACGGAAAATCTCGGCGTTCTGGGCCCAGTTGATCACTGTTCGGGGGCTCATCACCGTGGACAGGTCGCCGTTCATGAAGGCGGTTCGGGTCAGGTCGGCGACGCTGACCATCTGGCTGACGATCTTGCGACCTTCAGCCGTGTTGTAATGCGGGGCCTTGGACAGAACAATCATCGTCTCGGCGTCATGGCTGAGGTAGTTCAGCGTCGCGACCAACGACCAGCGGTCCATCTGAGCTTGGTTGATCTGTTGCGTACCGTGGTAAAGGCCCGTCGTATCCCCAAGGCCAACGGTGTTGGCAGTGGCGAACATGCGGAAATACCGGTGAGGTGTCAGAATCTCGTTCTGGTCCAACAGGGTAAGGCTACCGTTGGCTTCCAGTACGCGCTGCAGCACGAACATCACATCTGCACGGCCGGCGTCATATTCGTCAAACACGATCGCGACCGGGTTGCGCAGGGCCCAAGGCAAAATGCCTTCACTGAATTCGGTGATCTGCACGCCATCACGCAGTTTGATCGCATCCTTACCGATCAGATCGATCCGACTAATATGGCTGTCGAGGTTGACCCGCACCGCAGGCCAGTTCAGACGCGCGGCGACCTGTTCGATATGGGTCGACTTACCCGTGCCGTGATACCCTTGGATCATCACACGACGGTTGTGGGTAAAGCCCGCCAGAATTGCGAGAGTCGTCTCAGGGTCAAACTTGTAGGTCTGATCAATCTCGGGGACCCGTTCGGTCACTTCATAAAAGCGTTTGACCTGCATGTCGGTGTCGATGCCGAACACGTCGCGAACCGAAATCTCTTCTGAGGGATGTGCATTTGCGTCAATCGGCCAATCCATGCCTGTCGTCCTTATTCCTGGTACCGCAGCCTCGTGCGGGTTTTCGAACCTGTGTTTGGTGCAACATATTGCGGGCAAGGGCAAGGGAAAGAGGTATGAGTTTGAGCTGAGGCGGATGTTTCTTTGAAACTGGCCTTATTGATATGAAACGAAGTCACACTCAGTCTTTTTCTGCCCAGAACTCAATCTTCAAGTTGCTAAAATATGACTGCAAATCTTGGACCAATGATTTCCTTTCAATGCTTACATTGCAATAGAATTATGTGATGGTTTAATATCACTAAAAGCCTGCACATAACGAGTTCCCAGTTTAACGTTTCCTGTTTGAGGTTCAAATGGCACTGACAATTCTAGGCCCGACTTCGCTTTCGATTCCCAGTGGGTCGACCTCTGTCGCTCAGCAATACATAGCAACTAAAGCCGGAGCTTCATGGACTGTTGTCGTTTCGGGGACCGGCGGATTAGACGAGTCCGATTACACGGTTTCGATTTCATCAAGCGGACTTTTGACCGTCGAGTTAACTCCGGGAACCTATATTCCGCCAAACACTCAACTTACTCTCGAAATATTTGCCTCCACGGGGCCCGGTAATGGCAATAACGATTCCCTTATCGTGACGGTCTCGCTTCCAGAGGGGACAGTGCCTTGTTTCGTTAAGGGTACTTTGATCGAAACCGAAACGGGCCGCTGCCTCGTGGAAGAACTGTCCGTTGGGGATAAGGTGCGCGTTTCTAGCGGCGAATTGCTACCCATTGAATGGATCGGTGAAAAGACAATAAGCGTCGAAGAATTGAATAGGGCCCCTCGCTTGCGTCCTGTTTGCATTAAAAAAGGAGCGATGGGAAAAGGTTTGCCTGATCAAGATTTGTATGTGTCGCCGCAACACAGAATTGTTCTGGAAGGATGGCGTGCAGAATTTTTGTTTGGTGAGCCCAAGGTTTTCGTCGCAGCTATTCATTTGGTGAACGACAAAACCATTCGCCAGGTGAACGCATCTGAACCCGTAACCTATTTCCACATTGCATGTCATCGGCACGCGATACTGATGTCGAATGGTTTGCCGACTGAAAGTTTATTTCTGGGAGACATGGCGCTGCAGTCTTTTGGCCGTGAAGACGTGGAAGAGCTCTGTATGATTTTCCCCGAAATACGTAATTCCGCAACCGCGAAGGAACAAACGCGGCTGCGTTGCCTCAAGCGACCGGAAGCAGTGGCTCTACGCAATATGTTCGTGCATTAATTCAGCTATTTAAAGTTCCGGCTGTCCTTGATCTGGTCCCAGGCCCAGACAACCTCTTGCAGTTGTTCTTCCTGGCTGCGGTCACCGCCGTTCATATCGGGGTGCAGCACCTTGATCAGTTTCTTATATGCTTTGCGCACTTCAGCTTTGGTCCAGCTGTCATTGGCTTCCAAGATTTCAATCGCACGGCGCTCGGTGGGGGGCAGGCGGCGGCCGCCGCTGCCTGCGGTGCGACCTTTGTTTTGCGTGCTGTTTGCACCCAGAACCTGATGGGGGTCTTCAATACCAAGACGGGCCCAGGCACGGGCCTCGGGGTCACCCATGGGTTTTGTTTCGCGTTCCCAGACCTTGTCTTTGGATCGCTGCGCGTTCAGCTCGGCCTCGGTCGTGCCGTCGAAGAAATTCCACTTCTGGTTATATTCGCGCACATGCTGCTGACAGAACCAAAAGAAGTCATCCAGCACATCCGGCGCTTTGGGGGCGCGGAACTTGCCCGGCTCGTCACAGCCTTCATGGTCACAGATTCGGACCGAGGTCTCGGATGCGCCCGACATCCCCCGACGTCCGCGCGGGTTCTTTTTCTTGGCGCTAGAGACGGACATATCGAATCCAAAGGGGTCTGATTTCGTCATTCTGTGATCCTTAAGAACGCATCTTCTCGACTCGGAGGCAGCAGTTTAGTCTAAGCTGCCGAAAGTAGAAGAGGGGAGGCGGTAAAATTTTTGCCGCTGAGCGTAAAAATGACCGTGACTGACGAAATCCGCACTGCCTTGCAATCCGCCTTTGACCCGCATGAGCTGGAAGTAGTGGATGACAGCGAAAGCCACCGGGGCCATGCGGGCTTTCAGGAAGGTGGCGAAAGCCACTTTAACGTGCGCATCCGTGCGGCTGCGTTCGAAGGCCAATCCCGCGTCGCCCGCCACCGCGCTGTTCACAAGGCACTGGGGGACATCGTCCCGCGTATCCACGCGCTGGCGCTGGACATAGGGGTATAGTGGTGCGGTCTCGACCGCGCGGGGCGCTTGGAATTCGAGATTGGGTATCCGACTGAATTCGACTTCGTCAATTCACAGTTACCATGCAAACATCGTGTTTCAACTTCCGCTCTTCAGAGAGATAAACTCTTCGGACCAAAGACATCTTTCCCGGCCTTGAAGCGATTACTTCGAATTCTTCGACGTCAGTTAAGCCAATTTTTAATGGCGTGGTTATTTCAATCGGCGGCAAGTTCTGCGTAAATCGGCCTGAAGAAAAGTTGATGTTATTTCTGTATTTTGACAGTTCTAATTGTGCTTTGCTACCTTGGCCCAAGGTAAGATTTTTACCCTCAGTATCTTTGCAAGATTCAATGAGCTCTGTCTGGTAATCTTGTGTGGTCGACGTACTTTTAGATACCTCGACGTTGCATATTCCCCCTATTCCTCCAAACTTTGATTGATCTTCTGGGTGCCAAACATAGTTCGCCCAGCCCGGGGTTTGTCCGCGCAGTTGAATCAGCTCAGTGGTAACTGGAGCGACGGCCAATACAGTCTTGGGAACGCCACTGATTTCGACAAGGTCGTAGGGGGGCTCAAATGTTTGAACGTGCCCCGGCGTCAGCGTCTCGACACCTGCAATCTGTTTGAGATCGCATTCGCCAACTTGCGAAGCTATAGGGTCATAAATAGTTGGGTCGAATTGGTTGGCTTTGACCATGCAAATGTGCACAATCGAGCCATCATCCTGTTTGAACACGAGTTCGGTCTCTGTGCCCGACTTGTTAACAGTTTGGCTGGCCCCCCCTGCCGAATAAACCCCCCGATAAATGCCCGCATAGACGAGCGCACCGTTCCCATGCCGGATGGTTGGGTAAACCGTTAGGTCACCTCCTTCAGTTTCGATTGAGGAATAAGGGACCGGAGGAGTCACCAAGCCAAAGAAGCCAGCAATAACTGTCCCCTCAGCATCAATATTTGTCACGCAGTTAGGAGGGGTGTTCGCGCCCGCATCAGCGTGCAGCTGACCGGTGAACATCAAAGTGAAACAAACGCAAAGTGTTGAAACAAAAGAATGTGAAATCAAAAATGTCCGATTGGCAATGCTGTTCATTATTTCTCCGGCGGTGCGTCGTCCGAACTGGAAACTGTTTCCAAGCCCTTCAATGACAGCGGCGGCTCTTGCACCTCTTCCGCAATCGGGGCTGGGGCCACGACCATTTCGGGGCCCGGAACAGGCTGGGCCAAGGGTACGCCTTCGGGCGTTTCTGTCGGGCTGCGAGTGGTGACAAAAGTCAATTCGATTTCGCGCCGGAACACCAGCACGTTTCGCCAGTTCACGGTCGAACTGGTAAAGCCTGCGCGTTCTTCACTGGGTAGAAGTTCTGCGCGCTGATATTCCCAGCCGTCCTGACCCATTTGGTTCAGCACCTGTTCGATCGAGGCCGCAAACCGGCCTTCGGCGGTTTTTGCGCCCTTTGATTTGCCGCTTTTCTGCGGGGCGGGGACAACTTTGTATTCGTAGCGCGGCATCGGATCTTCCTACCTGTTCGTTCCTGGCAATCTAGCATGTTGAGGCCATTGGGAAAGTCTCCTTCGCGCCGTGCCCGGCGTGTGTTGCCCGGACACAGCGCAAAAGAAGGGCGGCAAAGGGGATGCCCTCTGCCGCCCTTTGCATCAAATTCAGTTGGTTCAGTCGCCCAGTTTCTTGGCAACCAGCTCGTTCACGGCCTTGGGGTTGGCCTTGCCGCCGGTGGCTTTCATCACCTGACCAACGAACCAGCCCGCCAGTTTCGGGTTCACCTTGGCTTTTTCCACTTGCGCGGGGTTGGCGGCGATGATCTCGTCCAAAGCGGCTTCGATCGCGCCGGTATCGGTGACCTGTTTCATACCGCGCTCTTCCACGATCTGCGCCGGGTCACCGCCTTCGGTGTAGACGATCTCGAACAGGTCTTTGGCGATCTTGCCCGAGATGGCATCCGAGGAAATCAGATCAATGATCCCACCCAACTGCGCAGGCGAGACCGGGCTGTCGGTAATGTCATGGTCTTCTTTCTTCAGACGACCGAACAGCTCGTTGATCACCCAGTTCGCGGCAAGCTTACCGTTGCGGCCTTTTGCGACCTCTTCGAAATAGGCGGCGCTTTCCACTTCGGCAGTCAAGACCGAAGCGTCGTAGTCGGTCAGGCCAAACGCCTCAATGAACCGCGCCTTTTTGGTATCGGGCAGTTCGGGCAGTTTGGCGGCGATGTCATCGACCCAGGCTTGTTCAATCTCCAACGGCAGCAGGTCGGGGTCTGGGAAATAGCGGTAATCATGCGCCTCTTCCTTGGACCGCATAGAGCGTGTCTCACCCTTGTCCGGGTCATAGAGACGGGTTTCCTGCTCGACCTCACCACCCGCTTCGACGATGGCGATCTGACGGCGGGCTTCGACCTCAATCGCCTGCTGAATAAAGCGCATCGAGTTCATGTTCTTGATCTCACACCGCGTGCCCAGATGCGAGAAATCCTGCGTTTCCTGGTATTTCTCATACGCGCCCGGCAAACAGATCGAGACGTTCACATCCGCCCGCAGGTTGCCGTTCTGCATGTTGCCATCACAGGTGCCTAGATAACGCATGATCTGGCGCAGCTTGGCGATATAGGCGGCGGCCTCTTCTGGGCCACGAATGTCGGGCCGGGACACGATCTCCATCAGGCAAACGCCGGTCCGATTCAAGTCGACAAAGGACATATGCGGGTCCATATCGTGGATCGATTTGCCTGCGTCCTGCTCCATATGGATGCGTTCGATCCGCACCATGCGCGCGGTACCATCGCCCATCTCGACCAGCACTTCGCCTTCGCCCACAATGGGGTGGTACAGCTGGGAAATCTGGTAGCCCTGCGGCAGGTCAGGATAGAAATAGTTTTTGCGGTCAAAAGCCGATTTCAGGTTGATATCCGCCTTCAAACCTAGCCCGGTGCGCACGGCCTGTTCCACGCAATACTCGTTGATCACCGGCAGCATTCCCGGCATCGCAGCGTCCACAAAGGCTACGTTCGAATTCGGCTCGGCTCCGAACTGGGTCGATGCGCCGGAAAACAGTTTTGCGTTCGATGAGACCTGAGCGTGCACTTCCATCCCGATCACCAGTTCCCAATCGTGCTTGGCCCCGGCAATGGTTTTGATTTTGGGCATTTCATATGTCAGGTCGAGCATGGCGCGCCTCTAATTTCCGCAGAAGTCTAGGCTTGCGTATTAGGCCCGGCGCGCCAAAGGGGCAAGGGGGAATCAGTGGCTGGACAGGTGTAAGCCCGTTGAGGTGAAAGTCACATCCATACCGTTGCGCAATTCTTCGCTGAACAAGTTGCCGATTGCCCGCAAAGCGTCGCGATGACCGCGTGCCGCAAACCGTTCGGTCGAGTTGACGCGCGCCGCGTTGTTGAAGCCGTTGGCCGCATGTGCCCAGATCAGCGGGTGCAATTCGGTCAGGTGATCGCGGATCAACCAGTTTGCGGCCTCGTGGATTTGAGCGCGAACAGCGTCCGCCTTTTCATTCCGGCCAATGCCACGCTTGATCGTGATCGCGCAGTATGCCGCCAGCATATTTACCATTTCTTGATCGGGGCGGTTGCTCAGAATGTCATGAAGGCCCTGCAGGAAGTATTCGACATCCAGCCGCGCACAGGCTTCGTCATCCAGCACGATCGCGTCGAACTGCGCCCAAGTGTAACCACCTGCGCCCCAGATATCATGAGTTCTGGCGGCGTTGCGCAGGGCTTGGACCTCAAGCTCTTCGTAGCTGCCGAACCAGCGCGGCAGCAGATGCGTGCCCATAGCGCGCATATGGCGTTGGTTATGGGGATCCAGCGTAATCAGGCGTTCGTATTTGTCGGCCACACGAACATGCGTCTTACGCTGTCCGGCCAGCAGAGCACAATCGGCCGCTGCAACCAAAGGGCTGTCCGGCGCGGCCTCACGGCATTTCGGAAGGATCGCGGCGGCGCGGTCGAAATGAGCTGCGCAACGCGACTGATGCAAAGAGGGCAACTTGTCTTCCGTGGCCGTCCCGCGCCATGCCCACGCGATGTCGATATGGGCCAAAGCAACGACGAGAGCGATCATCTCATCGTCCGCGTTGTCGCGCATTTCGTCTTCTAACTCCGAAATACCACCCAGCAGGTCGTAGTCGCGCACTTCTTTCAGGTCCGACAGGGCATGCTCGACGGCCAAAACCACGTCCGCACGAGCACCAAACGCCAGTAGATCGGCGACCGGCATTCCATCTGATGCCGACTCGCGCGCATCGTCGGCCGCCTTCATCTGCCGAGACAACTCGGACCACCTTCCCTGTCGGGCCAGATGGCGGCCGCGTTCAATCGCATCACGGCCTGCGATGTCCTCGGAACGCGCATCAACGACAGGAATATTCACTTGGCCACGCTGCGGAAACACCGCAGACACATCTGGCGTTAGACACAACTCCGGGTGGATTTGGGGGACAGATGCGCTGGGCGCGTTGGACTTGAAGAACCGCAACATGGTAAAACTCGGTAACTGTAAAAACTGGTAACGTTGGACTTAATCTTTCTCCTGATTTTACTCAAATTCAAGATTCAGGGGTCGTTTAGCGCTAAATTCGTGAACAATCCAGGTTGGGTATCCGGATTACCCCTAGAATACAGTAAAGTGATGCCGTTCAACCCGTAGCCCGGTGGCCTGCAGAACCTGCTCAAACACGCGGTGCGGAGGGGTAGATTCATCAGGCAGGCGAATCTTTTTCTCGGAATTCAGGACCAGCGATACACGCACTGAGAAATCCCAGCGCGTGTCCATTCGAACGTGGTCAATATCGGCAAGATTGACCTCGGCCTTGCGCGGTCCGGTGAACCAGCTCAACGTATCCTTCCCCACCGACAATCCGGCTTTGGTACCCTGCACAAAGTCCCAAACTGCGGGTAGAGTGGTCAGTGCCAGCGGAGCGATCAGCCACCATACCGCGTCAAACCACACGACCAGAGCGATCAACGCGCTGTAGATGCAGAGCAGGATCGCCAAAACGCGCGGCGTTCTGTTCTGCCGGGTGAACGTGTAAGGCGTCATGCGTCCAAGATGCGCGACACCATTTCGGTCGTATCCCGCGACAGATCGGGTGTTTCTGCGATGCGGGTCAACTGCGCGCGGATCAGGGCCTGGCGGTCGGTGTCATAGCGTTTCCACGTCTGGAAGGCCGAGCACATCCGTGCCGTGGTTTGCGGGTTCACAGGGTCCAGTTTGATCAACCAGTCCGCCAGCAGGGCATAGCCCGCGCCATCGGCCCGGTGGAATCCGGCATGGTTCATCGCAAGCGCACCCATAACCGCGCGGAAGCGGTTGGGGTTTTTCCAGTTGAAATCCGGATGCTCGGTCAGGTTGCGCGCCACATCCGCCGTCGCATCCGGCGCGGCCATCGAGACTTGCAGTCCAAACAACTTGTCCATCACCAACCGGTCGTGTTGCCATTGATCATAGAATGCGGCCAGTTCGGCCTCGCCCTTGCCAGCGCGCAGCAGGCAGGACAGGGCAGTCAGTTGCAGGGTCATGTTGTCGGCGGCTTTGTATTCCTCACCTGCCTTTGCACCCCCGTCGAGTCGTGAGGTCAGCGCAAGGACGGCCCCGCCCAGCGCGCGTTTTCCCGATTGATCCGCATCCGGGCTATAAGGGGATACAATCACGGTCTCGCTGTGCAGACGTGGCAACAGGTCTTGCACGTGTTGAGCGGTGACTTGCCGCAGCGTTTCAACGGCGGTCCAGATTGCCATTGGATCGGGCGTTAAGCCTTTCTCGTGTAACGCGGCAGCCAGTTCAGATTGTGTCGGGAGGCCCAACACCAAAGCGCGGTAGGCCGGGTCCAAGTCATCATCACGCAACACAGCAAGAAGGCCATCCAGATAGTCGGCATCAGGGGCTGCGTCGGACTGAATCATGTTCAACAACGTGTCTTCGGCCAGCGAGCGCCCGGCTTGCCATCGGTTGAACGCGTCCGTGTCATTGGCCAGCAGAAAGGCGCGTTCGGCGTTGCTTTGATCCTGTTCCAGAATAACCGGGGCCGAGAAATCCCGCAGGACCGAGGCCGTTGGTTTGGCCGCCAGCCCGGTGAAGGTGAAACTTTGGCTGGCTTCGGTCAGTTCCAGCACCTCAGTCGCGCGGACCTCATCACCGTTGGGGCCCAGAAGGCCAACGGCCACCGGGATCACCTGCGGCAGCTTTTCGTCCTGACCCGGCGTGGGTTCGGTGCGCTGCGACAGGGTCAGGGTATAAGTGCCGTCTGCCCATTCTTCGGCCACCGTTACGCGCGGAGTGCCGGATTGGCTGTACCAGCGCTTGAACTGGCTCAGATCGCGACCGGTCGTATCCTCGAATACCTTGATCCAGTCTTCGATCGTGCAGGCTTGCCCGTCATGGCGGTCGAAATACAAATCCAGCGCCTTGGTATAGGCTTGATCACCCACCAGCCGTTTCAGCATACCGATAATTTCCGCACCTTTTTCGTAGACTGTAGCGGTGTAGAAATTGTTGATCTCTTGAAAGCTTTCGGGCCGGACAGGATGCGAGAGCGGCCCGTTATCCTCGGGGAATTGCCGGGCGCGCAGGTCGATGGCGTCGTGGATGCGTTTGACCGGGGCCGAGCGCATGTCGGACGTGAACTGCGCGTCGCGGAACACGGTCAGGCCTTCTTTCAGGCACAGTTGAAACCAGTCGCGGCAGGTGATGCGGTTGCCGGTCCAGTTGTGGAAATACTCATGAGCGATGATCGCCTCGATCCGCTCAAAATTCATATCGGTCGAGGTCTCGGGGCTGGCCAACACGGCGGAGGAGTTGAAGATGTTCAGCCCCTTATTTTCCATCGCGCCCATGTTGAAGTCATCGACAGCCACGATGTTGAACACGTCCAGATCGTATTCACGGCCATATACGTCCTCGTCCCATTTCATCGACTTTTTCAGCGCCTCCATGCCAAAGGCGCATTTGCCCTCGTCGCCGGGGCGGACCCAGAGGTTCAGCTCGACATCGCGCCCGGACATGGTTGTGAACTGGCCCGGATGCGAGATCAACTCGCCCGCGACCAGAGCGAACAGATAGGCAGGCTTGGGCCAAGGGTCGGTCCATTCGGCCCAGCCTTCGCCTTTGCCGCTTGGGTTGCCGTTGGACAGCAGCACGGGCAAATCGCCGTTGATGCGCACGGTGAAGGTGGACATCACATCGGGGCGGTCGGGATAATAGGTGATCTTGCGGAACCCTTCCGCCTCGCACTGGGTGCAATACATCCCGTTTGACATATAGAGCCCCTCAAGCGCGGTGTTGTTGCCGGGGTCAATCTCAACCTCGGCCTCCCAGATGAAGGGCGCGTCAGGGGCGGGCGCGGTCAGGCCCTTATCGGTCACCTCGGGCGCGATCTGCACCCCGTCAATGCAGGCGCGGATCAGGGTCAGTTCTTCGCCGTGTAGAAAGAAGGTGCGGTCCGTGGCATCGGGGTTGGGGCGGAAAGCAATGCGCGATGTTACGCGGGTGGCGTGCGCTGCCAGATCGAAGGTTAGATGCACGCTGTCCACAAGATAGCCAAAGGGCGTGTAATCTTTCAGATAAATCGTCGTAGGGGCAGCGTCGCGCATCTGGGCCTCGCATCGGTTGGAGTTTGAGGCGACGTTATGGTCTGTGGCAATGGGCTGCAAGCGGTGTCGGGGCCCAACCAAAAGCTGGTCACGAAATTTTGGTAAGTTTTTTTTACCGAAATTGTTGCGGCACGTTGCCTATCGGAAACTTTCACTCTAAATGCTGGCTGCACACAGTGGTGCACAAAAAGGCGGGAGGAACATTATGACCAGCAGACAGACACGCAGCGGGCTTCAAGTTGATACGGTTCTGGCCGAGTTCATCGAAGACAAGGCGCTGCCTGGCACCGGTGTTACGGCCGATGCGTTCTGGGATGGTCTGTCGCGGCTGGTGTCCGAGCTGGGCCCAAAAAACCGCGACTTTCTTGCCAAGCGTGAAAAGATGCAGAGCCAGCTGGACGCATGGCATCTGGACCGCAAAGGTCAGGACCACGACGCCAGCGCCTATCAGGCATTCCTGCGCGAGATCGGCTATCTGGTCGAAGAGAGTGACGATTTCCAGATCGAAACCACCAATGTCGATCTCGAGATCGCCTCGACACCCGGCCCGCAGCTGGTTGTGCCGATCACCAATGCCCGTTTTGCACTGAACGCCGCCAACGCACGTTGGGGCAGCTTGTACGATGCGCTGTATGGCACGGACGCGATGGGCGATCTGCCAGCCGCCGGAGGGTACGACGAGGCGCGTGGTGCCCGTGTGATTGCATGGGCCAAAGGTTTTCTGGACGATGCTGTACCGCTGGCTGCAGGCTCGTGGGCCGATGTGTCCGATCTGCGGGTCGAAGGCGGTGCGCTGGTACCTGCGCTTGCCGACGCTGCGGCATTTGTCGGCTTTGGCGGTGAGGCTGAGAAGCCTGATTTCGTTCTGCTTAAGAATAACGGGCTGCATGTGAAAATCGTTGTCGATGCCTCTAGCAACATCGGCGCGACCGACCCGGCTGGGATTGCTGATGTTCATCTGGAATCGGCGCTGTCCACGATCATGGACTGCGAGGACTCGGTGGCCTGTGTGGATGGCGAAGATAAGGTCGTGGCCTATAGCAATTGGCTGGGCCTGATGAAAGGCGATCTGGCCGAAGAAGTGACCAAGGGCGGCACCACCTTCACCCGGAAACTGGCTGACGATCTGACCTATACCACCGCAGGCGGCGAACAGGATGTGCTGAAAGGCCGCTCGCTGATGCTGATCCGCAATGTGGGCCATCTGATGACCAACCCCGCCGTTCTGGATGGTGAAGGCAATGAGATCGGTGAGGGCCTGATGGATGCGCTCTGCACCACGCTGATTGCGATGCATGACCTGCAGCGTGAAGGTGGGAATTCGGTCAAAGGCTCGGTTTATGTGGTCAAGCCCAAGATGCACGGGCCAGCCGAAGTCGCTTTCGCGGTCGAGATTTTCGATATGGTCGAAGACATCCTTGGCCTGCCGCGCAACACCGTTAAGCTGGGCATCATGGATGAAGAGCGCCGCACCTCATCCAACCTGAAAGAATGCATCCGCGCCGCGAAATCTCGCGTGGCCTTTATCAACACCGGTTTCCTTGATCGGACCGGGGATGAGATCCATACCTCTATCGAAGCAGGTCCGATGCTGCCCAAGGGGGACATGAAAGTGACGCCTTGGATTACATCGTATGAGGATCGCAATGTCGATATCGGTCTAGCCTGTGGTCTGAAAGGCAAGGCGCAGATTGGCAAAGGCATGTGGGCGATGCCCGACCGGATGGGCGATATGCTGGATCAGAAGATCGGCCACCCGAAATCTGGCGCGACTTGCGCGTGGGTGCCGTCGCCGACCGCTGCAACTCTGCACGCCACGCATTACCACAAGGTCGACGTTTTGGCCCGTCAGGACGAACTGGCCGCAGGCGGCGCGCGCGGAACGCTGGACGACCTGCTGACCGTGCCGCTGCTGGGAGGCCGCAACCTGAGCGAGGACGAGATCACCCGCGAAATCGAGAACAACGCGCAGGGCATTCTGGGATATGTCGTGCGCTGGATTGATCAGGGTGTGGGCTGTTCGAAAGTGCCGGATTTGAACGATATCGGCCTGATGGAAGACCGCGCAACCTGCCGGATTTCGTCGCAGGCGCTGGCCAACTGGCTGCTCCATGACGTGGTGAGCGAAGAACAGGTGATGGCGGCGATGCAGAAGATGGCCGCCGTGGTGGATCGCCAGAACGAAGGCGACCTGAGCTATCGCCCGATGGCGCCCGGTTTTGACGGTGTGGCATTCCAGGCAGCCTGTGATCTAGTGTTCAAAGGCCGGGTTCAGCCTTCGGGTTACACCGAGCCGGTTTTGCACGCCCGCCGTTTGGAGTTGAAAGCGAGCTTGGGTTGAACGGATAGGGTCGGAGCGAGGAGGCTGTTTGCCCGCTCCCGCTCCCCCGAGGATATTTTTGGCCAGATGAAAGGGATCACGCATGGCTGTTACATTGCGCAAGGCGCGCACGATTGTGCGCAAGGCTTTGGAACAGGGCCGCGAATTGGAGCTGAAACCCCTGTCAGTTGTTGTTCTGGACGCCGGTGGTCATGTGATCGCCTTTGAGCGTGAAGACGGTGCCGCGCCCGGTCGTTTTGCGATTGCGCAGGGAAAAGCCTATGGGTCGGTCATGCTGGGCATGGCAGGCACCGCGCAGATGGCCCGGGCCGAGGCGCAGGCGTACTTCATGGCCGCTGTGAACGGTGTATATGGCGGGCAGGTTGTGCCTGTGCCGGGCGGCGTATTGTTGCGCGACAAGAAAGGGGCCGTGATCGGCGCTGTTGGCGTGACCGGCGACACCTCGGACAATGACGCGATCGCGGCGATGGCGGGGATCGAAGCTGCCAGCCTGATCGGCGAGATTTGATGAACCTGTCGAAGGGCCCCTGGGCCCTTCGACTTTCGGTGTTCGTGGAATGCCTCACAAATGGTCATTTGACTGTTTCTTGTTCCCCTTGTGCATAAGTGAACAAGTGCCTGCGCTGCCACACAGGGGCTGTGCTATTGCGCGCTGCTGTGACGGCGGCTAGCTTTCCCGAAACGCAAAAACAACCGGGAAAGAAGAATGCCTCGACCTATTGTGGGTATTATCGGCAACTCATACTTGTTGGATGATCAATACCCGACCCATGCCGGTGGGACCATGAATTCGGACGCGGTTGCGAACGTGTCAGGCTGTTTGCCGATGCTAATTCCGGCTGATCCCCGCTACGTTTCAGTGGAAGAATTGCTGGACGTCTGTGACGGCTTTTTGCTGACCGGCGCGCGCCCGAATGTGCACCCCGAGGAATATGGTGAGTCCGCAACCGATGCGCATGGCGATTTTGATCGGGCGCGGGATGCGATCGCACTGCCGTTGGTGCGGGCCTGTGTCGAAAGGGGCCAGCCGTTCTTTGGCATTTGCCGAGGGTTTCAAGAGGTCAACGTGGCAATGGGTGGAACACTTTATCCCGAAATTCGCGATCTTCCGGGGCGGATGAACCATCGCATGCCACCGGATGGGACGTTGGAAGAAAAGTTTGCGCTGCGCCATATCGTGACACTGTCCGAAGGCGGCGTATTTCACCGTTTGATGGATGCGACCGAAGTCATGACGAATACTCTGCACGGGCAGGGGATCAAGACGGTCGGGCATCGGGTTGTGGTAGATGGCCACGCGCCGGATGGAACGCCAGAAGCGATCTATATAAAGGACGCCCCGGGTTTTACGCTTTCGGTGCAATGGCACCCGGAATGGGATGCCGAGAACGATCCGGTCTCGCGCCCGCTGTTCAAAGCGTTCGGAGAAGCTGTTCATGCATGGTCTGCTGGCTCTAAGGCCGCGACACTGCAGCAATCGGCATAGAAGGCGTGCGCCGGTCCAGGAGAGAAGAACCAGACCGGCGCATCGCGATCAAACCAGCAAATCGAACTGATTGATCAGTGGCAGGGTGCGTGCGCGCTCGCCCGTGAGGTCGAACAACGCGTTTCCAAGTGCAGGCATTGACGGAGGTGTGCCAGGCTCACCCACGCCTCCCAGGCGCGCGTTGGTTTCGAGGATACGTACCTCGGTCACCGGAGCGTTGTGCATGCGCAGCGCGTCGTAGTCGGGGAAGTTGAATTGCTCTACTTCTCCGTCCGCAAACGTGATTTCACCCATAACGGCGGCCGACAAGCCATACATCATTCCACCGAACATCTGCGCCTCGACCGTGCCTGGATCCAAAGCAATACCCACGTCGCAGGCGATCCACGCTTTAGCGATGCGAATGGTGCCGTCCTCGTCGACCACTTCGATGACCTGAGCGACCGGAGTGCCAAAGCTGTAGGTCATGGCGACGCCCTTTCCGACACCGTCTGGGGTTTCTCCGGTCCAGCCGGACATCTCTTTCACGGCTTGCAGAACACCTGCAGCTGGGGCGAATTCGGCCTTGGCCAGCTCCAGCCGGAACTCCAGCGGGTCACGACCTGCGGCATGAGCCATTTCATCCATGAAAGTTTCGTGGAAGAACCCGTTATGACTATTGCCGACCGAGCGCCAGAAGCCTACTGGCACGGCCAGATCGGCGATGTGGCCGCTGATGCGGTAGTTCGGTACTGCGTAGGGCTGGTTGAACAACCCCTCGACAAGAACCTTGTCGGGTCCTCCGCCCGGCAGGCCAGTATAGCGTTCAACTGCTTGCTGCGTGCTGGATTGCGACGCCACCTTACCGTCGATCAGAACGGCAGTGCCATCCTTGACCGCTCCGCGCATCCGGGCGATTGCACCGGGGCGGTAGTAATCGTGACGCATATCCTCTTCCCGGCTCCAGGTCGTCTGAACCGGAACATTGGGTACCGCCATCGCAACTTTGGTGGCGATTTCTGCAAAGTCCAGTTCACCACGGCGACCGAAACCGCCCCCTAGATAGGTGGTATGAATATCGACCGCCTCGGTAGCCAGATTGGCTGTATTCGCGGCGCGGATTTGGATCAATGTCGGTGCCTGGTTGCCACACCACAGGTCTAGCTTGGTGCCAGTGAACAGGGCCGTGGCGTTCATCGGCTCCATTGTGGCGTGGGCCAGGTACGGCACTTTGTATTCTGCCGAGATTTCTGTCGCGCCGTCGGGCAAAACGTCCACGTCGCCATCATCGCGCATGGTCGAGTTTGGCGCGTCGTCAAACGCTTCGGCAATCTTGGAAAACAGGCCGTCGGTTTCGGGGGGGTAGGGGGCGTCACCCCAGTCGATGTCGATGGCTTCGACCGCCTGTATGGCAAGCCAGGTGTTGCTTGCGACCACCGCGACACCGTCGCCAAGATTGACGATCTTTTCGACGCCGGGCATGGATTCGGCTGAACTGGAGTCATATCCCTTCATTGTGCCGCCCAGCTTCGGGTTTATTCGAACGGAAGCGAACTTCAAACCCTCGGGTCGCACGTCGATGCCGAACTCAGCTGTGCCGGTGGATTTCCCTACCACGTCGACACGGGGTAGGTTCTGACCCAATAGGCGCCAGGTCGATGGGTCGCGCAATGCAACGTTGGGCGGTTCGATTTGACCAGCGGCTTCGGCGAGCTCGTGATAAGAAATGCGCGTGCCATCCGGCGCGATCACTGCGCCGCGTTCGGTTTTCAATTGTGCCCGATCCACGCCCAGCCGATCAGCGGCGACCTGCTTAAGCGTCTCACGCGCGGTGGCACCGGCTTCACGCATCCGCTCGAACCCGTCTTTCATAGAGGTCGAGCCACCTGTGACTTGAAGGTTCAGCGGTTTGCCAAGCACGCCAAGGGCCTCGCCCAGGTTGTGCTGGAACTCGCTGGCGTCATAGCCCTTATTTGGCAGCCCCTCGGCCATGAGTGCCGAGTTGTAATAGGCAGCAGCCGCAGGGCCGTGCAACACGCGGATGTCGTCGATCTCAACATCAAGCTCTTCGGCAATGAGTGCGGCCCACGTGGTCATAACGCCCTGTCCCATCTCGGCACGCGGAGCAAACAGGGTTACTCCCTGCTGGTCTATCAGGACAAAGGGGCTAAGGGCGGTCTCTCCTTTGCCGGGTCGCAGCGGGTTCGCGGCCGGACGCGTGACGTAATAAGCGCCAAAGGCGACACCGCCGACAACGGCGGCCGAGCCGATAAGGAACGTACGACGGAGGATTTTTCCAACAGACGCCATGGTTTATGCCTCCTTCAGTTTGGAGGCCGCGTCATGGATCGCAGCCTGGATGCGCGGGTAAGTGCCGCAACGGCAAAGGTTTCCTTGCATTGCGTCATCAATATCGGCGTCCGTCGGCGTTGGATTTTCGGCCAGCAGCGCCGCGGCCTGCATGATTTGACCTGACTGACAATAGCCGCATTGCGCAACCTGATGATCGACCCATGCCTGCTGGATCTTGGCCATAGCAGTTGGTGTGCCAAGCCCTTCGATCGTGGTGATGTCGCCCCACACATCTGACAACGCAACTTGGCAGGACCGAACGGCCTCGCCGTCAATGTGAACGGTACACGCGCCGCACGCTGCAACGCCGCATCCGAACTTTGTGCCGGTCAGTCCAAGCTCATCTCGCAGGACCCACAAAAGAGGGACGTCTTCAGGCAGGTCGACCTGATGTGACGTTCCGTTGATCTTCAGATTGGTCGCCATTGCGCTTCCTCTTGCCTTGTAGCTGTCGTTACTTTCTGACATAGTTAGCTGAATATGTCAGATGGTCAACTGACAAAATGGGTAAAAAATGTCAAAAGCTACACTGGAAAATTATGTTTTGGATGATAAGTGCCTGACTATATTGGATTCGGCGCTTCAAGCCTTCTCGGCTTATGGGTTCAAAAAAACGTCAATGGATGACATCGCCAAAGGCGCGGGTATGTCCCGACCTGCCCTGTACCTGCATTTTCAAAACAAAGAGGCCATCCTGCGCCAACTGACACATTTGCACTACGAGCGTAAAACGGCCGCCGTTGCCGAAGCGCTGAATATGGAGGGATCAGTTTCACAAATCATCGGAAATGCGATCCATGTGCAAACGGATGGCATGGCCGAGATCATGTCCTCGCCCCACGGGCTAGAGCTGCTGGATGCCAGCGTGTCCACTGCCGCCGATATCGTGACACAGGGTGAGGCGCAGTTGATGGCGCTTTATGCTGACTGGCTGCGGCGCGAGGCAGAAAAGGGGCGGGTGCGTTTGTTCGATGGGCCAAGGGAAACAGCCAAGATGATTGCCTCAGCGCTGCGTGGGATAAAAACCTCGGCCAGCGATTATCAGGAATTCATCCGCTCAAACTCTAATCTTGCCACGGTTATTGGAGCGGGAATCGAGGTTACGTAACCCGCTGGCGCGTTTTGTACTCTGGCGTATCCCATAGTTGGTTCTTCATTATGTCGGCCAGAATTGTGACAGCGTTCTCAACGTCCTGCGCGTCTATATAGAGCGGGGTGAACCCGAACCTCATAATGTCAGGGGCCCGGAAATCTCCGATCACACCGCGTGCGATCAAGGCCTGCAAGGCGGCATAGCCTTCGGCAAACCGGAAGGAAACCTGACTGCCACGTTGGGCCGGATCACGCGGGCTTGCCAAGGTCAGGTCGGGGCAGGTGGCCTCGACCCGTGTGATGAACAGCTCGGTCAATTCGATAGATTTCGCGCGCACATCCGCCATATCGGCCATGTCCCAGATATCCATCGCCGCTGACAGCGCCGTCATTTGGATGATCGGAGGAGTGCCGACGCGCATCCGCTCGATCCCGTTACCGGGGCGGTAGTCCAGATCGAACGCGAACGGGGCTTCGTGCCCCAGCCAGCCCGACAGGGCCGGGCGTACGCGATCCGTCAAACCGGGCGCGACATAAATGAATGCGGGCGCGCCGGGGCCGCCATTGAGATATTTATAAGTGCAGCCCACCGCGAAATCGGCGTTGCAACCGGACAGGTTCACCGGAATTGCGCCGGCGGAATGGGCCAGATCCCAGACCGTCACGGTACCCTTTGCATGGGCCAGTTCGGTCAGTGACTTCATGTCGTGCATCCGGCCGGTGCGGTAATCGACCTCGGTCAGCATCAAAACCGCTACGTCCTCGGTGATGTGTGCGGCGACATCTTCGGGGGCGACAACGCGCAACTCATAATCCGACCCAAGCGAGCGCAAAAGGCCGTCGACCATATACAGATCCGAGGGAAAGTTGCCGCTGTCTGACAACACTACTCTGCGATCCGGGCACAGCTCCAGCGCCGAGGCGACGGCCTGATACACCTTGATCGACAGCGTGTCGCCAGTCACGACACTTCCCGGTTCCGCTCCGATCAGCCGCCCGATGCGATCGCCCAGACCTGTGGGCAACCCTATCCAGCCGGCCTTGTTCCAGCCAGTGATCAGCATCTGACCCCACTCATCCTCTATCATGCGGGCCACGGTTTTCCCGGCGGCTTGGGGCAGGGGGCCCAGAGAATTCCCGTCCAGATAGATCACTCCGTCGGGTAGCTCAAAAAGGGCTTTGGTCGCGGCAAAATCGGTCATCGCAGGGAGTGGCCTTGTGTTAAGAATGCGTCTTTTTCAATGGCGTAACCGATCCTGAATTCTCTGTCCATTGATGCGACATCCCGCGCTTTTGCGAATCCGGCCTTAAAACGGTACGAGGACACGCAGAAGCGACGTGCCGTTGCATGTCGTCCGCTGCGGAGGCTGCCAATGCGCTGGGTCGATATACCACCTGTCTGGCTTGTCGGGTTTGCATGTGTTGCCTGGCTCCAGGCGCGCCATTTCCCGATGGGGTTGTCCCTGGACAGCGGCCTGACCGATTTGCTGAGCGGTATTTTGATCGGCGGCGGCATCTTGCTGGCGGCTCTGGCTGTGGCCGAGTTTCGTCGTTTCAAGACAACAGTCATTCCGCACGAAACGCCCTCGTCTTTGGTGCAGTCGGGCATCTACTCACGCAGCCGAAATCCGATCTATCTGGGCGACGTGTTGATTCTGGCCGGTCTGGTTTTGCGCTTCGATGCAGTGCTGTCGCTGGCCCTGATTCCGATCTTCGTCTGGTTGCTGGAGCAGCGCTTTATCCTGCCTGAAGAAGATCGAATGCGGCGGAGTTTCCGCACTGATTTCGCCCGTTACGAACGCAAAACCCGCAGGTGGATTTAGAGTGGCCAAGGCAATGACACAGCGTCACGGATGCTGCGCTTGCGAAATAATGTTGCGTCAGCTACACAGCGTGCTTATCAAACATATCCGATGAACCGCTCGGACCGAGTGAAACTTAGGGGGACTGCCAGTGAAGCTAGGCACACCAAAGGAAATACTGGACGGTGAGAACCGGGTCGCGATGACGCCCGAGTCCGCTTTGCAGTTG